>DASSMB010000198.1:0-8893 GCA_035689095.1 Rubrobacteraceae bacterium | reverse complement strand
TGGGTCGCTCTCGACGACGTGGCCGGCTCCATCGTCCACTCCCTAACGCACGAGAGCGTGAGCGGCCCCGTCAACGTCGGCTCTCCTAACCCGATGACCAACGCGGAGTACACGAAGGTACTGGGCCGGGTGCTCGGGCGTCCGACCGTCTTGCCGCTCCCGGCGCCCGCAGCGCGGCTCATGCTCGGTGAAGTTGCGGACGCGCTGCTCCTGTCGAGCCAGCGCATGGAGCCCGCGAAGTTGAAGGCGACCGGCTACGACTTCCGCTACCCGGAGCTGGAAGGAGCGCTTCGGCACCTGCTCGGCAGGTAGAGGTCGATCCGCATCCTTTACGCACAGCTTTTCCTCCCGGCCACGAACGACTTCCGGTAGGTCGAGGTATATATCGAGTGTGGTGTTGTTTGGCGGCAACACAGGCTACTCCAGGAGGACGAGATGGCAGGTAACACCGTTACGGCAGGCCGCCGGGGAACGCTTCCCGGACTGTACGCCCTTCTGTTTTTCATCTTTTCCGGCGCGCTCGCGGCCTGCGGGGGCGAGACGGAACAGGGTTCGGGACAGGGCGGTACGACCACTGCTCAGGCTTCGGGCGATACCTGGAGCTACGAGCTTCCGGGTGAGGAGGTCTACCCGGAAGGGGTCGTCTACGATCGATCCAGCGGCGACTACTTCGTCGGCAGCACGTCGAATGGTGAGATCTTCCGGGGTTCCGTGAAGGAAGGCGGCGGTAGCGCCGATGTCTTTCTCGAAGGCGGCCGGGACGACCGAAGCTCCGCCATCGGCCTGGAACTGAACGAGGATGGGAGCCGGCTGTTCGTCTCCGGCGGCGATACGGGCGGGATGTTCGTCTACGATACGGGAAGCGGCGACCTCGTGGACAGCTTCCAAAACGGGCAGAAAAAGACATTCATAAACGACGTGGCGGTCGTCCCGTCGGGGGATGCGTACTTCACCGACTCCTTCAGCCCGGTCCTCTACCGGCTCGCGGCGACAGGAGACGGGTACGAGTTCGAGGAATACCTGGACCTGACGGAGACGCCCATCAAGTACCAGGACGGATTCAACCTAAACGGCATCGTCGCAACCGGAGACGGACGCTACCTGATCGTCACCCACTCCGGCACGGGGCAACTCTTCCGCATAGACACGAGGAACAAGAAGGTGACGGAGATTGACCTGGGCGGAGACAAAGTCGCCGGTGACGGCATGGTGCTCGACGGCCGCACGCTCTACGCCGTGGCGGGGGGTGGGATCCTACCCGTCCAGCTCTCGAAGGACTTTACGAACGGCGAGGTCGGAGAAGGGTTCTCGGGCTCCTCCTTCAAATCTCCTACCACGATAGCCGAGTACAACGACCGGATGCTCGTGGTCAACTCGCAGTTCGACGCGCGCGAGTCCGGAAATCCGGACCTGCCGTTCACCATCTCCGACATCCCGATACCGTAGGCGGTCGCACGGATCGCCGCGAGACCGGACCGGTCTAGCTCTGGATCTCGGCCCCGAAACCCGCCCTACGCAGAAGCTCCCGCGCCCTGACCGCGTCTCCGGCGTCGAGCGTCAGGACGAGGGCGGCGCGTTCGGTGTTCGAGTGGCGGACGTAGAGGTCGAGGATGTTGATGCTGTTCGAGCCCATGAGGGTCGTTACCTCGGCGAAGACGCCGGGACGGTTCTCGACGGGGATAGCCACGTCCATGTTCTCGCCGCTCTTCTCGACGAGGATTCCGCCGAGGGCGTCATAGGCTTCGCGGGCCTGCCGGAAGCGGCCCTCCATAACCTCGCGGTCTTTTATCTCGCTTCCAAGCTGCGCCATCGCTCCCGCGAAGGCACCGAGCGCCTCGCCCAGAGCCGGCGCGTTCTCCGCCAGGATGTCCGACCATAGCTCCGGGTTCGACGCCCCGACCCGCGTGAGGTCCCGGAACGAGGGACCGGCGAAGGAGAGCGCCTCGGGCGAGATGTCCGAGGCGACTTTCAGGAGCGCCGCCGCCATCAGGTGCGGCAGGTGCGAGAGGGCGGCCATCAGCAGGTCGTGCTTCTCGGGGTCCACGGCCGTCGGGACGGCGCCGAGGTCCCGCACGAAGGTGGCGACCTCGCGGTAGTCGTCGGGATCTGTGCGCTCCGTGGGGGTCAGGAAGTAGCGGGCGCCCTTGAACAACTCTTCGCGGGCGTTTGCGACCCCGGCGAGCTGGCTCCCGGCCATCGGGTGCCCGCCGACGAAACGCAGCTTCTGTTCCTCCGCCGCGCGCACGATGGCGCTCTTGGCGCTCGCGACGTCGGTGACGAGGGTGTCGGTGGGGGCCAGGTCCGCCACGAGCCCCGTCACCTTCGAGATGGGGGCGGCGAGCACGACGAGGTCCGCGCCGCGGACTTCCTTTATCGTGGAGGCGCGGTGTATGGCGCCGTTCTCCACGGCTTTCTCCAGTACCCCAGGGGCGTCCACGCCGACGACTTCCCAGCCCGCGTTCCGGGCGGCGAGGCCGACGGAACCCCCGATCAGTCCGACGCCGACGATTCCTAGCGAGCGAGCCATCCCCTAGCCGAGAGCCCCGAGCGAAGCTATTACCCGGTCGTTCTCCTCGGAGTTGCCGACCGTTACCCGGCTCCATCCCGGATACCCCAGGGCCGCACCCTCCCGCACCAGCACCCCGGACTTCTCGAACTCCTCCGCCTCGAACCGGACCATCACGAAGTTGCCCTGCGAGGGGATGAAGTCCAGGTTCGCGCTCTCGAATGCCTCTTGCAGCCGTCGGCGTTCCCGGATCACGAACTCGGCCCGCTTCTCGACTTTCTCCCGCGCGAGCATCGAGGCCGTGGCCGCGACCTGGGCGGCGAGGTTCACGGAGACGGGGAAGCGGACCCGTTCGGCGTAGTCGGCGATCCTCCCGGACGCGATGCCGTAGCCGCACCGGAGACCCGCCAGCCCGTGCGCTTTCGAGAAGGTGCGGGCGACGACGACGTTCTCCCTTTCGAGACCCAGGGTATGGGAGTCCACAAAGGCCGGGTCGTCCACGAACTCCACGTAGGCTTCGTCCAGGATCAGGAGCACCTCTTGCGGCAGGGCGTCGGCGAAGTTGTGGACCTCCTCCAGCGTGAGGTACGTGCCGCTGGGATTGTTGGGGTTGCAGAGGATCACGGCCCGCGTCCGGTCGCCCACGGCGGAGAGCAGCGCTTCGGCGGGGATCTCATTCTCTTTCGTCAGCGGGACCGGGCGGGCTGTCATGCCGAGTACGGCGCAGACCATCGGGTAGAGGCTGAACGAGGGCCAGGGGTAGACGATCTCGCCGCCTCCCGGCAGCAACTGGAGCGAGTTCAAGAGGACCTCACTGGAGCCGTTGCCGACGAGGACGTTGCGCGTCTCGGTGCCGGGGTTGGCGTCCGCTATGACCTGCCGGAGCCTTGAGACGTGGCTGTCCGGGTAGCGGTTGGCGCGGGGCAGCACCTCGGAGAGCGCCGCCTCCGCCTCCGGGAGCGGGCCGAAGGCCAGCTCGTTCGAGGTCAGCTTCGCGTAGCGGTTCTCGTCCGTGCCCTCGGCCGACATCCTCCAGGTCTTCGGCGGTACGTATGGTCTCAGCGGGTCAAGCTCCGGTCTGAACTTCAAGCAGCTTCTCCTTGGGATCTTTTCGGCGTAGCCGGGCGGCTCCAGCCGAGCGGCTTCAATAGACTAGACCCCGGAGGGATAGCTTGCAACGGGTTTTGGCGATCTCTTGCTCGTGGCTCGAATCCGAATCCCGATAGTCTCAGGGTTTGCCTTATATTCACGTGGCATATACAATCCCAGGTCTTATGGCAGACGCGGAGATGCGAGACAGGGTAGCGGCTCTACGGGAGCGGGTGGACGCGGTGGATCGTGACCTCATCCGGGCTCTCAACGAGCGGGCGCGCATAGTGCAGGAGATCACCACGATAAAGGCGGAGGCCGGGATTCCGGTCTTCGACCCCAAGCGCGAAGAGGAGATCCTGCGCCGGGCCGTCGAGTATAACGAGGGGCCGATCTACGACTCCTCGATGCGCGAGATCTTCGAGATCATCCTGCACCGCATCCGTGATTTAGAGATTCAACGCGGGGAGTTTTCCAAATAGCGATGGACGTTTCAACGGACGTAAAGACCCACGTAAAGACCACCAACGGCATGATCCAACCCTCCTCTTTCCGGGTGATCGCCGGTCCCTGCACGGTCGAGAGCTACGACCAGTTCGTCGCCTCTGCGACAGCCGTGAAAGCGGCGGGATTCGAGTACGTCCGCGGCGGCGCCTTCAAGCCCCGCACCTCCCCTTACTCGTTCCAGGGTCTCGGCGAGGAGGGACTGAAGATCCTCTCGGAGGTCAGCGGCGGGTTGGGTCTGAAGGTCGTCACGGAGGTCATGGACCCCTACGACATCGAGATGATCATGGAGCACGCCCATATCCTTCAGATCGGGGCTCGCAACATGCAGAATTTCTCCCTGCTGAAGCGGGTCGGCGCGGCTATCGCCGGGACGGACCATGGCGTGGTCCTCAAGCGCGGGCTGGCGGCGAGCGTGGAGGAGTGGATCCTGGCCGCCGAGTACATCACCGCCGCGGGCGGGGACAACGTGGTCCTCTGCGAGCGCGGCATCCGCACGTTCGAGACTTCCACGCGCTTCACGCTGGATCTCTCGGCGGTCATCGTCGCCAAGCGTCTGACGGACCTGCCGGTGATAGTAGACCCGTCCCACGCCGCCGGACGGCGCGACCTGGTCGTCCCTCTCAGCAAGGCGAGCGTCGCCGCGGAGGCCGACGGGCTGATGGTCGAGTCGCACCATGACCCGCAGGAGGCGCTCTGCGACGCGGAGCAGGCCCTGCCGGTCGAGGCGCTGATGGGGCTGAAGGACGTCCTGCAGCCGTTCGCGAGCGCGATGGGCCGGGAAGTCATCTAGGGAAGCTCGGGCCTGTCAGGGCCGCGTCTGCCGGCTTCTCCGATAGCGAACCAAAAACCTCTATAATCACCTGCGTGACACGTCTGGCGCAGAGATTTATGTTGGAGCGGGAGATCGGCTCCGGTGGCATGGCGCGTGTCTTCCTGGGGCGCGACGAGGTGCTCGACCGCGCCGTGGCGGTCAAGATCCTGCGTCACGGTTACGGCGACTCGGACATCGGCGCCCGCTTCCGGCGCGAGGGGCGCACCGCAGCCGGGCTCTCTCATCCCAATATCGTGCAGGTCTACGACGCCGGCGAGGCCGAATTCGAAGGGAAAGAGTCTTCCTATATCGTCATGGAGTACCTCTCCGGCGGAGACTTGAAGGACCTGATCGACGAGAAAGGCTCGATGAGGACCGGGGACCTGGCGAAGCTCGGGGCGCAGGTCGCCGCCGGGCTCGCGCATGCCCACGAGCGCGGCGTGATCCACCGCGACATAAAGCCGCACAATATCTTGCTGGACGAGCACGGCCGCCCCAAGCTGACGGACTTCGGCATCGCCCGCGCACTTGACGCCACCACGACGAGCCATCCCACCAGGACGGGCGCCTACCTGGGGACGGCGCTGTACTCCTCCCCGGAACAACTCCAGGGAGAGAAGGTGACACCGAAGAGCGACGTGTACTCTCTGGGGGCCACCCTGTACCAGGCGGCGACCGGAGAGCCGCCGTTCTCCGGAAGCGCCCTCTCCGTCGCGAGCCAGCACGTCTCCAAGCCGCCGCCGCCACCCAGAGAACTAAACGGCTCCATCGGCGCGCCGATGGAGGCCCTGATCCTGGAGTGCCTCGCTAAGGACCCGGACGAGCGGCCCTCGGCGGAAGAGGTCCAATCCCGGCTCGCGGGGATAGATTCTGAGGCCGAAGACACTCGCCTCTATGCCGCGCCACTGCCGGAGCAACCAACCCGCCAGAACAACCAGGAGGAGGCGACGCAGGCCGCGCCGGTACGAGATATCAGCCGGAATAGGCTGCGGACGCTCCTCGCAATCCTCGCTCTTCTGGTCATCCTCGCCCTCGTCGCCGCCATAGCTCTCCCGGCGCTATTGGGTGGCAACGGCGGGAACGGGCAGTCCGCGGATAAGCCGAACGGCGGCAAACCTTCCAACTCCGCCAAATCGTCCGGCAGCTCGGGGAACAACTCCCCGCAGGCCACGACGCCGGCGAAGCAGGAGACCACGCAGCAGCCGTCCCCGCCGAAATCGGAGAAAACCACGGAGCCGACGCAGCCGAAGGGACTCACGGCGCAGGCGGCGGAGCAGACGATCCGAGATCACTACGCGGTCGCCGCCAGCGACAACTATCAGGACGCCTGGAACTTCCTCTCGACGGGTTACCAGCAGAGACTGGGTTCCCGGGAGTCGTGGACGAGCCAGTTTCAGGACCTGGAGAGTGTCGAGTTCACGGATGGCCCGACGGCGAAGGTTAACGGCGATACAGTCACGGTCACCTTCAGCACCATCGCGCGGCATACGAACCGGACCGACCGGCCAAGTCTCACGGCCACGCTAGTAGACCAGAACGGCGAGTGGAAGATAGACAGCCTGAACTAGGCGCGCCGCCCAGAGCGGCGAATATAATGGGATCAAGCTACGGAAGGAACTTCTCCTGAAGACCATACTGACGGCGCTCTTCTCCGCCATTGTCGGAGGTCTGGTGGCCGCGCTTCTGGTATTTATCGGAATGTCGGGCTTGGGGAGCGGGGAGTCGGTCGGCGGGCCGGCGCCGGATGAGGTGACGATCACCGAGGCGGCGCCGGAAGATGGGGCAACGTCCTCGGACTCCGGGTCCGGGACTTCCGTGCGGGAGGTGTACACGCGGGACGGTCCCGGCGTGGTGAGCGTGGACGTGGCCTCCAGCGAGATGGGTCCGGGAGGCGGTTCGGGGTTCGTCCTGGATAAGAACGGCTACATCGTGACCAACCAGCATGTCGTGAGCGGGGCCGACGGCGTCTCCGTCCGGTTCGCGAGCGGCGCGCGCAGGGACGCGGAGATCGTCGGGGAGGACCCCTCGACCGACGTGGCGATTCTAAAGGTGGACGCGCCGAAAGACACGCTGGAGCCCCTCACGCTCGGCGACTCCGAGAGCGTTACGGTGGGGGACCCGGTGATCGCCATCGGCAACCCGCTCAACGTGGGGCTGAGCGTCACGACGGGCATCGTGAGCGGCACGGGGCGGCCAATAAAGGCTCCGAACAACTACACCATAAACGACGCCGTGCAGACGGACGCGGCCATAAGCTCCGGCAACTCCGGCGGGCCGCTGCTCGACGCGCGGGGCGCCGTCATCGGGATCAACTCGCAGGTCGCCTCGGCGGGTAGCAACGGCGTCGCGCAGGGCGTGGGGTTCGCGGTCCCGATCAACACCGTCAAGGGCGTGGTTGAGCAACTCATCACCAACGGCGAGGTCGTCCACGGATACATCGGGGTTCGGATGTTCCAGATCGGCGTCGAGGAGCTTCGGGCCTACACGACCCTCTCCGAGCAAGAGTTCCGCGACAAGTACGGGCTGCCGAAGAACGGGGCGATAGTTAGCGAGGTCGTGCCGAACGGCCCGGCGGACGACGCCGGCATATCCGGCGGAAAGGGCGACGAGAAGGAGATCGCCGGCGGCTCCGTGCCTCTTGGGGATGTGATCACGACGGTCGACGGGAAGCGCGTCTCCGACCCGGACGATGTCATAGAAGTCGTTAACTCCAAAAAGCCGGGCGACATGATGGATCTGATCGTAGTGAAGCCCGGCGGAGAGCCCCGGAACGTCCGGGTGAAGCTCGGCACCCAGCCGGAGGGAGCTTAGGGCGAAGCCGCTCATCCCAGGCTTGACAGATACTCTTGCGGTCTCTTTCAGACCTTGCCTACTCTAAGACGTACCCCAGGAAAGCAAAGGTCAGGGCCGGATCGCTGCATCTACGGCCGCGACTCCGTACGCCGTTCGTGTTGCTTACGCTGCCCGTACCGGGTCATGCCCCGCGGCTTATACACTGCCAGCACCGTAGCGACGAGCAACACCAGCAGGGCGAGCACGGTGTGGACGAGAGGGGAATCGTCCCGCACCATGGCGAGAGCGGTATTTGGATCCGCCGCCAGGCCTGCCATCAAGCTAAGCGTCTCCATGTAAATCAGCAAGACGATGGTGGCGAAGATAGTTATCAGGAGTTTGAACAGGACCCAATAGTGACGGAACAAGCCCCACTTGGTGCCCAGCGACTGAACAAGCCCGGTGAGCAGCGAAGCGAAAGCCAACGGGACGAGGACAAACCATGCGGCCGGCTCCATCACGAGATAGGCGCCACGCACCGTCTGAGCATCCTGGCTGGTCAGGCCGACGATGGCGAGACCGAGGAAAGCAGCGACCGCGCCGAGCCAGCCGACCGAGGATGTGATATGCGCGGTGAGCGCTAACTTGCGGAGGCGGGGTGTCATGGTCATGACTGTTGCACGCCGCGTTCCGTGACACTGGAGGGTAGCGTATGGATGCCTATGTGGCGACCAGGGCCGTGGCCATCTACGCCGGTGAATTGCAAGACGACAAACAGCAGGACCACAACGATCACGATGATCCCAAACACCTTCACCCAGCGTGGTGTGCCGGTGTCGGAGGACGGGTCAGCCATGTGCGTCTCCTCTCTGTCGCGCGTGGTCGTCAGTGCTTTCATTCACGATGGCAGCAGTTTATCGAGACAATATGTTATTGTCAAATCATAATGTCTCGATATCGCCGTCGTGTATACTGGTGTGATGCCGAAGCTATGGAACGAGACGATTGAGGCGCATCGCCGCGCGGTGCATGACGCGATCCTGGACGCTACTGCGGTGCTGGTGGCCGAGCACGGGCTGCTGTCGGTGACGATGTCGCGGATCGCCGAGGAGACCGGCATCGGACGTGCGACGCTGTACAAGTACTTCCCGGACGTCGAAGCGGTCCTGCTCGCCTGGCACGAACGACACGTCACCGGCCACTTAGAA
>DASSMB010000197.1:0-36288 GCA_035689095.1 Rubrobacteraceae bacterium | reverse complement strand
CCGCAAGCGATTTTGCTCCCGGTCCAGCCGCGCCTTCCGGGAGAAGCGTCCGTCCTCAGAACGCAGGCGCACGCTCGTTCGGGTGAGACGGAAGCCGTTGCGGGTGACCACTACATGACCGTTCTCCGGGTGGTCATGCGCTGGGTCCTCTACGACGTAGATACCGGCCAGGAGACGCTCGACAGCCTCCGCATACTCCTCGTCGACCAGTTCCACACAATCGAGCAGCGGCAGCCCGGGATGATCCGCATAGTGGTCTACCGGGCGAGCGTCCAGACGCAAGGCGACCGGTTCGCCCTCGGAGAGCAGCTTGATGCCCTCGCTCACGTTCGCGGCCAGGAGCCCGCCCGCCGCATCCCCAAGAGCGGCCTCCACCGCGCCTTCGAAGCCGGGCCGGGCGCGGATCACCTCGTGCAACCTGGGACCGCCAGCGTCCTGCGTGTCGGCATCTCTCAGTGAGCGAATCACGGCTTCCGCAGCGCCAAGAGCGGCCTCCAGGGCGCCGCCGCGGCGGTTGATCCCGGCCGCCCGCTCATCCAGGGCGGCGCGTAACCCGCCTAACGTATCTCGAATATTACGTCCGGGAGCCGCGAAGCCAGTCTCGGTCAGTCGCTCGATCTCGCCCGAGACTTCGGCGAGTTCCCGAAGATACTCCTCCCCCACGTTCCCGGACTTCGTGCCGCGGGCGAGGATACGCTCGCGGCGTCCGCGAAGGCCCTCCAGCTCGGCGGCGATCCTGGACCTGGACCTGTCGGCCTCCCCCTGGCGCTGCCGGCGCTCATCCAGCATCCGCCGCAGCTCGGTCTGCTTCTCGCGCTTACGGGTGTGTTCTATCTCCAGGAGATCCAACTCCCGCCGCATCGCCCCCAGCGCGCGCTCTATACGCTCCAGTTCGGCCTCCAGCGTGGCAATGTTCCGCTGCCGGTCGCCTGTTCCTCCGGCTCTCGACTCCAGCCGCAGGAGCGCCCGGTCAGCGCGCATCGTCTCGGCGCGGAGGTCCTCCTCCGCCTCCTCTAGCTCTTCGGCCTGGCGCTCCAGGCTCCGCATGGCGCTCTCAAGGCGCTGCGTCTGCGGGGAGATGCCAGCCTCCTCCTCGCGCAACGCCCGCTCCTGCTCCGACAGAGCCACGACCGACTTCTCGGAGCGTTCGAGTTGCTTCCGGCGTTCATCGAGGCCCTGATCCGCAACGCGGTAGAGGTGGGCCAGTGAGAGCTTGCGGTAGCGCCCCTCGACCTCGCGGTACTCCCGCGCGGCCACGGCTTCCCGCTCGATGCGCCGCAACTGGGAGGCGAGCTCGGCCTCCAGTTGCCGGCTCTGGTCCAGTTGGGCCTGGGCCTTCTCCAGACGGCGGCTGGCAGAGAGACGCCGGCGCCGGTACACCCCCAGTCCGGCCGCTTCCTCCAGCGCCAGACGACAGGCGGCGGCACCGCCCGCCACTATCGCGTCGACCGCGCCCTGGCGCAGGATGGAATGGCGGCCGAGTCCGGCTTCTCCGGCGACGGCCCGCACGTCGGCGAGCCGGGCGCGAGAGCCGTTAACACGGTACTCAGTGTCGCCGTTACGGGAGATGCGGCGGGAGATCGACACTTCCTGGTACGGCAGCGAGATCTCGCCGGATTCATTGTCCAGGACAAGCGTCACCTCGGCGACACCTGAGGCCGGAAGCGTCTCGGAACCCGAGAAGATCAAATCTCCCATCACCCCCGCCCGCAACACCCCAGGACTCTGCTCCCCGAAGGCGAAGAGGACCGCGTCCGTGATGTTGCTCTTGCCGGACCCGTTCGGGCCTACTATGGCGGTCAGGCCGCCTTCGAGGGGCATCCGTACCGGGCGGGCGAAAGTCTTGAACCCCTTGATGTAGACCGCCGAGAGCACTACGGACGCATTTTACGCACAATTCACTCGCAAAGCACGCGAAAGTGCAGCAAATTAGCTGCCAGAAGAGTAGAGCAGGCGCTACGCGCCTACATGTACCTCGACCGCCGAGCGCGGCAACGGGCGGATGCCCAGGATCTCCAGCGCCGCCCGGGCGGCGGCTTGCTCGCTCTCCTTGATGGAGTGCCCCTCGCCGGTCCCGACGTTCCTGCCGTCCACCGAGACCTCGGAGACGAAGTTCGGACGGTGCGGCGGTCCCTGTTTGGACAGGACGTGGTAGGTAGGACGCAACCCATCCGCCTGGAGCGTCTCCTGCAGGAGCGTCTTCCAGTCACGAAGCTCGTCCGTATCTACCTCGGAAGGATTGAAGATCTCATCTATCGTCCGGGCGACCAGGTCGCGGTCTATGAGGTGAGCGGCTCCCAGTATCGCCTCCACGGTGTCAGCGATGACCGAGTCGTTGATGACCGAGCTCTCGATGATCTCCTCCAGCCCCTCGCCTCGTCCGACCGTAGCCAGGAACGTCTTGCGGACCAGATGAGCCCGGATGCGAGTTAGGTCGCCCTCAAGAAGCTCCGGGTAGCTGTGGAAGACTAGCTCCGCCACGCGGGTGTTCAGGATAGCGTCCCCCAGGAACTCCAGCCGGCCGTTAGAGTCGTAGGGGTCCGCGACGCTGGGGTGCGTGAGCGAACGCTGCCTCAGCGGCTCTGGAAGAATCGCTATGAGATCCTTTATGGACATCTCGTATCGAACTATTCTACATCCCTGAAAGCTACGACGACATTATGACCGCCAAACCCCATCGAGTTCGAGATGGCGGCTCGGAGGTCCGGCGCCTTCTGTGCCTCGGAACCCACGTAGTTGAGCGGCTCGCAGTCCTCGGCCAGATCGTCCAGATTCAGCGTCGGCGGCACTATCTTGTTCTTGATCGCCAGCGCGCACATGATCCCCTCCGTCGCCCCGACCGCTCCGAATGAATGGCCCGTCATGGACTTGGTGCCGGAGACCAGCGCGTGCGGCATGACCCGCGAGATGGCCTTCGTCTCCGGCCCGTCGCCGGTCGGGGTCGAGGTGGCGTGCGCGTTGACGTGCCCGATGTCCTCGGCCGTCAGACCGGAGTCCTTGAGAGCGGCGTGCATAGCCCGCTCCACGCCCCGGCCCTGCTCGTCGGGGGCGGTGACGTGGTAGGCGTCAGTCGAGCGTCCGTAGCCCGCCACGGCGGCTATTGGCTCCGCTCCGCGCCGGGCCGCGTGCTCCGGGCTCTCTAGCACGACCGCGCCGGCGCCCTCGCTCATCACGAAGCCATCGCGTCCGGCGTCGAACGGCCGGCTCGCCCGCTGCGGCTCATCGTTGCGCGTCGAGATCGCCCGGATAGCGCAGAAGCCGGCCATGCTGAGGGGTGTGATCGGCGCTTCCGAGGAGCCTGCGATCACCACGTCGGCGTCGCCGCGGCGGATCAACTCCAAGCCTTCCGCGATTGCCTCGCCGCCCGTGGCGCAGGCCAGGACGGGACACTGCGACGGACCCGTGATGCCGAGCATAATGGCGAGCTGTCCGGCGGCCATGTTCGGGACCATCATCGTGATCAGGAACGGGCTCACCCGGCCGGCGCCGCGCTCGTTCAGGACCTTGTACTCCCGCTCCCAGGTCGAGAGCCCACCGATGCCGGTCCCCATCACGATGGCGGCGCGCTCGGGTCTCTCCCGGATGACGTCCACGATACCAGCGCTCTCGGCGGCCTGTATCCCGGCCGCTATCCCGAACTGGGCGAAGCGGTCCATCCTCCGGGCTTCCTTCTTGCTCATGAAGTCCGTTGGATCGAAGTCCGAGCACTCGCCAGCTATGTGTGAGGGATAAGGCGAAGAATCGAAGAGGGTTATCTCCCCGACACCGCTCTTGCCGTGGAGCGCCGCGTCCCAGAAGTTCTCGGTCCCGGTGCCCAGGGGCGTGACGGCCCCCGTGCCGGTGATGAGCGCGTGGCCGTTACCGGCCCATTTGCCATTTGAAGCGCCCTGCGTCACGCGGCCTGGTGCTCCGACACGTAGTCAACCGCCTCTTCGACCGTCGTGATCTTCTCGGCGTCGTCGTCCGGGATCTCCATCCCGAACTGCTCCTCTAGCTCCATGATCAGCTCAACGAGGTCCAGGGAGTCGGCCTCCAGGTCCTCGCGGAAGGAGGCGTCGGGGGTGACGTCGCCCTCGTCCACACCCAGCCGGTCGGCGGTAATCTCCTGTATCTTCGCCAGTATCTCGTCTCGGCTCACTCTGTCTCTCCTTTGCGATTCTTCCATCTCCCAACAAGGTTCACCATCTCCCGGTGAAGATAGCGCGTAGTGTAGCGCAAATCCATCCCTCGCACGTCTATTGCATTGTCATCCCGCCATCCACGGCAAGCGTCTGCCCGGTTACGTATCCGGCCCTCTCGCCAGCTAGGAACGCGACCACCTCGGCGACCTCCTCCGGCTCCCCGAACCTCCCGGTAGGAACCTGGGCCTTGATCTGGTCTTTCACCGTATCCGGCAACTTGCCCGTTAGCTCCGTCTCTACGTAGCCTGGAGCCACCGCGTTGACCGTGATACCCCGCTGCGCCACCTCCCGCGCCACGCTCTTCGTAAACCCGATGATGCCCGCCTTGGACGCCGCGTAGTTCGCCTGTCCCGCGTTCCCAACCAGCCCCACCACGGAGCTGACGTTGACGATCCGACCCCACCGGGCCCTCACCATCGTCCGCAAGACCGCCCGCGTGCAGAGGTACGTCCCCTTGAGGTTCGTCCGCAGCACCTCGTCGAACTCTTCTTCTTTCATCCGCAGCATGATGTTGTCCCGCGTCGTGCCCGCGTTGTTTACCAGGATGTCCACGCGCCCAAATTTCTCCTGCGCGCCCTTGAACAGCGCGGCCACGTCATCCGGCTCCGCCACATCTCCCTTGAACAGCTCGCACTCGACGCCCGCCTCGCGGACTGCGGCGGCGGTCTCCTCGGCAGCGGAGTCGTTCGAGCGGTAGGAGATGGCGACGTTCGCGCCCTCCTCGGCCAGCCGGACGGCAATCGCCCGTCCTATCCCGCGGCCTCCTCCGGTCACTACTGCCACCCTGCCGGACTCGATCACTCGACCTCCCCTCGCGCAGCGAAGGCGAACATCAGGTCCGCCTCGCAGACCCGCTCCCCGTTAACCGTAGCCCGCCCCTTGCCGCGTCCGACGCTTCCCTTGAGGCGTGAGATCTCGACCTCCATCCGCAGCACGTCTCCCGGAACCACCTGCCGCCGGAACCTTACGCCATCTATCCCGGCGAAGAGCGCCAGCTTCTGGCGGTACTCCTCTACCGCCATAACCCCAACGGCGCCGACCTGCGCCATCGCCTCCACGATCAGGACTCCCGGCATCACCGGGTAGTCGGGGAAATGTCCCTGGAAGAACGGCTCGTTCTGGGTAACGTTCTTTATGCCGACGGCTCGAATTCCGGGCTCGATCTCCTCGATCCGGTCCACCAGCAGGAACGGGTAACGGTGCGGGATGAGAGCCCGGATCTCCGCCGGTCCCAGTGGCGCCTTCATGCGAGCGCCTCCTTCGCGGTCATTCCCTTCAGGCGGTCCTGCGGGAAGTCCCGCAGCATGCGCGTCAGCGTGCCTCCCTCGCCCGCCTCGACCATCTCGCGCACCCCCAGGTCCCGGAAGCGCTCGATCACCGCGACCCACCTGACCGGAGAGAGCATCTGGTTCGTGAGCGCCTGCCGCAGGTCATCCACCGTCGCCAGGATCGCGCCATCCACCGCGCTGACCATCGGGATCTCCGGCTTGCGCAACTCGACCTCCAGCAGCAACCGCGACATAGCCCTCGACGCCTCCAGCATCAGCGGTGAGTGAAACGCCCCCGCGACATCGAGACGGACCTTCCGGCCCTTCACGGAATCCGCGACCGCCTGCACCGCCTCCTCCTCGCCGGAGATCACAGTCTGCCGCGGCGTGTTGAAGTTCGCCGCGACCACGACCCCCTCGACCTCCTCGACCGCGGAAACCACGTCCATCGGGTCCGCCTTGATCAGGGCGACCATCGCGCCGGGGTTCTCGCGGGACGCCTCGTTCATCAGCCGGTCCCTCTCGGCCACGAGCCGCACTCCGTCCTCGAGGCCGAGACTTCCGGCGGCATGGGCGGCGGCGTACTCGCCCAGCGAATGCCCGGCCACGACGTTCGGTTTAATGCCGTGCTCGCGCAGACGGCCCAGAAGATGAACCGAGCTGGCGAAGACGGAGAGTTGGTACGGGACTTCCCCGTCACCGACTTGCCGCTGAACAGCATCCTGGATCCCGCCGGAGACCTCGCCGCCCACGGTCCCCTGCCCTGGAAAGACAATCGCTCGCCTTATCTGCACCCCTCCCCTTTCCATCCCTAAAAAGCCCTAGATCCTGTAAAGGTTCGCCGCCCACGTAAGCCCGAACCCGAACCCGACCGTGATTATGTACTTGCCCGGCTCGAAATCGTCGTAAATGTCCGGGTAGGAGATCGGGATGCTGCCGGCCGACGTGTTCCCGAAGTGGTCCACATTTATGACTATCCGCTCCTCCGGTATCTCCAGCTTCCTCGCCGCCGCCTGGATGATCCGCGCGTTGGCCTGGTGCGGGATGATGTACTGTACGTCGTCGAGGCTGATGCCGTTACGGGCGACGAGCTTCTCTACCATCTCGGGCAGGATCCGAACCGCGAACTTGAAGACCTCGCGCCCATTCTGATACAGCTTCTGCTCGTCGCCGGGATGCCCGGCTCGCCCGGCAGAAGCCATCCGCCCGTCAGCACCGAGGATATGATCCACAAACCCGGACTCGCCCTCACCCCGCTCCAGCACTACCGCGCCCGCCCCGTCACCGAAAAGGACCGCCGTGGCGCGGTCGTTGCCATCTACGACGGCGGTCATTGCGTCCGCCCCGATCAGGAGCACCCGTTCCGCGATGCCGCCGCGCATCATCGAATCGGCGACGGAGGCCGCGTAACTGAACCCGGCGCACGCCGCCGCGAGATCCATCGCCCCGACGCCCGGCGCGCCCACTGCCTCACCAACGAGACAGGCCACGGAAGGCATGGATTCCGGCCCGGTCGAGGTAGCGCAAAGGATAAGGTCCAGCGACTCACCCGTAACACCGGCATGCTTCAGCGCCGCAACAGCGGCGTCCGTGGCGAGCGTGGCGCAGGTCTCCCCCTCGGCGACGAAGTGCCGCTCTCTGATCCCCGTGCGGGTCTTCACCCAGTCGTCGGTCGTATCGAGGACATTTTCGAGGTCGTGGTTGGTGACCACGCGCCCGCCTAGCGCGCGGCCCACGCCCACTATCTTCCCGACCGGCGCTCCGCTCACGAGTGTTCCGCCTCCTTTGTCTGAGAGGCCGCGAGGGCTTCTTCGAGTACCGCGGCGAGCCCTGCGCCGGTGCGCGAGATTCCGAGCAGTGCGTTCTCTACGCCGCGGGCTTCCGAGTTTCCGTGGCCGATCACGACCGAGCCACGCACTCCGAGCAGGAACGACCCGCCGTAGTTCTCGGGATCGACCTGGTCTCGCACCCCGATCAGACGCGGACGCAAGACGGCTGCGGCAGCCTTGCTCACGATACCGACCGTAACGGCGGAGCGGACCATCTGGAGGATCTCGCTCGCCACTCCCTCGGCTGTCTTGAGCACGACGTTACCCGTAAATCCATCCGTAACCAGCACGTCCGCCACGCCGCGTCCGATGTCGCGGCCCTCCACGTTGCCGACGAAATCTATCGCGCCGGAGTCCCGCATCATCCCGTATGCCTCTTTCGTCAGGTCGGTCCCCTTCGACGGCTCCTCACCGACGTTGATCAGACCAACGCGGGCCTCGCCGCCGAGCCGGAAATATCTTTTCGCGAACACGCTCCCAAGAATAGCGAAATTCACAAGGTCGTGCGCCCGGCACGAGATCGTAGCCCCCGCATCGAGAAGCAGTACGGGCGATGGAAACGGCAGCACCGTCGCGATAGCCGGCCTCCGGCAACTCCTGAGCCGCCCCACCGACAGAAGCGCAGCGGCGACCGTCGCCCCCGTACTGCCAGCGGAGAAGAACGCTTCGGCCTCCCCCGCCCGCACCATCCGGGCAGCGACTGCCACACTCGCGTCCGGCCGGGAGCGCAGAGCGGCGGCGGGCTCTTCTTCCATTCCGATAGCGCCGCCGGATTCACGGAAAGAGATGTTCGGCGGGACCTCCCGCGCACCGGCGAACGTTTGGGTCCCGCCGCTCGCTCCCACGAGGATGAACTCGTCTTCGGGCAGGCGCCGCGCCGCGGCCAGGGTCCCGGCAAAGATCTCCCCCGGCGCGTTATCTCCACCGAGGGCGTCTACGGCTATCCGCACGGGATGCGGGGTCGGATGTTACTCGCTGGCCTCGACGGCGACCACGTTGCGGCCCTTGTAGCTGCCGCACTCCGGGCACACCCGGTGCGGCACCCTCGGATACCCGCATGTCGGGCACGGCACCAGGTTTGCGCTCTTCAGCGCGTGGTGCGCCCGGCGCTGGTCTCTGCGAGCCTGCGACGTCTTCTTCTTCGGAACTGCCATGACTTACCTCCTGCTATTGGTTGATTAAATCTAGAAACCCGAGGCGAACAGCCCACCGAGTCCGCGCCAGCGAGGATCGGTCTCCTCCGCGCTCTCCTCGGGGCGAACCGCGGTTGTGCCGGGATGGAACACCTGCATCGGCACCTCGCTCGGCAGAGCGCGCTCCGTATACCCCACGAGGTCCAACTCCCACTCCCGGATACACAGCTCCCGGTTGTTCGGGCCGGGCAAGAACTCGGACTCGCCGAACAGCAGCTCGACCTCCGTCGGCTCCAGGGTCCGGTCGCACGTCGTTGACAGTACAACGCGCACCTCCAGGTCCAGGTGCAGACCTTCGGCGAGGCGCGTCACGGCCACGTCGGCCTCGGCGTTCTCTATCTCGTGATGCCTGCCGTAGAGGTCGAACGCCGGAACGGTGAAGCTCGCTCGCTGCTCGTACCGGTCTCCGACCTCGGCGCGCGGACGCCTGAGGGGGATAGAATTGCTCATGGGGTTATTCTACCGCGCCTGCTCTTCCTCGCCGCCCTGGAGCTTCGAGCGGCCCCGCTGGACGGCTTCGAGGAGCTTGGCGAGGTTGTCTTCCAGGTTGGCGAGGACCTCGTCGGCGTAATCCTCGGCGCCCAGACGGATCTCGCGCTCCCGGCGCCTCGCGTCCTCCATGATCTCGGTGGAGCGCTTCTCGGCCCGCTTGAGGACTTCTTCCTCGGAGGTGATCTTCTCGGCCTCCTCCTGCGCGCCCCGGATGATACGGTCGCTCTCGCTACGCGCCTCGTCCAGCATCGCCTGGCGCTCCTTGACGATCCAGCGCGCCTGCTTCAATTCCTCCGGGATGGTCTGGCGCATCTGGTCTATGACATCAAAGGCCGCATCGCGGTCGACCATCGCCGTGTTGCCGAAGCCGGGGAAGCTTCGGGCTTCTTCCACCAGCTCCTCCAACCTGTCTATAAGCACCAGAACGTCCATCCTCTTATCCTATCCTTTGTCGTGTAGTCTCTGTCTTCTCTCCGCTGCCCGAATATATCTCGCGCACCACATCAAGTATTACATCGGGAACGAGCCCGCGCACGTCTCCGCCCAGGCCCGCTATCTCGCGCACCGCGCTCGACGACAGGAAACTGTACTCCGCCGCCGACATGATAAACACCGTCTCGATCTCCGGGGAGAGGTTCCGATTCAATTGCGCCTGCTCGAACTCCGACTCGAAATCGGAGACCGCCCGCAGCCCCTTTACTATCACGCGCGCGCCCTGCTCCCGCGCGAAATCGACCAGCAGGCCGTCCATCAACTCGACCGACACGTTGTCGATGTCGCGGGTCACGGTCTCGATAAGATGCGCCCGCTCGCTCGCGGTAAGCCTCGGCCCCTTTCTGAGGTTCCGGCCCACGGCGATTACGACATGGTCGAAGATCCCCGCCGCGCGCCGGATTATGTCCAGATGGCCGGCGGTGATGGGATCGAAGCTCCCGGGACATACGGCCACGTTCATCGTGAGGTCCGAACGTTCAAAGATAGTTACGACCGTGCCGCCGTAGCGCCGGCTCTCCCCTTTCTTGCTCTCTATAACTTCCGGCGAGAGGCCGCCAGTCTCGACCACCGCCCTACCATTGGGCGCCAGAATAGCACGCAGACGCATGAGTACGCTGCCGACCTCCAGCGCCGCGATTCTATATGGCGGATCAATGAATATCAAATTGTATTGTCCGCCGCGCCCCTCCAGCGCATCTAGGGCTCTACCTACATCGTCGCGCAGGATCTCGGCGCGCTCCAGAAACCCCGTCCTCCGCAGGTTCTCCCGGATTGCCGCCACGGCCCGCCGGTCCTTCTCCACGAACACCGCCCGCTCGCATCCCCGGCTGAGGGCCTCGATGCCCAGAGCGCCCGTCCCGGCGTAGAGGTCGAGCACCTCGCCGCCGTCGAAGAACTGCCCCAGTCGGTTGAAGAGGCTCTCCCGGACGCGGTCCGCGGTCGGACGCACTCCGGGCGGCACGTTCGTCAGGCGCACACCCCGCGCCTCGCCGGCTATGACTCGCACGGCGCTCCTACTCCCGGAAGAGCCACTCGACGTCCGCGCCGAGCAGCTCCCGGATCTCACGCCGCAGCGGCCGGTGGACGGGGGCCTTCAGTGTCGGGTCCTTCGCCACCAGCTCGAACGCCTCGCGCCGCGCCTCGACCAGCACGTCTATGTCCCGGAGGAGCTTTGCGACCTTGAGGTCCGGCATACCGCTCTGGCGGCTCCCGAAGAGGGTGCCCTCGCCCCGGATCGCCAGGTCCACCTCGGAGAGCTTGAATCCGTCCTGGTGCTCGCACAGGGCTTCGAGGCGGCTTCGCGAGTCATCCGTCTTCGGCTCGCCGATGAGGAAGCACTTCGGAGGGTGGAGTCCGCGGCAGACACGCCCGCGGAGCTGGTGGAGTTGCGAGAGGCCGAACCGCTCGGCGCCCTCGATCACGATCGCGCTCGCGTTCGGCACGTCCACCCCGACCTCGACGACGACGGTGGCGACCAGCACCTCTATCTCCCCCGCGCGGAACGCCGCCATGACCTCGCGCTTCTCCTGCGCCTTCATCCGGCCGTGCAACAGCCCGACCTTGCGATCCGGGAAGATCTCCTCCGCCAGCTCGTCATACAGCTCCTCCGCCGCCCGAACGTCTTCCAGCGCCTCGGACTCTTCTACCAGCGGGCAGATTACATACGCCTGCCGTCCATCCTCCAGCTCCCGCCGCACGGCCTCGTAAGCTTCTTCGCGGCCCGAGAGGTCCATCAGCACCGTCTCGACCGGCTTGCGGCCCGGCGGCAACTCGTCTATGACGGAGACTTCGAGGTCGCCGTAGAGCGTGAGCGAGAGGGTCCGCGGTATGGGGGTCGCCGTCATTACCATCATGTCGGGCATCGCGCCCTTCTCCTTGAATACCATCCGCTGGCCGACGCCGAACCGGTGCTGCTCGTCCACCACCACGAGCGAGAGGTCCCGGAACTCCACACCTTTCTGTATCAGGGCGTGCGTCCCGATGACGATGTTTGCCTCGCCGCTTCGAACCAGCTCCAGCATCTCCCGCCGCTCCGCCGCGCCCTGCGAGCCTGTCAAGAGCGCCACCCGGACCGGCAACCCGGCCAGCGCGCTTGAGACGGAGAGGTAGTGTTGCTCGGCCAGCACCTCGGTCGGGGCCATGAGAGCGCCCTGGCCGCCGGACTCGACCGCTGAGAGCAGGGCCGCGACGGCGACGACGGTCTTGCCGCTCCCCACGTCTCCCTGGACCAGCCGGCGCATCGGCTTCTCGGAGCGCATATCGGCGAGGACCTCCTTGATCACGCGCTCCTGGGCCCCGGTCAGTCCGAACGGCAGACCTTTCAGGAACGGGTTCAGTAGCGAGCCGTCGCCGATATGCCGGCCGCCGCGCTCGGTGCGTTCGATGCGCGCCTTCCGGGCGGCGAGGCCCGTCTGGATCATGAACAGCTCGTGGAAGATGAGACGCCGCATGGCTGACTTCAGGCGTTTCTTCTCCGATGGGAAGTGGACCTCGTGCATCGCGTCGTGAAGGTTCGGGAGCCGGTGGCGCACCAGGACCTCCGCCGGCAGCGGGTCGAGGATACGTCCCGCCTCGTCAAGCGCGCGGTGGATCAGGGTCCGCATCCTCCTGGTCTGTATCCCCTTATTGACGGGGTACACGGGCACGAACCGTCCCGCGTGCGGACCGCTCACGCCATCGCCCGGCGCGTCCCGGTCATCCAGCACCTCCAGGCTCTTGGCCGCGAGCTGTATCCCGTAGCGCCGCTGCACCTCGCCCGAGACCAGCACCCAGGTGTCGGGGACGAGCTGACCCTGCAACCAGCCCCGGCCCCACACGGTCGCCGGGATGTATCCCGTCCCGTCGTAGAGCTGCGCGGAGAACCCTGGTGACCGGCCCCGGACCGGCTTCCCGACGGGCCGTGTGCTCACTATCCGGCCGATCACCGTAGCGCGCTCGCCGACGCGGAGGTCCGAGATCTTCTTGACGTTCGACAGGTCTTCGTGACGTGACGGGTAGTGCGATACCAGATCCGCCAGCGACTCGATACCCAGGTCCTTCAACGCCGCCGCGATCCTCGGCCCCACGCCCGGAAGCCCGGTGACGGGGCGAGCCCGCAGGTCCGTCAGGGTCGTGCGTTCGGGGAGGTTCAGACGGGCGGGCGTCTGGCCCGGTGCGGCGCCAGAGCTAGAGGTAGGCCACGCCATAGGCTCCCGGACCGACGTGGCAACCGACCACGCCCCCGATCTCCGCGACCCTCTCCTGCTCTACGCCCAGGGCGGCGGCCAGCTCGGATACAGCTTCCGGCGCGTCTATGTGCCCGAAGTACAGCGAGGACCCCGCCTCGACCGCCGGCTGTAACTGCTCCACCAGCGCCGCCATCTGGCGCTTGCGTCCCCGCGCCCGCTTGTGAGGGACGACCTCTCCGTCCTCCAGGGCCAGGACCGGCCGGATGTCCAGCGCGGTCCCCACCATCCGCTGCGCCCGTCCGATACGCCCACTCTTCGCCAGATACTGCAGAGTACCAACAGCGAACAGGATACTGCAGCGCCGGATCGCCGCCTCGGCGGCCCGCCGCGCGTCCCGGAACTCGCCGCCCTCGTCGATCACCTTCAGGGCCTCCAGCAGGATTAGCCCCGAGCCCATCTCCGCGCTCCGCGTGTCGAGCACCTCCACCGGACGGTCCACCATCTCCGCCGCCGCCACGGCCGATTCGTAGGTGCCGCTTACCTTGCCCGAAAGCGTGAGCACTAGCACGTCGTCGTATACCGATAGAGATTCGTAAGCCTCCACGAAAGCGCCGGCCGGTGGCTGCGAGGTCGTCGGGAACTCGTCGGAATCAGCGAGCCGCTCGTAGAACTCCGCGTTCGACATGTCCACCTTATCCAGGTAGGTCTCGTCCGGGCCGAAGTGGAATGTCAGAGGGACGACGCGGACATCGGGCCGTTCGCGCAGCTCGGGCGCGAGGCTGGTCGTGGAGTCGGTGACGATGGCGGTCGTCACTCGGCCACCATCTGGAGCGGGTACATCGGCTGCCCGCCGGTCTTCGCCTCGACCGTGAGATCTTCGTCCAGGGCCTTGATCCGGTCGGATATCCGCGAGAGGATCTCCCCATCCAGGTCCTCTCCGGCGAGCAGCGTGATCACGTCCGCCCCATCGTCCAGGATATCCTCGGCGAGCTTCAGCGCGACTTCCTCCACGCTCTCTCCGACAGCGTGAAGGTCTCCGTCCAGCAACCCGATGAACGCTCCCTCCGACACTTCATGGTCGCCGATGCGGACGTCCCTCACGGCCCGCGTCACCTCCGCGCTCCGCAGCGTGTCGAGGATCTCGCACATCTCCTCGGCCACGTCATCGGCCTCGCCCTCGCCGTCGAAACCGACCATCGCCGCAAGTCCCGAGGCAATGGTCGTCGTTGGTACCACGTAGGTCTCCGCCTCGACGAGCTCTCCGACCTGCTCGGCGGTCGGGACGATGTTCTTGTTGTTCGGCAGGAGGATCACGGCTGGAGCGCCCGTCTTGTCGACCGCCGCGGCGAAGTCGGCCGCGCTCGGGTTCGCTCCCTGCCCGCCCTCGATCACGACCGCCCCCATCGACTCGAACAGCTTTCGGTTCCCGGCGCCCCGGCTGGCGGCCACCACACCGATGCTCGCCGATTCGGCCGAGCTTTCCGTGCTTCCGTCCCCGCGCGCGTGGACCTGGGCTTCCATGTCGTCCACCTTTACGCCGGAGAGCCTTCCGAAAGTACCCGCGTAGGTCAGGGCGCTGCCGGGGTCCTGGGTGTGGAGGTGGACCTTGATCACATCGTCATCCGGGATGACCAGCACGCTCTTGCCGGAAGCGTATATGTAGTCCTCGAACTCCCCGGCGTCGCCCTCGAACCCCGTCACGAGGAACTCCGTGCAGTAGCCCCAGGCTTCTTCCTCGGCGTGGATCGCGTCAAGGTCCGGCGTCCCGGACTCGTCCTCTTCGTCCACTTCGATCTTCTGCCCGGTGATACAGGCATAGATTCCATCCAGGATTATCGCCACGCCCAAGCCCCCGGCGTCCACGACCCCGGCCTCACGCAGCACGCCGAGCAACTCCGGCGTGCGCCGGACCGATGCGTGGGCCGCCTGCGCCGCCGCCTTGACGGCAGCCGGAAGGTCCACGTTCCGGTCCCTCACGGCCTCGCGGGCCGCGGTGGCGGCGTCCTTGATCACGGTGAGCATCGTGCCCTCCACGGGCTGGCGGATCGAAGCGTAGGCTCGCTCGCGCGCTCCTTCGAGGGCGTCGGCGAAGGTCTCGGCCGTGAGGGAGGCGCGCTTCGCCAGCACCTCGCAGGCGCCCCGGATCATCTGCGACAGGATCACACCAGAGTTCCCCCGCGCTCCCATGAGTGCCGCCCGCGCCCCGGCCTTGCTCGCCGCCTCCGCACTCTCATAGGTCTTGTCTTTCGCTTCCTTGAGGATGGATTCGAGCGTCAGCAGCATGTTCGTGCCCGTATCGCCGTCCGGGACCGGGTAGACGTTCAGGGCGTTGACCCTGGCGACCTGAGACTTCAGAGCCGCGTGTGCGGCGGCCACCACGAAGGCCATCCTTATCGCCACGAAAACGAACCTCTCAACCCGCGCTCCAAATCGCTCCTCCCGGCACAGTCCACCGCGAAACCATCCGGCTCCGCACGTTCTGTCGCTCTCCAAGAATCTGATACAATTTCCGCCCGATGCCCGGGTCCGCGGCGCGCGAGCAGCCGCGACTTGGGCCCCCGAATTCGACAGCTATCCTAGCATAGGAGACGAGACATGGCGAAAATCTGTTACTCCTGCGGAAAGGCCCCGAGCTTCGGCAACGCCCGGAGCCACTCCCTCCGCGCCACCCGGCGGCGTTGGAACCCGAACCTCCAGAAGGTCCGCATCCAGGTAGGCACCGCTACCCGGCGCGAGTACGTCTGCACCTCCTGTCTGAAGGCCTTCAAGGTCCAGAAGGCCGAGGTCAACAGGCGCCCCGCCGTCGCCCAGAGCGTCTAGCCTCTCTAGCTCCTGCTGTAATCCGCCTCCGGCCGGGTGTGCGAGAGCCCGGCCTCCGGTGTCCGGTCCTCCAACCGGCTCATTAGATCGGCCATCTCAATCGCGGAGACCGCCGCCTCGAAACCCTTATTTCCCAGCTTCGTGCCCGCGCGCTCGATGGCCTGCTCTATCGTCTCCGTCGTTATGACGCCGAAGATGATCGGGACGTTCGTCTCCAGCATCGCCGAGCTGATGCCGCCCGCCGCTCCGCCCGCGACGTAGTCGAAGTGGGCGGTCGCGCCGCGGATAACGGTACCCAGGCAGATCACGGCGTCGTACCGGCCGGAGTGGGCCATCTGCTTGGCCGCCAGGGGTATCTCGTAGGAGCCGGGCACCCAGGCCACGTCCACCAGCGACACGTCGCCGCCGTGGCGCCGGACCGCATCCAGGGCGCCGTCCAGCAGTGGGCGCACGATAAAGTCGTTGAAGCGGGCGGCGACGATCCCGAACGACTTGCCCGCCGCCGAGAGGTTACCCTCTATGTGGTTCGGTCCGTTAACGCTCTCCACAATGTCCTCCTAGTGGCTCTCGAAGACGTGATTCAGCTTCTCGCGCTTGGTGGCGAGGTAGCGGTCGTTGTAGCCGTTCGGCGTTATCTCCAGCGAGATGCGCTCCACGATCTCCAGGCCGAAGCCCTGCAGGCCAACGACCTTAGTCAGGTTGTTCGTAAGTAGTTTGATGCTGTGGAGGTCCAGGTCCTTCAGGATCTGTGCGCCGATCCCGTAGTCCCGGAGGTCCGGCGGGAAACCTAGCTCCTGGTTCGCCTCGACGGTGTCGAAGCCCTTGTCCTGGAGGTGGTAGGCGCGCATCTTGTTGAGGAGTCCGATCCCGCGTCCCTCCTGTTGCATGTAGACGAGGACACCCTCGCCCTCAGCAGCGATTCGGGCCATCGCCGCGTCGAGCTGCTCGCCGCAGTCACAGCGCAGCGAGTGGAGCGCGTCGCCGGTGAGGCACGCGGAGTGGACGCGCACGAGCACGTTCTCCTTGCCCTCGGGCTCGCCCATGACGAGCGCCAGATGTGTCAACTCGTCCATGTCATTCTCGTAGGCGCGCAGGCGGAACTCGCCGAACTTCGTCGGGAGCTGCGTCTCGACCGCGAACTCGACGTGGTTCTCGTAAGTGTTGCGGTATTCGATGATCTGGGCGACGGTTACCATCTTTATGCCGTGTTCCTTCGAGAACTTCTCAAGGTCCGGGACGCGGGCCATCGTGCCGTCGTCGTTCATGATCTCGCAGATGACCCCCGCCGGCTTGAGGCCCGCGAGACGGCTGAGGTCAACCGCAGCCTCCGTCTGTCCGGCGCGCTGCAGCACCCCGCCCGGCCGGGCGCGCAGCGGGAAGATGTGACCCGGCATCACCAGGTCGTCGGGTCCTGTCTCGTCCCCCACGGCGACGCGGCAGGTGTGAGCCCGGTCGGCGGCGGAGATGCCGGTCGAGATCCCGTCCCGCGCCTCGATAGAGGTAGTAAACGCGGTTCCCAACCGGGCCGAGTTGTGCTGGACCATCTCCGGGATCTCCAGCCGGTCAACGATCTCTCCCGCGAGCGGGAGACATATAAGACCCTTCCCGTAGGTCGCCATGAAGTTGATGTCATCCGCGCTCACCAGCTCAGCGGCCATCGTCAGGTCGCCCTCGTTCTCCCGATCCTCGTCGTCGCAGACGATGACCATCTTCCCGTTCTTGATGTCCTCTATAACGTCCTCTACCGGACTAAACGGCATCTCCGAAGCTCCTCTCGGTCTCTCTTACACTGTCGATCCACGGCCCCAACAGCCGCTCCACGTACTTACCTATTACGTCCGCCTCCAGGTTCACCCGGTCCCCGACCGAGAGTTGGCTCAAGTTGGTCGCCGCCTTCGTCTGCGGCAGGATGGACACCGTCAGAGAACTCTCCCTGACCCCGACGACGGTCAGGCTTATCCCATCAACACAGATGCTCCCTTTCTCGACGGTGTAGCGCAGCACTGATTCCGGCGCCCCAAACTCCCAGATCTCCGCGTCCCCCTCCGGCCGGACACCGGCGACCCAACCCACGCCGTCCACGTGTCCCTGCACGATGTGCCCGCCGAAGCGCCTCTGTGGCGTCATGGCCCGTTCGAGGTTGACGGTGGCGCCCTCCTTGAGGTCTCCGAGAGCGGTCCGTCGCAGCGTCTCCGGCATGGCGTAGAAAGTAAGCGTATCGCCTTCCATCTCCCCGACCGTCAGGCAGACGCCGTTGACGGAGATGCTGTCGCCCACGCGGGCGTCAGCGGCCACCTCGCCGGCGGAGATAACGAGGCGCGCCATCCCGCCGGGCTCCAGGGAGACCACCCAACCCGTAGTCTCAATCAATCCGGTGAACATCATTCTCCTCACGCCTGGGATAGAAGGTCACGGCGAGGTCGTCGCCAAGCTGCTCCACGCCTGACACAGAGAAATGCGGGGCGTCCTGCACGCTGGTGATCCCCAGCGGCCCGATCATGGGCACCCCGTCCGCCCCGAGTATCTTCGGCGCGTAGAAGACCGTGACCTTATCCACGAAACGACTTCGCAGGAAACGTCCCGCCGTCTCGCCACCGCCCTCGACCAGCACCCCGCGCAGGCCCCGGTCCCCCGCCTCCGCCAGCACGTAAGCCAGGTCCAGGCCGTTCTCGCCGCGCGGCGCGCCCACAACCTCCACGCCGAGCGCTTCGAGTCTCTTCTCCCGTCCGTCCAGCACCGTCTTGTCAGCGAAGAGGAGGACGCGAGCTTCATCAACGCTCCGGGCGAGTTGGCTCTCCGGATCAAGGCTCAACGATGGGTCGAGGACGATGCGAGTGAGAGGCGGCGGCTGGTCGGGGACATCGCGGGCCGTTAGAGAAGGGTCGTCGGCGCGGACCGTCCCAGCTCCGACGAGTACGGCCCCGGCCTCAGCCCGGAGGGCGTGAGCGCGCCGGCGCGCTGCCTCGCCGGTGATCCACTTGCTGTCGCCGCCGCTTGCCGCGATCCTGCCGTCCAGCGTGGCCGCGAGCTTTAGATGCACGAAGGGCAATCCCGTATTCATGTAATGGAAGAACTGCTCGTTCTGGCGCTCGAAGGCGGGATCGTCCAGCACCTCGACCTCCACGCCCGCTCCTCGAAGAAGCTCCACGCTCCGTCCGCGCATGCGGGGGTCCGGGTCGAGGTGTCCGATCACGACGCGCGAGATCCCGGCCCGCAAGATGGAGTCAGTGCATGGCGGAGTTCGGCCGTGGTGGTTGCAGGGTTCCAGCGTCACGTACATCGAGGCGCCCCGCATATCCGTCCCGTTCGCGGAGAGCGCGGCTACCTCGGCGTGTTCAAGACCCGCGCGGGCGTGCCATCCCTCACCAATAACCCTGCCGTCGCGCGCGATGACCACCCCGACCAGCGGATTGGGTGCGGCTGTAAAACGTCCGCGCTCCGCGAGGTCGCGGGCGCGATCCATGAAGGCCTCGACTGCCAAGCCGTCCTTTCTCCCATCCGGACTCTAACCGTCGGCGCCGGACTACGGCCAGGAAGTGCTGGCCCTCACCGGCTCAACCCCCGGATCCTGCCGAGGGTTCGCGGGCTCCCCGGAAAAGGCTCGCCTCTCCGGGCTACCGCCGGTGCGGGAATTCCACCCGCCCCCGAAAGCTACAGGCGAAAGCTACCACACGGTCAAGATTTCAACAAGGAAGGCCGTTACCTGGCAGCGGCGCGGCCGGCTTCGATGATGCGGCGCATCTCGGTGACGGGGTCTCCACGATACACGGCGGAACCGGCGACCAGCACTTGCGCCCCGGCCTCGACCATCAGTGGAGCGGTCTCGACGGTAATGCCGCCGTCCACCTGAACGGGCAGGTCGGTCATCTCCTTGATCCTGCGTACCTTGTCCGCCATCTCCGGGATGAAGCTCTGTCCGCCGAAACCAGGATTGACGCTCATGACGAGCACGTAGTCCAGGTACGGCAGCGCCCACTCGATGAACTCCGGCGGCGTGGTCGGGTTGAGGGCGACACCGGCCTCGCAACCACCGTCCCGGATCATGGTGAGCGTCCGGTGCAGGTGCGTGACGGCCTCCGGCTGCACGGAGATGCTTACTACCCCGGCGTCGATAAACGGCTGTATGAGGTTGTCCGGGTTGTCCACCATCAGGTGAGCGTCCACGGGGAGGCCGACGGCCTCGGTGAGCGAGGCGGCCACGACCGGACCGACGGTGAGGTTCGGGACGTAGTGGTTGTCCATCGCGTCGAAGTGGATCAACTCCGCCCCGCCCTCAGCGGCGCGCCGGACCTCCTCGGCAAGGTTGGCGAAGTCCGCCGCGAGGATCGAAGGCGCCCCTACTATCCTGTCTCCAAGTTCACCCCAGAACGCCAATGCGGTCCCCCTCGTCGAGTAGTGTCGTCAGCGCCGATATTCTACAGAAAAGCCTGTCCCGAGGCGGTAACGAGCTACTTATCCGAGGAGAGCCGGTCGCGCAGAGAGCGGGTAGAGTCGGCGATGATGCGCGAGATCTTGCGCTGCGGCAGCCCGAGCATCTTTCCGATCTCGGTCTGGGAGAGGTCCTTGTAGAAGAAGAGGTAGACCACCTTCTTCTGAAGCTCGGAGAGGGTATCGAGCGCCTGCTCTAGCTGTATTCGGTCTTCTATCGGAAGCGAGAATGTCTCATACCCGATGCTGCGTATGTTCGAGAGGTCCGCCTCTCCGGCACTGTCATCGAGAGAGCGCACGTCGGTGTCGAGGAAGATCTTCATCAGCTCCAAAACGCCCTCGGGCGCCACGTTGACCTCGCGCGAGATCTCCTCCAGGAGCGGCGGCCGGCCGAGCTCGCCCGTGAGCCTCGCGGTCGCCTCCGATACCCTCGCGTACAGGCTCCGCGCCCAGCGGGGCTTCCTGACCATCCCGGTGTCGCGGAAATGGTGGCGAAGCTCGCCGTCGATCATGGAATATGCGTAAGAGCTGAATCGGGCCGTCGAATCGGTGGCGTAGTTGTTGGCGGCCTTGAGAAGCCCGACGTAGCCTACCTGCAACAGGTCCTCGTATGGCTCTCCAGAAGTGGCCGCGTAACGGCGGACGATGTGGTTGAGGAGCTTGCCGTGCATCTCGAACAGGCGCTCCAGCGCCCGGCGGTCCCCCTGTTCCCGGTAAGACTCGACCAACCGCGCCACCCGGCCGTTGTCCAGAGGCGTGGTTGCGAGCGAGTCCACTATTCGATGAGTTCGAAGATCTTGAACATCGGGAGGTACATGGCGATGATGATGCCGCCCACGATGCCGCCGATCACCACGATCATCAAGGGCTCGATGATCGAAGTCAGCGCCTTGACCGACGCATCCACCTCGGACTCGTAGAACTCGGCGATCTTGGTGAGCATGCCGTCAATGTTCCCGGTCTCCTCGCCAACGGCGATCATGCGCGTGACCATCGGCGGGAAGACCGGCTCGTCTTCGAGCGGGCGGTAGATCGGTATTCCCTGCCGGATGGAGTCGCGGCTCCGCAACAGAGCGTTCTCGATGACCCAGTTGCCGGAGGAGGAGGCCGTGATCTCCAGGGCCTGCAAGATCGGGACTCCGGCCGCGCTCAGGGTTCCGAGCGTTCGAGCGAACCGCGCCAGGGCGACCTTCTGGACGATGTCTCCGATCTTGACCGGCATCTTGAGTATCAGCCGGCCCCACACCTTCCGGCCCTGCTCGGTGTTCTTCCAACGCAGGAAGAACATGACGCCGCCGATGAGCGCGGCCGCGACCAGTATGCCGTAGAAGCTGGTAAGGATGTCCGAGGCGCCCATCGCTATGCGGGTGGGGAGCGGAAGAGTCCCTCCGAGATCCGCGAACATCTTGGCGAAGATGGGGACGATGAAGATCAGCATGAAAGCCGCTGCGAGTAACGCGATCACGAGCACCGCCGTCGGATAGGTCATGGCGCTCTTTACCTTGCGCCGGAGCTCCTGGTCGTTCTCCAACTGGGCGGCCACCCGGAGCAGCACCCCGTCTAGGATGCCGCCGATCTCACCAGCCCGCACCATCTCGATGTAGAGGCGGGAGAAGACTTTGGGGTGCTTGGCGAGCGCCTCCGAGAGCCCGAGCCCGGCCTCCACGTCCTTGCGGACCGCCACGATCACCTCGTTCAACTTGGGGTTATCCGTCTGCTCTCCCAGGACATAGAGCGACCTCACTATCGGCAGGCCCGCGTTGATCATGGTGGCGAACTGCCGGGTGAAGATCACTACGTCGGAGAGCTTGACCTTCTTGAACGGCTCCAGCAAGTCCTTCTGGGCCGCGCCCTGCTCCTTGATGTCTATGACGAGAAGACCCTGCTGGCGCAGCTCGGAGGCGACGGAGACCTGGTCGTTCGCCTCGATCTGGTCCTCCAGGACCTCGCCGCTACGGGAGCGCGCCTTGTACGTGTATACGGCCACCTACGTCCTCCCTATCTGCGGAGCGCCGCGTAAGAGCCGGAGGAACTCGCGGCGGGCCGGTTGGACGCTCCGCCCATGCTCCCGCCGGCCAGACGGTTCAACTCTTCGGGGTTGCTGGAACGCTTCTCGGCCTCTTCGCGGGAGATGAGGCCCTTGCGTACCAGGTCCACGAGCGCCGCGTCCATCGTCTGCATGCCGAACTTCCCTCCGGTCTGCATGGCGGAGTAGATCTGGTGGTTCTTCCCCTCCCGGATGAGGTTCCGCACGCCGGGCGTGGGGACCAGTATCTCGCAGGCCGCGACCCGGCCCTTGCCGTCCCTCTTCGGGATTAGCGTCTGCGTGATGATGCCCTGGAGCGCGTTGGCGAGCTGGGTCCGTATCTGGGACTGCTGGTGAGACGGGAATACGTCTATGATCCTGTCCACCGTCTGTGGCGCATCCTGGGTGTGGAGCGTTCCGAAAACGAGGTGGCCGGTCTCCGCGGCGCTCACGGCAAGGTGTATCGTCTCCAGGTCGCGCATCTCACCGACGAGTATTGTGTCGGGGTCCTGACGCAACACATGCTTGAGCGCCTGGGCGAAGCTCCGGGTATCCTGGTTCACCTCGCGCTGGTTGACGATGCACTTCTTGTGCGTGTGGAGGAACTCTATCGGGTCCTCCACGCTCATTATGTGCTCCTCGCGGGTCTCGTTGATCTTGTCGATCATCGAGGCGAGCGTCGTGGACTTGCCGGAGCCGGTGGGCCCCGTTACCAGCACGAGTCCCCGCGGCTTGTCGGTCATGTCCTCGATAGCCTTCGGCAAGCCGAGCTCGCTGAAGCTCCGGATCTCACTCGGAATCGTCCTGAACGCCGCGCCCATCGAACCCCGCTGGAAGTATACGTTCACCCTGAAACGCGCCGTGCGCGGGAGCGTGTACGCGAAGTCCAGTTCCAGGTCGCTCTCCAAGCGCTGCCGCTGGTCGTTCGAGAGGATGTCGTAGATCAGCTCGCGGGTCATATTAGGTGTGAGCGCCGGATAATCGAGGTGCCGGATCTTCCCGCTGACCCGCACGGACGGCGGGACTCCTACCGTAATATGCAGGTCGCTCGCGCCCTGCCGGATCGCATCGAAGAGATAATCGTTCAGCCCGGCTTCCTGCATCATAGTCCTATCCTCCCATATATCTGCGACTAGTCGCGTATACCTTCGGTTACATTCTACTATTCGTCACATCCGCCCGGATACTTTAACTACCTATACGCCCGCGGCCCGCTACTAGACCACCGTCCGCAGGACTTCCTCAATGGTCGTCAGACCTTCCGCTGCCTTCAGGAGACCGTCATCGCGCAACGGCACCATGCCCTGTTCCTCGGCGACGCGGCTGATCTCACCGGTCGAAACCCGGCGCAGGATGAGGTCCCGTATCTCCGGCGTCACCACCATCATCTCGTATATCCCTAACCGGCCACGGTACCCCGAGCCGCCGCAACGGTCGCAGCCCACGGCGCGATGGAAGCGCAGGCCGTTGGTGAAAGCGCGCTCATGAGGAAAATTGATGTCGGCCAGCACATCGGACGGTATCTCTACGGGCTCCTTGCAATAGTCGCAAAGCCTTCGCGCGAGACGCTGAGCGATCACGCAGTCGACGGCGGAGGAAGTGAGGAACGGCTCGACCCCCATATCCGTCAGGCGGTTAACGGCCGAGGGAGCGTTATTCGTGTGCAGGGTGGCGAGGACCAGGTGGCCGGTAAGGGCGGCCTCGACGCTGATCTTCGCGGTCTCGAAGTCCCGAATCTCACCGATCATCACCACGTCCGGGTCGCTGCGCAGTATGCTCCTGAGCCCGGAGGCGAAGGTGAGTCCCGCCTTGGCATTCACCTGAATCTGGTTGATCCCCTCCATCCTGAACTCGACCGGGTCCTCGACCGTGATGATGTTCCGCTCCGGGGAGTTCAACTCGCTGAGCGTCGCGTAGAGCGTGGTGGACTTGCCCGAGCCGGTCGGCCCCGTCACCAGGATCGCGCCGTATGGCCGCCGGAAGATCTGCTCGTAAGTCTCGAATATGTCGGTACGGAAGCCGAGTTGCTCCAGGTTAGCCTCGACGTTGGAAGTATCGAGGAGCCGCAGCACGATTTTCTCCCCGAAGACCGTGGGCAGCGAGGCGGCTCGCACGTCGATCTTCTGGCCGCCGAGCCGCACGGAGAACCGGCCGTCCTGGGGGACGCGGCGCTCGGCGATGTTGAGGTTCGCCAGGATCTTGAGGCGCGCGATCACGCCGCTCTGCAACTTCGGCGGGATGGACATGACCTCGCGCAGCACGCCGTCCACCCGGTAGCGGACGGTTAGTTCCCTGGCCCGCGGCTCTATATGAACGTCCGATGCGCCCTCTCCCACCGCCTGCTGCAAAACGGAACCGACGAGCCGGACTATCGGGGCGTCCTCGGCTCCCGCGTCCCCACCAAGCTCGACCTCGCCGTGGTCCTCGAAGACCGATTCTCCGGCCGCCTCCTGAAGAAGCTCCGTGACCTCTTCGCCGACAGCGAATAGCTTATTCTGGACCCGCCGGATCTCGGTCTCCAGGGCCACCACCGGCGTCACGGGGTACCCGGAGATCATCCTCAAGTCCTCCAGGGCGTAGATGTTCGTCGGGTCGCTCATCGCCACCACGAGCCGGCCGTCCGAGACCCGGAGCGGCATCGCTCCCAGCCGGCGCAGCACCCGCTGATCCACCAGGCTCGCCGCGGCCCGGTCCACGTCGCGCTCCGTCAACTCCACAAACTCCAGGCGGAGCCGGGCCGCCAACGCCCGCGCAAGGTCCTCCTCGCTGACGTAGCCGAGCGAGAGCAGGGTCTTCCCGAGATCCTGTCGCCGCTCCCGCGCCGTCAGTTGCGCCTCTTCAAGCTGTCCCGCAGAGACCTTGCCTTCCGCAAGTAGGATATCCCCGATCCTGGTCCCCGCTCCACCGAGCCGGCGAGCCCCGCGTTCAACCGCCGCGCCGCGGCTGGCCCCGCCAGCCTCCGGCGCGCCTTCAGCCGGTTCCGGTGTCTCAGGCGGCCACTCCCCGTCACCGGACGCCCGGGATTGATCCACCCCGGCCTCCGGCTCCGGCGACTCATCCACCGGTGAGGGCTCTTCCGTGGGCGGCTCTTCCGCAAGCTCTGTAGGCGGAGCTTGCGCAAACTCCGGCTCAGGGGCGGGTTCGTCCATCTCGTAAGCCTCTATAGAAGACCCGCCTTCATCCAGCTTGGAATCGAGAGCCTCTTCGTCCCCGAACACGAAAGACAGGGCGCCGGAGATGTCTTCGAAGGTTGCCACTACGGGCGTGATCTGATGTTTCGTCATGATCCGCAGGTCTTCGAGGGCGAAGAGGTCGTTGGGGTTGCTCATCGCCACGACCAGCCGCCCGTCCTCGAAGCGCAGCGGGAGAGCGGTGTACTTCCGTAGAGTCCGTTCCTCGATGAGGTTCAGAACGTCCGGGTCCACCTCCGATTCCGACAGCTCGGAGATGACCACGAAGTCCAGCTTGAGCCGCCGGGCGAGCGCCCGCGCCAGGTCCTCGGCCTCCACCAGTCCCAGGGATATCAGGATCTCTCCGAGGTCCCTGGGGTCGTTTCTTTGTATCGTCAGCGCTTCCTGCAACTGAGTCTCCGAGAGCTTGCCCTCGGAGATTAAGATCTCCCCGATCTTGGGCGTCCTGCCAGCCGGACGCCTTGCGCCCGGCCTCTCGCGCGGCGAAGCGGCATAGCTGCTCCGGGTCTCTCTAACGCTGCCGTTGTCCCCGCTGGGAGGCGCTTCCGCGGCAGCCGAAGAGGGTTCTGCGCGAGTACCGAAATGCCTGCGGTGCAACCGGCGGATCTCCTCCTCGGAAGCGACTACCGGCGTGACCGGGTGGCCCGCGCTGATTGTGAGGTCGCTCCGCGCCTCGGTGTCGCCGGGATCGGCCATCGCCACTATGAGCCGTCCGCTCTCTGCCCGGAGCGGGACCGCGCCGTGACGCAAGAGTACGTCTTCTGCGATGAGACTGATCAAATCAGGGTCGAGGCTCTCTTTGGAGAGGTCTACGTACTCGACGTTCTGCACCTTTGCCAGAGCGCGCGCCACCTCATCAGCGCTCAGGTAGCCGAGCGAGACGAGCGACTTCGCCAGGTTCCCTCGTTCCGCCCTGCACCTGTCCCGCGCCGCGTCGGCCTGCCCTTCGGAGATCAGGCCCGCCGCCACCAGGTACTCTCCAAGTTCCCGCGCCGGACCCGCAGCCGGATGGTTACCCTCGCGTGAGAGCATCGCTCACCTCCCGGATAGCTCCATCACAGGGCGAGTTCTCCGCGCCTTGAATGGAGCCAAACAAGTCGGCTGTCAGACTTGATCCCCTTATAAGTTGCGTTAACCAGCACCCGTACTTTCCACTCAGAGCATCCATCGCCTCTTCAGGATACACCGTAACGGCAACAGGGGAGCATATTGGCGCGCTTTATTCGGAGGGCGGCGCGCTCAACACGGGGACGGCTCTCAGTTATCTGGCGGAGCGGTCCCTGACCCTACCGGCCAGCCTCGGCTTTAGCCTGCAAGAAGTCATTGTAGTTGTTCGTGAAGTAGTGCTCCTGACCGTTGGCCTTGAGCACGTAGTAGACGTAGTCCGTCTCTTTCGGCTCTATGGCGGCCTCCAGCGACTCCCGGCTGGGACTGCAGATCGGTCCGGGCGGAAGCCCCGGGTTCTTGTACGTGTTGTACGGAGAGTCGATCTCCAGGTCGTCCAGGGAGAGATCTTCCTTCGGCTTGCCGCGGGCGTACTGGATCGTGGCGTCTATCTGCAGCGGCATCCCCTGCCGCATGCGGTTGTATATGACGGACGCGATTATTGGCTTCTCTTCGGGGCTGGCAGCTTCCTTCTCGATGAGTGACGCGACGGTGACCAACTCGTACTCGCTCAGGTTCAGCCGGTCCTCGGCCCCCTTGAAGTCCAGCTCTTGCGTCTCCAGCAGGTACTGTTCGAGCAGCCGGTTGACTATCTGCGGCGCGGTGGTCCCCTTCTCGAAATCGTACTTCTTTGGGAAGAGGTAGCCCTCGGTGGACTTTATCGCCGGATCCTTTAGGAAAGCGTAGCCGTAGTCGGTCTTTTTAGCCGCCTTCTCGAAGTCCGCCGCCGAGATACCGCTCTTGCTCTGGGCCACTGTCTCCGCCGTCTGTTGCAGGGTGAGGCCCTCCGGGATGGTTATGGCGTATGTCGGGACATCCTTGCCGGTAGTCAGCTTCTTCATGATCGCATCAGTGTCGTCATCCGGCCCGAAGGTGTACTCGCCGGGTTTGATCTCGGTGCTCTGGCCGCTAAGACGAGCCTCCAGCTTGAAGAGCGTCGCGCTGCTTACTACCCCGGCCTCATCGAGCTTATCGGCGACGCTGGAGAGCGTGTCGCCCTTCACCACCTCGACCTTCCCCGCCCTGGTATCGGCCTGTTGGGACGCGCTGCCGCTGGTCGCGGAGGTGTAGATCAGATAGATCACGCCGAGCACGCCGATGACGAGCAATATGCCCAGGATCGCCGGACCGGCGTTCGAGCGGCGCTTGCGGCGGGACTTCGAGCGGGAAGGCTGAAGCGCGTTGAGGCGAGCCTCAAGATCCTCGCGGTCTCTCCGTCTTCCCTTCTGGTAGCGCCTCAAAGGTTCCCCCTCGTTTCCAGGTACTCCTGCAACATGCGGGCCGCGGCCAGGTGATCCACCCTCCCGCCAGTCCCGGACGTCCGGTCCCTCTTCCTGCTCCTGCCTGTGCTACCGCCGCCAGGACCGGCGATGGACATGCGGGTCGTGAACCGCTCGTCCCACTCGATGAACGTTACAGCGGCGAAGACCGTTTTCAGGTGGCCCAGTGTAGCTAAAACGCGCCGCGCTTGAAACCCCACCTCACCGCCGAGCGTCTTCGGGACTCCGACCAGGATCTCCTCGACGCCCTCATCTTCTAAGAGCCCTCGCAAGTACTCCTCCAGTTTCTCGCTCGCGACGACCTCCACTGGACGGGCTATGGTCCGCGAGGGGTCGGATAACGCCACCCCGGTACGGACCTCGCCGAGATCGAGCGCGGCGATTCTCCCTGTAGCGCGGCTCGAAGCCTGCATGAGCCTAGCCTTCCCGGCCCGCGAGCCGCCCGCGGAGGATGACGCGGACTTTATCCAGAGCGTCCGGGATGGCGGAGAGGTCTCCACCGCCGGCCTGAGCCATCGTCGGTCCGCCGCCTCCGCCGCCGCCCAGCACGCCGGATGCTTCGCGCACGATCTCGCCAGCCTCTATTTTTTCCGACACCTGCGGGTGAAGGTTCGCGATGAGCACGGCCTTGCCGCCAAGGTCAGCGGCGAGCACTACTGCCGCTGGACCCCCGAGACGGTTCTTCACGTCGTCGGAGATCTGGCGCAGCCCCTTCACGTCCGTCGCGACGACCTGCCCCGTGACAACCTTCATGCCGTCCACGGCCTCCGCACTCTCGACGAGCGCCCCGACTTCCTGAAGTCCCTGCTTCAACGCCTGCTCGCGCTCCATCTCCCGCGCCTGCCGCGCGCTCTGGCGCAGGTTCTCTACGGCCTCCGGCAGACGGTCCAACTCGACCCGGAGCGCCTCGGAGACTTCCTCGGCCCGCTCGGCGGCCCCAATGAGGTAGTAGAGGGCCTCCCGACCCGTGATGACCTCTATCCGGTACAGGTCCGCGCCGTGCTTCCTGTTGGAGAGGATCTTGAACGCCCCGACCTCGGCCGTTCCCCGCACGTGCGTGCCGCCGCACAGCTCGCGCGAGAACCCGTCCACCTCGACGACCCGCACGAGGTCTCCGTACTTCTCCCCGAAGAGCATCATCGCCCCGAGGTTACGGGCCTCGTCCATCGTGGTGGTGAAGTAGCGCACGGGCTGGTTCTCGGTGATCTTGAGCAGGCACAGCTCCTGGATGCGCCGCAACTCGTCGTCGCTCACCTTGCCGGCGTACCGGTAATCGAAGCGCAGCCGGTCCGGTCCGACGTAGCTCCCGGCCTGCACCACGTCCCGGCCGAGCACCGCCCGCAGCGCCCAGTGAAGGATGTGCGTGGCGGTGTGGTTGGCCTCTATCTGCTGCCGCCGGACGCGGTTTATGGAAGCCGTCACGGAGTCTCCCGCATGGAAGTCGCCGTGCTCCACCCTGGCGCGCAACACCTGATAGTCACCGGCTGGGATGGTGTCGACAACCTCTAACTGGCCGTTGTCCGAGGAGATCCACCCCTCATCCGCCACCTGCCCGCCGCCCGTGGCGTAGAACGGGTTCTCCGCGAGCACGACGAAGACCTCGTCTTCCGCTCCCGGCACCGGCTCCACAGCGACTATTCGAGTCTCGACCTGCTCGCGCTCGTAGCCCACGAACCGGCTCTTTATCTCCTGGTCCCGGAACGCCGCCACGACCCGGTCATAGCCCTGCATAGCCTCCCGCGCCCGCTCGCGCTGGTCAGCCATCGCGCGCTCGAACCCGGCCTCGTCCAGCGAGATCCCGCGCTCCGCCAGCACCTCCCGCGTAACCTCGACCGGAAACCCGTAGGTGTCGTGCAGCGTGAACGCGACCTCGCCGGGGAAGCTCCCGCCGCCGACACGCTCGATCTCCGCCTCCAGCAACCCCATGCCGGAGTCGTAGATCTCCACGAACCGCGCAGCCTCGGAGGTCACGATGCGCCGGATGTCCTCCCGCGCCCGCTCCAACTCCTCGTAATGGTCGCCCATCGAATCCACCACAACCTCGACCAGATCCGCGATTTGCTCGGGCTTCATCCCAAGCCGCGCATATGCCTGCAACGCCGTGCGGCGTATTATGCGTCTAAGGACGTACTCGCGGCGCTGGTTACCGGGACGGACGCCGTCGGCGATGAGGAAGGCGATGCTGCGGACGTGATCCGCGATTATGTAGAGGGCGCGATCGGTATCATCGGAGGAGCCGCGCTCCGCGCCGGAGATCTCGCGCGCCTTCTCGAAGATCGGGGCGTAGAGGTCGGTGTCGTAGACGGTGTGGACGCCCTGTACGACGGCGGCGGTCCGTTCGAGACCCATGCCGGTGTCTATGCCGGGTTTCGCGAGCGGGGTGAGGGTGCCGTCCTTACGCTGCTCATACTGGTTGAAGACGAGGTTCCAGATCTCCAGGAACCGCGAGTCTCCCTCGTCGCCGCCGGGGCCGTACTTCGGGTCGGCGAGCGGGTCACCCTCGCCGTACTCCTCGCCGTAATCAAAGTAGACCTCGGAGCAGGGACCGCAGGGACCGGAGTCGCCGGGTGGTCCCCACCAGTTCTCGCTCTTGGGGAGGCCGAAGATCCTCTCTACCGGCACACCGACCTTCATCCAGAAGTCCTTCGCTTCCAGGTCCTCGGGAGCGTTTTCGTCGCCCTCGAAGATCGTGATCCAGAGCCGCTCCGGCGCAAGTCCCAGGTCCCGCGTCAGGAACTCCCACGCCCACTCGATGGCTTCCTTCTTGAAGTAGTCCCCGAAGGAGAAGTTGCCCATCATCTCGAAGAAGGTCAGGTGCGTGGGGTCGCCGACATCCTCGATATCCTGGGTGCGGAAGCATTTCTGGGCGCTGGTTGCGCGGGGGCTGGGCGGACGGTCCTCTCCGGTGAAGTAGGTGATGAATTGTTGCATACCGGCGGTCGTGAGGAGGACCGTGGGGTCGTTGTGCGGGATCAGGGACGAGCTGGGGTAGAGACGGTGGTCTCTACCGGTAAAGAAATTTAGGAACTTCTGGCGGATTTCACTGCTCTGCATGGGCGTCATGTCGGGGTATTGTAACCGGATGGCGGGCGTTTTCTAGTTCCCGTTCTTCTCCATCTCGCCGAGCCGGACGCGCAGGTCGTCGATGGCGCGGCGCAGGAGACGGGAGACGTGCATCTGGCTGACCCCGATCTGGTCGGCGATCTCGGTCTGCGTCTTGCCCTCGTTGAAGCGGAGCTTGAGGATCTGCTGCTGCTGCTCCTTCAGGCCGTGCATGGCGCTCTGGAGCAGGATCTTGTCCTCCAGGCCCTCTATCGGGAAGTTATCGTCGGCCTGGAGGTCTATGATCGTGTCGCCGTCGGTATCTTCCTGGTTCACCGGAGCATCGAGGCTGGCGGTGTTGTAGGCGCGTCCGAGGGTCAGGGCTTCGGCGACGCTCTCCTCGTCGGAGTCCAGCATCTTCGCCAGCTCCTCTACGGTCGGCGAGCGCCCGGTCTTGATCGTCTGGTCCTGGATCGCCTCCTTGGCGGACTGGCGCAACTCCTGAAGGCCGCGAGGGACGCGCATCGCCCACCCCTTATCCCGGAAGTAGCGCTTGATCTCACCCAGGATATTCGGCGTCGCGTAGGTCGAGAACTCGATGTTCCGGTCCACGTCGAAACGGTCCACGGCCTTGATCAGACCGACCGACGCGACCTGCACGAGGTCGTCAACCGGCTCTCCGCGTCCGGCGAACTTGCGCGCCAGGAACTCCGCGAGCGGCAACTGCTCCGCGATCACACGCTCCCGCGCGCGCTGGTCGCCCTCCTTGTGGTAAGCGATGAGGAGCCGCCGGGTACGAGCCTTGTCAGGGCGACGGTAACGACGGTTCACGATACGAGTTCCACCACCGTCCGCCATATAGACGCTCCCTCTTCCGGGTCCTCTATCTGCGCGACCACCCGATCCTCATCCATCGAGAAGCGGTACACCGTGGGCTCGATCTCGGAGTGCAGGCTCTCCAGTATCTCCACAGCCTCATCAAGCCCGCCCACGCCGATCTTCGCGCGCGCCGCCATACCGGCCATCACCAGCCCGATGCATCCTCGCATCTCCGGCGACGGCGGGATCTCCAGATACGTGTACTCGGCATCCGTTTCGGTCGTCAAATCGACTCCTTCCTCGGATTCGCTCCGAGGGCTCGGTTTATTCTGTCGGGCGAGAGAGTTGCTGGGTTGCGTCCGGATCAGTCACTACGGGTGGCTCCGGCACGGATGTCTCCGGCGCGGCCGGATCGGGCTCCACGCCGCGAGCCGCGTGCGCTCCGCCGCCGTGGACTTCGAGGTCCCGGAGGATCTCCTGCCGACGGCTGGACGACGCCTCGCGCGCCGCGGAGACCGCCTCGTCGAAGCGCTTGCGCACCACCACCGGCAGTTCGCGGGCGCTCTTGGGCAGTTGCTTGCGGAACTCCTCGTTAGTCGCGTAGACCGTGCCGAGCACCCCCAGCGCTGCTCCGGTCAAGATCTTGCCCCACCCCTCCAACGGCTAGTCCTCCCCTTCGGTCGTCTTCTTGCCACCCAGGAACGTGCTGATTCCGCGAGAGAGACCCGCCGTGGCCGACGAAGCCTTTATTACACCACTCCGCACACCGCGCGTTATGACGGTTGTCGTCTGGTCCAGTTCTCCTGTTATCCCGGCGACGTCCCCCACCGCCGTGTCGAGTTGCGAGAGCTGGCTGTTTATGTTGTCTACCGTGACGTGCGTCTTGCCGAGCAGCGGCACCACCTGCTCGGAGACCTCCTTTATCGTCTGCTCGGTCGTCGAGAAGATACTGGCGAGCCTCAAGAACATCCACGCCAGCACGAAGAACGCCACCGCTATCCCCGCGAAGAGCAAGGCTTTCATCAGCTCCACAAACGTATCCAAAGTTCAGCGCACCTCTCTTAAGAACACCGGACCACCATTCTATATCTCCTGTCCCCCAGCCGCCGCAGCTTTCGGCCGGTTCCGGGCAACGACTCCGCCTCCAGCCACGCGCTGGCCGTCTCCCGTGTAGAAGACCGCCGACTGGCCCGGCGCCACGCCCATTACAGGCTCCTCCAGATACGCGACCCACTCCCCGTCGCCCACGTCTTCGATCTCGCACGGAACCGGCGAGCTGTTGTAGCGCACCTGAACGGCGCGAGCCTCGCCAGGGTCCAGGAACCAGTTCATCCCGGAGACGCGCACCTCGCGCACCTCCAGGTCCCTGCGCCGCCCGACGACGACCTGCTTGCTCTGAGGCCGTACCTCCGTAACGTAGAGCGGCGTCGGAGCCGAGACGCCGATACCCCGCCGCTGCCCGACCGTGAAGTCCACTACCCCCGCGTGGCGTCCCAGCACCTCTCCGCTAGTATCCACGATCTCGCCCGGCTCGGCGGCGACCTTCTTGCGGATGAAGCCCCGGTAGTTGCCGTCCGGGATGAAGCAGATGTCCTGGCTCTCGGGAGTGTAGGCAACCGCGAGCCCCCGGTCCTCGGCGATCTTGCGTACCTCCGTCTTCCTGTACTCGCCGAGCGGGAAGACCGTCCGGGCCAGCAACTCCTTCGGCATGGGCCACAGAACATAGGTCTGGTCCTTTGTCTCATCAACAGGACGCGCGAGCGTGGGCCCGACGCCGACACGCGCGTAATGCCCGGTCGCGACGTGGTCGAAGCCGAGCCTGTCCGCCAGGAACGCCGCCGCGTGGAACTTGACGTGGGCGTTGCACGCGACGCACGGGTTGGGCGTCTTCCCCGCTTCATAAGTACCGACGAAGTCCTGCATCACGCGCCGGTTGAAAAGCTCCTTGAGGTTGAGCGTGAAGTGCGGAAGACCCATCCGGTGCGCGGTATCGCGGGCGAAGAGCACGGTGTCCGGCGAGCAGCACGACCGGCTCCCGCGCTCGCCGTCGTGCAGCCGGAACGTCACGCACGCCACCTCGTAGCCCGCCTCCTTGAGCAAGAGCGCCGTAACCGCCGAGTCAACCCCGCCGCTCATCGCCGCGACGACCGTCTTCTTCTCGCCAGCGCGTCCGCCTCCGTACCCATCCACCAGCATCGAACCGGCCCGCCGGTTGAGGTAGTCCTCCAGCGCCTTGTGCAGCGCGTCCAGGACCAGCGTCAGGGCGTGCTCCTTGCCAGGAGGCAGCGGTCCGCCGAGTGCGTCCTGCACATCCTCCTTGGAGACGCTCGCCGCGCGCAGCAGATCCTCTCCCGCCACCATCTCCGCCAGCGCGGAGCCCGCCGCTATGCACGCGGCGCATCCGTAGACCTTGTAGCCGACCTCGCGGACGACGTTCTCCTCGATACGCACCGTGAAGCGGGCGATGTCGCCGCAGGCGGAGTCTCCCGACTCTCCCGCGCCATCGGGTTCGGGCAGGTCGCCAACGTGGCGAGGTCTTACGAGGTGTTCGATGACCTGTGGGCGGTAGCGTTCGGCCATCGGGTATCAGCCCGCGTATAGTGGGGATAGCTCGCGAAGCCTGGCGACCGCCGCGGCGAACGCTTCGACGAAAGCTTCGATCTCCCCCTCCGTGTTGTCCTTGCCGACCGTTATTCGAACCGCGGAGAAAGCCTCCTGCTCGCTCCGGCCCATCGCCAGCAGCACCGGGGAGGCCTTGTGCCCGCCCGAAGCGCAGGCAGAGCCGCTGCCGATCTCGAACCCCAGAGCATCGCAGAACAGCACGAGCCCTTCAGCCTCGACCCCCTCCACATACAGGTGTACGTTGTTCGAGAGCCGCTCCCGCGCGTGACCGTTGAGCCGCACGCCGGCTTTCTCACGGACACCCTCCAAAATACGGTCCCGGAGCGCCGCTTCGTGGGACGCGCGCTCCTCCAACTCCTCTGACGCCAGCCGGGCCGCCGCGCCAAGCCCGACGATCCCCGCCACATCGTGCGTGCCGCTCCGCAGGCCGCGCTCCTGGCCGCCGCCGAATACCGTCGGCTCCAGATCCACACCCTCGCGGACGTACAGCGCGCCCACCCCCTGCGGCCCGTAGAGCTTGTGCCCCGAGACCGCCAGCGTCGAGACAGGGACCGAGGCCGTATTTAAGGGAATTCTCCCCGCCGCCTGCACCGCGTCAACGTGCAGCGGTACTCCTCGCTCCCGGCAGATCGCGGCCAGTTCCTCGACCGGCTGCACGGTCCCGACCTCGTTGTTCGCCCACATCACCGCCGCGAACGCGGTGTCCGGTCGCAACGACCGGGCAAACTGCTCCGGGTCCACCATTCCGTTCTCGTCAACCCCGATCCAGGAGACCTCGTAGCCGTCTCTTTCCAGGCGCGCGGCGGCTCCACGAACTGCGGGGTGCTCGATGCGCGAGACGACTGCGTGACGCTTCTCCGGCCGGGCAACCGCGAGTCCCAGGACGGCGATGTTGTCGGCTTCCGTGCCGCCGCTGGTGAAGATGATCTCCTCCGGCGACGCTCCCAGGAACGCCGCGACCGACTCGCGGGCCTCCTCCACGGCCTCGCGCGCCGCCGCCCCGGAGGCGTGCAGCGAGGAAGCGTTGCCGCGCCGTCCGCGCAGGTGTGGCAGCATGGCTTCCAGGACTCGCGAGTCCAGCGGCGTCGTGGCGGCGTTATCCAGGTAGACAGAGTCGCTCATACACGATTAGTGTAGCGTAAGCGGGCGAATTTGCAGGCCCGCTTATGCAGACGGAATCCCTGGATCTCAGACCGTGATCGTGGCGGCGACGGCGCCTCCGGCGTCGAGGAGGGCGACCTGATCTCCCGGCGCCAGCCCCAGGTCTTCTCCACCCACGAATACCCCGGCAACCTTCTTGCCGTCCGCGTCTACTACCTCGGCCGACCGGCCGACGGAGACGCTCTTTCCGGGCTGGACCTCGATCGAGTCGTTTATCTCGACGGTGGCGGACTGGTCGTTCACCTGTCCCGTCTCCGGGTCGAGCGTCCGCAGCGTGAACCCCTGGAGGTTCACCGGGTCCGGGCTCGTATTCCTGACGGTGATGTATTCGATACCGCCTCCCCGCTCGGTCAGCTCCAGTTGGTCTATCTTCACATCCACGTCGCTCGTGTTGTCCTCAACCTGCACGGCCGAAAGGTCGAAGAGCGCCTGGCTGATCACGGGCTGCGTCACGTAGCCCTGGAAGAGGTTCTTTATGATGTAGCCGTCCCCGTTCGACGCCGGAGCGAGCGTCGCCAGGAACGGGGTCAGCCCGACCCCGAGCTGAGCCGCGAGCGTCCCATACTGCCCGCTCTGAAGCTTCACGTTGTCGCCCCCGGCGCCGGGGTTATCTATGTTGTAACTAAAGAACTCTACGGTCGGGTACTGAGTCCGGAGCTGGTCCACGAACGTGTTCACCTGAGAGTCCACACCGAGCCCTTGAGGATAGAACGGGTTCTGTCCCGTCTTGTAAAACTCTACCGCGATCAGGGCGCGCCGCTGATAAGCTGTCTTGAAGTCCGGCGGCACCGGCTGGTCCATGTTCAAGGAGATTGGGCGGTCCCGGATCGTCTCGGCCTGTCCCGACCCGACCGTCGTGCCGCCCGCAGGAGGCGCGGCGGGAGCCGCCGCGGGCGCCGTCGTGGTCGCGGGAGGAGGGGAAGCTGGCTCCTCTCCGCCACCGCATCCGGCGAAGAAGAGTCCGGCCAATACCATCACCAGACATAACCAGAGTCTGGCGGGCCAGCCTCCAACCCCGTAGTCTCGGATAAACTCTCCCCTGCAAACCGACCGGGAGCCCGCTACGGAACCGCTGCTCCCTCTATGAGCCAGTGCTAAGGTATCACGGTC
>DASSMB010000196.1:0-8191 GCA_035689095.1 Rubrobacteraceae bacterium | reverse complement strand
CCCCTTACGGCTTCTTCGAGGCCGGCCCGGAGGCCGGCAAGAGCATCTTCGAAACGCTCGGAGACCTGGACCACCATCTGCTCCTCTTCGAGGGGCTTGAACCGGATCCCAGGCTGGAGGCGGCGCGGGAGGAGATCGAGGGTCTGCTCGACCGTTATGAGCTGTCCGTCAACGTCCAGCGGATAGAGTCGGCGAACCAGAAGCTGCACGAACGCTACGGCGCGAATGCTTCGAGCATGTTACTAATCCGGCCCGATGGCCACGTCGCCTTCCGCAGCGCAGTCGCGGACGTTGTCGGCCTGAAGATATATCTCGACCGGCTGTTCACCAGAAGAGGTGTCCGGGAACGAGCCCTCTCGATAGCGCACCAGGACCAGACGGCCCGGTAACATCCACGGGCGGAGAAACCTATCGCGCGCCGGAGGCCAGAAGCTGAGTAGCATACTCCAAATGAAGTAACCCGATTACGCTAGATAAAGATCGCCCTTTTACGCTAGATAAAGTTCACCTTTTTTACCGATGTACGCATTTCCCCGCCCTAGTTGAATACAGGTGACGAGCGAGACGAAGCGATCTGCCCATTGAGCAGCGCTATTTGAGAAGACAGGAAGGGAGCACGAGGATGGAACTGCTCAGCCGCACGATCACCCGCAAGGAGATGCTGAAGATGGGCCTGCTGGGCGGCGCCGCTCTCATGCTGCCGCTGGAACGGAAGGCCAGGACCCAACTCTCCATAAGCAACCGCATCCCAGAGAGCCAGCTCCCAGAGCCGTTCCAGCTCCCCTTCGCCGTCCCGACGGTGGCCGCGATCAAGCACTCCGACGCCACCACCGACTACTACACGATGACGATGAAGCAGGCCCAGTTGCAGATCCTGCCCAAGTCCCTTTTCGGCCCGACCACCGTCTATGGCTACGACGGCCTGACCCCCGGACCGACCATCCACGCCCGTAAGGGACGCAAGGTCGTCGTGAGGCACATCAACCAGTTGCCGGAGGTCTCCTTCGCCAACTACAAGACCTGGACCTCGGTTCATCTGCACGGGTCGGCGTCGCTGCCGCAGTACGACGGCTACGCCTCGGACATAACCAACCCCGGCGAGTTCAAGGACTATCACTATCCGAACATCCAGCCGGCCAGGACGCTCTGGTATCACGACCACGGCGTCCATCACACCGCCGAGAACGCCTATATGGGCTGCGCGGCGCAGTACCATATCCACGACGAGCAGGAGCTCTCCCTGCCCATCCCGCACGGCGAATACGACGCGAGCGGCAAGTTCGTCCCGAGCAAGTACGACGTGCCCCTGATCCTCCGCGACGCCATCTTCGCCCAGAACGGCGACTTCGTCTACGACGACCAGGGCCACTCCAGCCTCTACGGGGATGTGATCCTGACCAACGGAGTGCCCTGGCCCGTGATGCAGGTCGAGCGCAGGAAGTATCGCTTCCGGGTTCTGGACGCCTCGATCTCCCGCTCCTACAGGCTGGCTCTCTCCACGGGCGATCCTTTCACCGTCATCGCCACCGACGCCGGGCTGATGCCGGCCCCGCAGCAGACGGATCAGCTCAGGATCGGGCAGGCCGAGCGCTACGAGATCGTCATAGACTTCGCCAGGTACAGGCCGGGACAGCAGATAGTCCTCCAGAACCTGAGCAATCCCAACAACCAGGACTTCGACTCGACGAGCCAGATCATGCGCTTCGACGTCCTCGACAGCACCGGAGACCCCAACAACAACGAGATTCCCTCCGTACTGAACCCCGGCACCGACGAGTTCTACAACCCGATGCCGCTCAAGGAGTCCGATGCCACGGGCGCGGCGCATCTTGAGGTCATCCGCAAGAACGGTCTGTGGACGGTCAACGGCCAGACCTGGGAAGACGTCATAGACAGCGACTACAAGCTGACCGTCGCCAACCCGAAGCTCGACCAGGTACAGGTCTGGACGCTGAAGAACCCCTCGGGCGGCTGGTTCCACCCGCTGCACATCCACCTGATAGACGGCCAGATCCTCGACCGCAACGGCAAGCCGCCGTTCGACTACGAGAAGGGTCCCAAGGACGTCTTCTACCTCGGCGAGAACGAGACGGTGCGGGTACTCATCAGGTTCGGTCCGCAGACGGGCCGCTACATGGTTCACTGCCACAACCTCGTCCACGAGGACCACGACATGATGGTCCAGTTTAACGTCGGGGACGCCTTCGCCAATCGCGCCGACGACCCCAACGACCCCATACTCGCTGCATCGGCCAAACCGATATCGGAGATGGGACCGCTGTGGGAGGAACCGGGTAACGGTGGCGGCGGTGGAGAGACCACCACCCCCGAGGTGACCACGCCCGAAGTAACGACTCCTGAAACGACCACTCCCGCGACGGTGAAGCCGCCGAAGAAGACGAGGAAGCGGCACAAGAACCGCAAGCGCGCAGAGGGCAGCGCTCCCAAGCATCGCCGGCGTCGCAAGCGGTAGGCCGCTAGTCGGTAGCGCGGGACGAAGGCCGGAGAGGAGCAGCATATAGTGAAGATAAAGAGCGAAGGAGCCGCTCTTGCCGCTAAGGAGGATGTGGCGGGAGCGGACATAGCAGTCTACGCGGCGGCAACGCTCTCGCTGGTGGCGGCCCTGATCCACCTCTGGGTAGCGCCGGAGCACTTCCTGCACTGGTGGGGATATGGCGTCTTCTTTGCCGTCGTGGCTCTATCTCAGGGACTCTTTAGCCTGTTCATCCTGCGCTGGCCGGAGAGCGCCCTGATCCCCCTGGCAGGCATATGGGGGAACCTGGTGGTCATCAGTCTGTATGTGATCTCCCGCACCTGGGGGATGCCCTACGGCCCCGGCTGGGGCGCGCCCTTCAACCCGGACGTGGCCCACGTCGAGGACCCGGAGCTTCTCGGCATGAGCGCGACGGCGGCCGAGGTGGCTATCGTAATCCTCCTGGTCGCTCTGCTCGGAGGCGCCCGGCGCCGGTGGACCGTAAATGCCCTGCTCTCGCTGGGGGTGCTGCTCTGGGCTCTCAGGCTGACGGGGATTCTTCCCTAAAAAACACGAGCTAAAAGGAGAATGATGATACCCAACATAGGAATGCCCGAGTTGATCATAGCGCTGGTCCTGATCCTGCTGCTGTTTGGAGCCCGGCGCATCCCGGAACTGGCGAGGGGCCTCGGCAGCGGCGTAAGGGAGCTTCGTAACGGCCTCTCGGGCAAGGAGAGCGACGACGAGTAGCCGGGCAAACGTTTAGAGAACCGATAGCCGCCCTTAACGGGGCGGCTTTTGTCGGCCGGCCGTCTTCGAGCGGGGCCAGCCGTACCAGTCTTCGGAGATTAAACTTCACAACCCGCGTTCTTCTTCCGTTTTCGGGTTCGTTTGATACACTAGCTCCGCCGCGCTAAGCGGGGAGATGGCGATGCCCTGTACCTGCGATCGCCTAGCAGGGCCTAATTCCCCGCCCGAGGCGTGAACCGGGTTTGGTTGAAACCGGTGCGGCCGGCGTTGATGGTCCGGTCCCGGGCAATGAGGCCCCGTGAACCGTGTCAGGACCGGAAGGTAGCAGCACTAAGCGGGTAACTTCATGTGCTTTCGGGGTAGCCGAACCGGAGTCGGCGGCCGGAAGTTCGCCAGATCCGTAAGCGTCGACGGCGGGGTGCGCGGTTTGTTTTGGTTTGTTTTTCTTCGTCGTGAGAGCCTGCGTCGTCCGCTATACTGGACACGTGAGGTTCCATAGCATTCTCCAGATTCTCCACGTATGAGGCACGCGACGCTCTATCGCAAGTGGCGTCCGCGCGCGTTTTCCGGCATCGTCGGGCAGGAGCCGGTCGTCCGCACCCTGAAGCGGGCGATAGAGACGGATCGCGTCGCTCACGCCTACCTGTTCTCCGGGCCACGGGGGACGGGGAAGACCTCTACGGCGAAGGTGCTGGCGATGGGCCTGAACTGCGATGGGAGCGACGGGCCGACGCCGGAGCCGGACGGGACGTGCGAGAGTTGCCGCGCGATCATTGGCAACTCCTCGATGGACGTGCTGGAGATGGACGCGGCCTCCAACCGGGGGATAGATGAGATCCGGGAGCTGCGCGACAAGGTGAACCTGGCGCCCGCCTCCGGGCGGATGAAGGTCTACATCATCGACGAGGTCCACATGCTGACCACCGAGGCGTTCAACGCGCTCCTCAAGATGCTGGAGGAGCCGCCGGAGCACGTGGTATTCGTCCTCGCCACCACTGAGAAGCACAAGGTCTTGCCCACGATCATCAGCCGCTGCCAGAGCTTCGACTTCCGCCGTCCGAGCGTCGAGACGCTGACGGAGAAGCTCTCGGAGATCGCCGCCGCCGAGGGCATCGAGGCCGAGCCGGAGGCGCTGACGGTCATCGCCCGCGAGGGGCGGGGCTCGTTCCGGGATGCGGAGGGGCTTCTGGACCAGCTCTCCTCTTTCGCGGAGGGTGGCATTACGGCGGCGATGGTGCGCGAGCTGCTCGGCAGCGTGGGGCCGGAAGCCCTCCTGGAGACGACCTACGCGCTGCACGAGCGCCGGGCGGCGGACGCCCTGCGGATCGTGGACCGGCTCTCGAACGAGGGCAAGGACCTCGGCCAGTTCGTGGGTGAACTACTCTCCCACCTGCGGAACCTGATGCTCCTCCCACACGCCCCGGAGGTCGCCCTGGCGGAAGTCGGGGCTGACGAGCGCGCACCGCTCGAAGAGCAGGCGAATAGCATTCCGACCGCCGGGGTGGTGCGGCTGGTGGAGGCGCTGGGCGACTCCCTGAACCGCGTAAAGCGCGGCGGCGACCCCAAGCTGGAGCTGGAGTTGACCTTCCTCAAGCTCGCCCGCGACTATACCGAGCCTGACGTGGGCGCTCTTCTGCGTCGCTTGGAAGCCCTGGAGAAAACCGTGGAGAACGGTGTAGCTACCCTGGCAGCTACATCGGAACCTCCCGATCTCATGCCTCGGACCGAACGGCCGCGTGACCCTTCACCGGAGGCCGCGCCTGAGAGGCGCGGCCCGGAGCCGATCACGGAATCCGCTGCCGCGCCCGTCGATGTGTCCGACACGCCGCCGGATGCGGCGCCTGAAGGTGTCGAAGCGAAACCGGAGGAGCCTCGTCCCGAGCAGAAGACCCGGAGGACTGATGCCGGGCAGAGCGGTGACGCCCAAAGGGACCTCGCGTCGGAGTGGGCCGGGATCATGCAGGAGCTGAAACGCCGGCGGCAGGCTCTGACTGCCGCGGTCTATGGCGAAGCTCGCGTGGAGAGCTTCGACGGGGAGGTGCTCAGGATTTTCTACCCCCCCGAACAGAGCTTCCACGTCGGGATGGCGAAGGACCGGAAGCATATAGAGGAGCTTGGCAAGGTCCTCGAAGAGCGCGTGGGTTCGAAACCGCGCGTGGAGGTCCGGGCGGCCGGAGAGGATGCCGGGAATGTAGCCTCATCCGATGCCAGACCCTCCGCTCCGTCGGAGTCTCGGACGCCAGAAGCCGCGCCGCGCGCCGAGCGGGAGGAGTTGCGAGAGGAACCCCCGGAGGAGCCTCGCGCGTCCAACGGCGCCGGTGAGGGCGGGAGCCGTCCGGTGTCCGGCGCGGCGGAGGGCGCGGGGGACGATGATATAATCCGCGACCAGCGCGAGGTCTTCGAGATGGCGCGGGAACGGTTCGGATTGTTCGGCCAGGATGGAGGAAGTTAGTCCTATGGGACGTAGAAACATGAACAAGATGATGGCCCAGGTGCAGCAGATGCAGCAGCAGATGCAGGAGGCTCAGGAGCAGCTCGCGAAGGAGACCGTAACGGCCTCCGCGGGCGGCGGAGCTGTCAAGGCGACGATGACCGGCGGGCTGGAGCTGGTATCCATCGAGATCGACCCGGAGGTCGTCGACCCGGAGGACGTGGAGATGCTGCAGGACATGGTCCTGGCCGCGGTCAACGAGGCCGTGAACAGCTCGCAGGAGCTGGCCTCCAAGCGTCTCGGCGGCATCACCGGCGGCCTCGGCGACCTGGGCCTGAACATACCGGGGATGTAGCTCAGGGGACCTTTGGCGACCTATGCGCGGCCGGTAGAGCGGCTCATCACCGAGCTTTCCAAGCTCCCCTCCATCGGGCCGAAGAGTGCCCAACGCATAGCCTTCCACATCGTCCGGGGCCGCCCGGACGACGCTCTCGGTCTCGCCGAAGCGCTGCGGGAGGTCAAGGAGAAGATCCACCCGTGCAAGAGGTGCTTCAACCTGACCGAGGCCGGGGAGTGCGACATCTGCCGCGACACCCGGCGCGACCAGTCGGTCATCTGCGCGGTCGAGGACCCTTACGATATCGGATCCATCGAGCGGACCGGCGAGTACCGGGGTCTCTACCATGTCCTGGGCGGCGCGCTCTCGCCGCTGGACGGCATAGATCCGGAGGACCTGCGGATAGCGGAGCTTCTGGAGCGGGTCGAGAGGGAGGGGACGAAGGAGATCGTCATCGCCACCAACCCCAATACCACCGGCGAGGCGACCGCTCTGTTCATCGCGCAGGAACTTGAGAACAGCCCGGTGCGCGTCACGGCCCTGGCGAGCGGCCTCCCCGTCGGCGGCGACCTCGAATACGCCGACGAGGTCACTTTAGGTCGCGCCTTCGCCGGTCGCCGGGAGATCTAGGATCTCCAGGACGAAATCCCGCAAGAAGAGACCCCTCTCCGGCATGAACCGCCGCGCCGTGGAGAACCTCGGCGAGACCGTGGCGACCCTAGCTCCGCGCGAGGCCACCCTGGTAACGTTGCCGGACCTGCACCCGGACCTGGCGAAGGCGCTGCACGGGATGGGCGCGTCCAGGCTCTACTCGCACCAGCTAGAGGCCTACGAGCGCGTGAGGGCGGGGGAGAACGTGGTGGTGGCGACGGCCACGGCGAGCGGGAAGTCGCTCTGCTACAAGATCCCGGCCTTCGAGAACGCCCTGGAGAGCGCGGCGAACCGGGCGCTGTTCCTGTACCCGACGAAAGCTCTGGCGCAGGACCAGCTCGGCAAGATCGGGGCCTTCAAGCTGCGTGGCGTCCACCCGGCGACTTACGACGGCGACACGCCGCGGGCGCTGCGCGCGGAGATCCGGCGCAAGTCGAACATCCTCCTGACCAACCCGGACATGCTGAACGTCGGCGTCCTGCCGAACCACGAGGCGTGGGCGGACTTTCTGCGGAACCTGCGGATAGTCGCCGTGGACGAGGCGCACGTCCTGCGCGGCGTCTTCGGCTCTCACGTCGCGGCGGTCCTGCGGCGGCTGCGGCGCGTAGCCATGCTGCACGGCGGCGACCCCCGCTTCGTCCTCACGAGCGCCACCATCGCCAACCCGCAGGAGCTTGCCGAGAGCCTCACCGGGCTGCCGTTCACGCTCGTGGACAACGACGGCGCCTCATCGGGGGAGCGGCGCGTAGTGTTCAGGAACCCGCCGCTGCTCGACAAGGAGAAGGGCGAGCGACGGAGTCTGCTGACCGAGGGGGCGCTGGTCTTCGCGGACCTCGTCTCGCGGGGGGTGAGGACCATCGCGTTCGCCCGGACGCGGAAGGGGGCGGAGCTCATCTACCGCTACGCGGCGGACCGGCTGGGCGTGGATGGAGCGCGCAGGATCTCCCCGTACCGTGCCGGCTACACGGCCCGCGAGCGCCGCGACATCGAGAGTAGATTGTTTCAGGGCGACCTGCTCGGCGTCGTCTCCACCAACGCCCTCGAACTCGGCGTGGACGTTGGCGCTCTCGATGCCGTGGTCTGCTGCGGTTACCCTGGCAGCGTCGCGTCCATCTGGCAGCAGTGGGGCCGCGCCGGACGCGGCAAGGACCCGGCGCTCGCCGTCTACATCGCCGGCCGCGACTCGCTGGACCAGTACCTCTTCGAGAACCCGCAAAGGGTGCTGGGCAGGCGGGTCGAGGCGGCCCGCGTGACGATGGAGAACCCCTACATCCTCGGGCCGCACCTGCTCGCCGCCGCCCACGAGGCTCCACTGGACGCGGAGGACGAGGAATACTTCGGGCCGGCGTATCGTCCGGTGGCGAAGCAGATGATGGAGGCTCGCGCGCTCGCGGCGAGCGGCGGAAGACTGGTGTACGTGGGCGGAGACACCCCGGCGCGGGACATCTCGCTGCGTTCGGCGTCGTCGGAGACGGTTTTGATCGCGGACGCCGATGGGGAGTTGATCGGTACGGCGGAGGCTTCCCGCGCCCCGAGTGAGCTGCATCCC
>DASSMB010000195.1:0-60508 GCA_035689095.1 Rubrobacteraceae bacterium | reverse complement strand
TACTCGGCAGGCTTCCAGACCACGGTGTTGCCGCAGGTGAGGGCCGGGATCAGGTACCAGGAAGGCACCGCGACCGGGAAGTTGCCGGCCGTGATAATGGCCGCGACCCCTACCGGCACCCGGAAAGTGAAGAGTTGCTTGTCGGGCATCTCACTCGGCACGGTCTGGCCGTAGAGCCTCCGTCCCTCGCCGGTGAAGAAGTCGCAGGTGTCTATGATCTCCTGCACCTCTCCTAAAGCCTCGGTGTATGGCTTCCCGATCTCACGGGTAACGAGCCTCGCCAGGGCCTCCTTGTTCGACTCGACCAGACGCCCGATCTTCTTTATGACCTGCGCCCTTATGGGAGCGGGCACCGCCGCCCACTCTCGCTGCGCCTCACGCGCCATCCGGCAAGCCGCCACGAACGTCCCCGCGTCGCCCAGCAATACCTCGGCGACTCTCTCGTCCGTATGGGCCGGATTTATAGAGGTCATGCGTCCGCCCGGCGCGTCCTCGAGCGTCCGTCCTCCTATGAGAGAGGCGACGGTGCGGGTTTTGGATGCGGGTCCGCGTTGGATGTCGGTCTTTTGCATGGCGAGCGCCTCCTGGCTTGGAGTCCCTTAGTTGTTCCGGTCCCATCCTACCATCGGCGTTCGTGGTGGATATCGTATCCAGTATACTTTCGGTTATGGAGTTGGGTGAGATAGCAGCCAGGGCGTCCGGGAAGTTTCGCACGACCCAGAGCATGGTGGCGAGCGGGTTGCGGGACGCAATCCTGAGCGGCGTGCTGGCGGGCGGACAGCCGCTGCGCCAGGAGGAGATCGCCGAGAGCTTCGGCGTGAGCCGGAGCCCCGTCCGTGAGGCGCTGCGGCAGCTCGAAGGCGAGGGGATGGTCACGTTCATCCCGCACCGGGGAGCGGTGGTCTCCGAGCTTTCGTATCACGAGGTAGAGGAGATCACGGAGATAAGGGTCGCCCTGGAGACGATGGCGATGAGCAAGGCGCTCCCCCGTCTGGAAGATGACGACCTCGAACGCGCCGCAGAGATCCTGCGCCGAATAGACCGCGAGGAGGACCTGATCACCTACTGGAGCGAGTTGAACTGGCGCTTCCACGCGACGCTCTTCGCTCCCGCCGAACGCCCCCGGCTCCTGGCCCTGATCAAAGCGCAGCACGACGCCTTCGAGCGCTACATCCGGATGCACCTCGCCCTCTCGGAGTACGAGAAACCCCAGCGCGAACACTACGAGCTGCTCGAACTGTGCCGCAAGAAGGACACCGACGCCGTCTTGAATCTCCTTACCCGCCACATCGAGGAGACGAGCGAGCTGCTCTTTACCTACATAAAAGAGAACTCAGGACCAGACGCAAAAGAAATCCACAAGGACCACGCCTGATCCGCGCAGCCACCCCGGCTATTGACTTTGCATCCAATATACAATAAGCTGCCGGCCTGGAAAGTAAGGAGTGGATCAAAGTAGGGGTAGATCTGAGACTTCCTGTTAGCCTCCGGTGTTCGAGCCACAAGGGCGCGCGGCCGGGGCGGGTGCGTCCGCCGTGGACGGCGGCGGAGCGCGTTGCCGGAGACAGGGCTTCTTCGTTACTCGCCGTGATCCTCAAATTGCGCGACGCCGTGCGGGAGCTACGGGACGCTGTACGGGAGCGCCGGACTTTCGGGGGAAGGAGAGGTTTTGGCTGAGGCTACGGGTACTACCCAACAGGGGGCGCAGGCGGAGGACCTCAAGAAACAACTAAAGATGCGCCACATGACCATGATCTCGCTCGGCGGGGTCATCGGGGCGGGTCTCTTCGTCGGGAGCGGTACGGTCATAGGCGCCGTCGGTCCGGCGGCTGTCCTCTCGTACCTGATGGCCGGCATTATCCTGCTGCTGGTCATGCGGATGCTCGGAGAGATGGCCGTAACCCGGCCTGTGGTCGGCTCTTTCGCCGAGTACGCTAGGATGGCTCTAGGGGGCTGGGCCGGGTTCACCATCGGGTGGTTGTACTGGTTCTTCTGGGTGGTCGTAGTGGCGGTCGAGGCCGTGGCCGGGGCGGGTATTTTGGAGACCTTTATACCCGGTGTACCGTTGTGGCTGTTCTGTCTCATACTCGTATCGCTCCTGACCGCCACCAACCTCTACTCGGTCGGCGCGTTCGGAGAGTTCGAGTTCTGGTTCGCCTCGATCAAGGTCGTCGCCATCATCACGTTCCTCGCGCTCGGGACCATCTTCGTTCTCGGGCTATGGCCGGGAGCCTCGCTGGACTTCTCCAACCTCACCTCTCACGGAGGCTTCTTCCCCAACGGGCCGTTTGCGGCGTTCAACGGCATCGTCACCGTGATCTTCGCGTTCGTCGGCGCCGAGATCGTCACCATCGCGGCGGCCGAGTCGGCAGAGCCCGGCAGGGGTGTGGCGCGGGCGGTCAACACGGTCATCTACCGCGTCATGATCTTCTACGTCGGCTCCATCTTCCTGGTCGTGACTATTCTCCCGTGGAACGCCAACAAGGCCCTCGGCCGCGGACCGTACTCCGCCGTCCTGGACCACATCGGCATCCCCGGAGCCAGCACCATCATGGCGCTCGTCGTGTTGACGGCCGTGCTCTCGTGCCTGAACTCCGGGCTCTACACGGCCTCCCGGATGCTCAACTCGCTCTCCAGAAGAGGCGACGCGCCGAAGTTCTTCCTCGACGTCACCCGGCGCGGCGTGCCGGCGAAGGCCATCCTGATCTCCACATCCGTTGGGTTTTTGGCCGTGATCGCGGCCTACGTCTCGCCGGAGACGGTCTTTCAGTTCCTGCTCAACGCCTCGGGCGCGATAGCGCTGTTCGTGTATCTGCTCGTGGCGCTCTCGGAGTTGATCCTTCGCAGGAGGTTCGAGCGCGAAGCTCCGGAGCGGATGCAGTTGAAGATGTGGCTCTATCCGTACCTGACGATCTTCACGATAGTGGTCTTCGTCGCGATCATAATCTCGATGGGCATCATCCCGGACACGCGCTCTCAGCTCGCCCTGAGCCTGTTAAGCGCCGGCATAGTGGTCGCGGCTTACTTCCTGATACGGCGGCGCTTCGGCGGCGGCCAGCAACAGACCGTGGACGCTACTTCCCCTTCGGACCGGGGCGAACGCTAGACCAACTTGCGTGTGGAGCAGGGAAACCTCTCTGCTCCGCGTGTCTGGAATCGGTTAATTACACCGGGCGCTTCTTGGAACCGGGAGTAAAATTGCAGGAGAGTCACACCTCGATCTGGAGGCGATAATCCGTGGGATTTATAGACAAGGCCATAGCAGGGTCCGTACCGGTAATTCCCCGGCCGGTCGTGCGCCGGATCTCCAGCCGCTACATCGCGGGCGATACGCTGGATGAAGCCGTGAGCACGGTCCGAGACCTCAACAAAGGCGGCTGCGTCGCCACGATAGACCTGCTCGGCGAGAGCACCGAGAGCAAGGCCGACGCCGCCGCCACGCTTCGCGACTACAAGAAGGTCATAGACGCCGTGGAGGAGTACGGCCTGGACTCCGGCATCTCCGTCAAGCCCACCGCCTTCGGCCTGACGATCAACGAAGAGCTATGCCGGGCCAACCTGGAGGAGATCGTCGAGTACGCCGGGGCCCGCGGCCGCTTCGTGCGGGTGGACATGGAGGACTCGCCCTACACCTCCAGGACCCTCGACATGGTACATACCATGCACGAACGCCACAAGAACACCGGCGCCGTCATCCAGGCGTACATGCGCCGCAGCATCGAGGACGTGCAGCCCCTCATAGAGTCGGGCATATCGGTGCGGCTGTGCAAGGGCATCTACGACGAGCCCAGGAAGGTAGCGTACAAGGACTTCGCCACCGTGCGGCAGAACTACATCTTCCTGCTCGACGAGCTTTTCAAGGGAGGATGTTACGTCGGCATAGCCACGCATGATGAGTTCCTGATCTGGCACGCCCTGCGGCTCATCCACCAGCTAGAGGTCCCGAAGGACCGCTACGAGTTCCAGATGCTTCTCGGAGTGGACGAGGAGTTGCAGAGCATACTCGTGAACGCGGGGCACAAGCTCAGGATCTACGTGCCGTTCGGCGAGGACTGGTACGAATATTCGACCCGCCGCCTCAAGGAGAACCCGAAGATCGCCGGATACGTTGCCAAAGACGTGATCGGGAGCATCACCGGCGCCATCAAGAGATAGGAAGATAGGAGCTGCTTCATGGGACTCATACCATACAAGAACGAGACGTACCTGGACTGGTCGGACGAGAAGAACGTTTCGGCTATGCAGGCCGCCTTGAAGGACGTAGAAGGCCAGCTAGGGAAAAGCTACCCGCTCGTCATCGGCGGCAAGCGGCTGGAGACGGACGGCGAAATTTCTTCGGTCAACCCGGCCAACCCGTCGCAGGTCGTCGGCAAGCTCGCGGCGGCGACCGAGCGCGAGGCGGATATGGCGCTAGATATGGCGACCGGGGCTTTCGAGTACTGGAGCCGGACTGCGCCGGAGGCGCGAGCGCGCATCATGCTCAGGGCGTCGGCGATCATGAAACGGCGCAAGTTCGAGTTTTTGGCCTGGGAGGTCTACGAGGGCGGCAAGCCCTGGAACGAGGCCGACGCGCAGGTCGCGGAGGCAATAGATTTCCTCGAATACTACGCCCGCGAGATGCTGCGGCTCAAAGACGGCGTGGAGATCTACGCCATCCCCGGCGAGGAGAGCCGCTACTTCTACCAGCCGATGGGCGTCGGCGTAATCATCGCGCCGTGGAACTTCCCGACCGCCATCCTGACCGGCATGTCCAGCGCGGCCCTGGTGACGGGCAACACCGTCATCATGAAGCCCTCCGAGTTCACCTCCGTCGTCGGGGCGAAGCTGATGGAGGTCTACGAGGAGGCGGGCGTCCCGGAGGGCGTCGTGAACTTCCTGCCGGGTTACGGCTCGGAGATCGGGGATTACCTGGTCTCCGACGCGCGCACGCGCTTCATTTCGTTCACGGGCTCGATGAAGACGGGCCTCAGGATAAACGAGCTGGCGGCGAAGCAGATAGAGAACCAGCGGTGGGTCAAGCGCGTAATCGCGGAGATGGGCGGCAAGGACGCCATGATCATTGACGACTCCGCCGACCTGGAAGCCGCCGCCAACGACATAGTGAAGAGCGCCTACGGCTACGGCGGCCAGAAGTGCAGCGCCGCGAGCCGGGCCATCCTGCACCGCGACATCTACGATGAGGTCCTGAGGAAAGTTGTCGAGAAGGCCGGAGCGCTCAAGATCGGCGTCCCCGAGAGCCCGGACGTGAACATGGGGCCGGTAATCAGCGAGCCGCAGTTCGAGAAGGTGTCGAGCTACATAGACGTGGGCAAGAGCGAGGGCGAGCGGGTGCTCGGCGAGGACCCCGGAGATCCGGACAAGGGATATTTCGTCACCCCGACAGTCTTCGAGGTGGACCCGAAGGCGAGGATAGCGCAGGAGGAGATCTTCGGTCCCGTCCTCTCCGTTATCGGCGCCCGCGACTTCGAGGACGCCCTGCGCATCGCCAACGACAACCCCTACGGCCTCACCGGCGGCGTCTACTCCAAAAACCGCGACAACCTCGAACGCGCCCGCCAGGAGTTCCGGGCCGGGAACCTCTACTTCAACCGCGGCATAACCGGCGCGCTCGTGGGCGTGCAGCCCTTCGGTGGTTTCGGCATGAGCGGCACCGACTCAAAGGCCGGCGGCCCCGACTACCTGCCGCTGCACATGCTCGCCCGCACGGTCGTCGAGAGGTTCTAGCTGCTGCTACTCTGAGGCCCTGACCTCTTCTCTGGCGCGCTCGAACTTGCCGGAGAGTATGGTGGCGGCCTGGATGACGGGGCTGAGAGCTGGGCCGTAGGGGGGTGAGTAGGCCAGGTCTATATTGACGAGATCCGGGTAAGAGAGCCTGCCCCAGATGGCTGTCGCGCAGATGTCCACGAGCTTATCCGCGCCCGAGCCGGCGGACTCCGCGCCGAGGATGCGGCCCGTCGCCCGGTCAGCGATGAGGTTTAGGAAGACCTTTTTGACGCCCGGGTAGTAGCCGGCGCGGTCGGTCGCTTCGACGGTGGCGCTCACGGTATCGAAGCCGGCGTCCGCGGCTTCCTTCTCGGAGAGGCCGGTCTTGGCGACACCGAGATCGAAGACCTTAAAGATGCCGGTCCCGAGGACGCCGGGGAACTCCAGGGTGTCCTGGCCGGTAACGGCGTTGGTGCCGGCGACGCGGCCCATCTGGTTGGCCGTGTCGCCGAGCGGGACCCAGGCAGGCTTGCCGCTCGCCAGGTTCGTGGTCTCCACGCAGTCTCCGGCGGCCCACACGTCTGGGAGGTTAGTCTTCATATGCCGATCCACCTTGATGGCGCCGGTCTCACCGATCTCGCCTCCGGCCTCTTGGGCCAGTTCGACGGACGGTTTTACGCCGATCCCAACCACGACGAGGTCCGTGTCGATCCCCGTCTCTCCGAACCTGACGGTTTTGACGCAGCCCTCGCGGTCGCCTTCGCACGTAAACTCTTCCACGTTCTCTCCGGTGTAGATCTTTACGCCCTTCTCTCGGAGATGATCCTCGACCCTGGCCGAGACCTCGGGGCCGTAGGCGAGGGCGACGCGATCCGCGCCCTCGATCAGAGAGACCTCCAGGCCGAGGGCGCACAGGTTCTCGGCCAGCTCCAGCCCGATGTATCCGCCGCCGACGATGACCGCTTTTTTAGGGGAGTGGCGCTCCAGGTATCGCAGGATTTCGTCCGCGTCCGTGAGGAAGCGGAGCTTGAAGACCCCGTCGAGACCGGCGCCGGAGATGGGCGGCAGTACGGCCCGCGCTCCGGTCGCGATGATGAGCCGGTCGTAAGTGTCCTCGAACGTATTGTCGGTCGTCAGGTCGCGGACGGTAAGCTTGCGGCTCTCGGGATCTATCTTCTCGACGCGGTGGCGGGTGAGAACCTCTATGTCTTTCGCGGCGAACTTCTCGGGGGTTCGGGCGACGAGGCGTTCGCGGGCGTTGACCATGCCAGACAGGTAGTAGGGCAGGCCGCACTCGCTTATAGAGACCTCTGGCTCTTCCTGATAGAGGGTTATCTCCAGGTCAGGGTCCATCCGGCGCGCCCGTGAAGCCGCCTTCGTTCCGGCCGCCACGCCGCCGATGATCACCAATCGCATCCCAGATATCCCCTTCCGCTCGCCGCAACGCCCACCCTAAGTGTACCGGCGAAACGACTGCGCAGAGCATCAGGCATCACACGGCGCAATAGAAGCGCCCCCGGAGGTCTGTCTTCCGGGGGCGCCACTGCACTCTGATGTCTGTAGAGAGATCTACCGGGCGGTGCTACCGGGCGGTGCTCAGGCGTTCCTCGCGGCGTCGTAGCGGCGGGCCACCTCGTCCCAGTTCACGACATCCCACCACGCGTTGATGTAGTCGGGACGGCGGTTCTGGTAGTTCAAGTAGTAGGCGTGCTCCCACACGTCGAGGCCCAGGACCGGCGTCTTGCCCTCCATAAGGGGCGTGTCCTGGTTCGGGGTGGTCTCTATAGAGAGCGAACCCGAAGGGTCGGCGATGAGCCACGCCCAACCGGAGCCGAAGAGCGCTCCCGGAGCGGCGGCGGCGGCGAACTGCTCCTTGAACTGGTCGAAAGAGCCGAACGAGGAGTCTATGGCCGCGCCGAGGTCGCCGCTGGGCGAGCCTCCGCCCTGGCCGCTGGGACCCATGATCTGCCAGAACATGGAGTGGTTTGAGTGACCGCCGGCGTTGTTGCGGACAGCCGTCCTTATATCCTCCGGCACGGAGTCCAGGTTGGCGAGAAGCTCTTCGAGGGAGCCCTTGTCGGCGTCCGGGTGCTTTTCGAGAGCGGCGTTCAGGTTGGTGACGTAGGTGTTGTGGTGCTTCTCGTGGTGCAGGTGCATGGTCTGCTCGTCGATGGTCGGTTCGAGAGCGTTGTAGTCGTAGGGCAGCGGTGGCAGTTCGTAGGCCATCTTTTCTCCTCTCCTAGCTTGCGCTAACTACTCTAGCATACCCGAAAATCCCGTTCGTTAACGGTTATATACGGTATATACGACTTACTATGGCCCGGAGACCGGGCTGCGCTGTAGAATGGTTGTGTTGGAGACCTCTTCTTCAAAGGTTTGGGACGGCGATGCTCCGGAGCGGCGCGCTTCGGACAAGTTGAGGCGTCTGCTCGACCGCGCCGTGTCGGCGAGTTCCAATGGCATCGTCATCACGGACCCGAAGCTCCCGGACAACCCCATCGTCTACGTCAACCCGGCGTTCGAGAGGATCTCCGGCTACCCGGCCGAGGAGGCGCGCGGGCGCAACTGCCGCTTCTTGCAGGGGGAGGATCGGGACCAGCCGGCTCTTGAGGAGATGAGGGAGGCGATCCGTGAGGGGCGGGAGTGCCGGGTGGTGCTCAAGAACTACCGCAAGGACGGCACGCCGTTCTGGAACGAGCTATACGTCTCGCCCGTGTACGGTGAGGAGGGGTTGCTGACCAACTTCGTCGGCGTGCAGAACGACATCACCGGGCGCAAGCGGATCGAGGAGGTCCTGAGAGAGAGCGAGGAGCGGTTCCGGGCGACCTTCGAGCACGCCGCCGTCGGGGCGGCGCAGGTCGGGATCGACGGGCGATGGCTCCGGGTGAACCGGAGGCTCTGCGAGATAGTGGGCTACTCGCGAGAGGAGCTGCTGGAGCGGACCTTCCAGGACGTAACCCATCCCGAGGACCTGGCGGAAGACCTTACCCATGTAGAGCGGATGCTGCGCGGCGAGATACAGACGTACACGCTGGAGAAGCGCTACATCAGGAGAGATGGGTCTTCCGTCTGGATCAACCTGACCGTCTCGCTCGTCCGGGATACGGCGGGCGAGCCGAAGTATTTTATCGCGGTGATCGAGGACATCAGCGACCGCAAGAGGGCCGAGGAGGAGCGCGACCTGCTGCTCGTGCGGGAGCAACTGGCGCGGGCAGAGGCCGTTGCTGCCCGAAGACGTCTCTCCCTGCTCGCGGCGGCCGGTCCCACGCTCTCGGCCTCGCTCGACTACGAGGGGACGCTCCAGAGGGTCGCCCGGCTCGTCGTGCCGGAGCTTGCGGACTGGTGTCTGCTTGACGTGATCGGGGAGGACGGCGAGGTAGAGCAGCTCGCCTGCGCTCACGCCGACCCGGAGAAGGAGGATCTGCTGGTCCGGCTCCGGGAGCACCGGAGCTTCGGTGAGGATGATCCCGGCAGCACCGCGCGGGTGCTGCGCACCGGGAAGTCCGTGCTGGTCGCGGAGGTGCCGGAGGTGTACCGCAGAGGCGGCGGCCTCACCGGCGAGCACCTGGATATATTCCGCCAGCTCGCGCCCCAGTCCATCATGAGCGTGCCGCTTTTGGCGCGGGGCAGGATCATCGGCGCGATGACGCTGGCCTCATCGGACCCGGTCCATCGGTATGACGAAGAGGATTTGGCGCTCGCGGAGAGCCTGGCGTACCGCTGCGCTCTCGCGTCGGACAACTCCCGGCTCTACAGCGAGCGCAGCGAGATCGCGCGCACTCTCCAGCGGAGCCTTCTACCCTCGAACCTGCCGGAGATCCCCGGCGTGGAGATCGGAGCCGAGTACCTGCCCGTCGGCGAGGCCAACGAGGTCGGCGGGGACTTCTACGACGTGATAGACGTCCCCAATGACGGCTATATCTGCACTATCGGGGACGTTCGTGGTAAGGGAGCCGGAGCTGCGGCGGTTACGGCCCTCGCCCGCTACACCATCCGGGCCGTCACCATGAGGACCGACCTTCCCTCCGAGGTTCTCGCCGCGCTGAACGAGGCCATGCTCCGCCAGCTCCCCGAGGAGCGGTTCTGCACCGTAGCCTGCATTCGCCTGGAGCCGCGGGACGGCGCGCCCGGAATCGGAGTAAGAGTATCGCGCGCCGGACACCCGCCGCCGCTCGTCGTGCGTGAGGACCACTCGATCGAGGAGGTTGGTTGTCCCGGAAAGGCGCTCGGCGTCTTCGACGACCCGGGACTCGTGGATGCCTCCCTCCGTCTGATGCCGGGCGAGGTGCTCGTCATGTATACCGATGGCGTAACGGAGGCGCGTTCTCCGGAAGGCGGGTTCTTCGGCGAGGAACGCCTGCGTCACATCGCGCGCTCCCATGCCGGCTCCTACGCCGCGGACATCGCGTGGAAGATCAAACACGCCGTCCTGGAGTTCCAGGAGGGCGTCCCCCGCGACGACCTGGCGATCCTGGTGCTGCGCGTCCCGGAATAGGGTCCGCCGGTACTCATCTATACTCATCTATCTAGCGTCTTCGCAGCGTGGCGAGCGCGATCAACCCGGCGGCCGCCAGCGCGACCGCCGCGAGTTGGATGGTCCAGACGGCGTGAGGGAGGCCGGCCTGGAGTAGAGGTCCGGCTACGAGCGGGCTTATGCCGTAGGAGAGGCCGAAGCAGGAGCCGAAGAGTCCCAGGTAGGTGCCGCGCAGCTTGACGGGCGCGAGGTCCGCGGCGAGCGCCGGTCCGGCGACCTCCAGGACCATCTCCGCCAGGGTGAAGAACCCGGCGAAGGCGAGGAGGATGCCGATGAAGGAGTCGGTGAGGAGGAGCGTCGCCGACGAAGCGCCGAAGAGGGCCGCGCCAGCGAGTAGGGCGAGGACTTTCGAGCTGCGGTCTATAAGATAGGAGATAGGGAGCTGCAGCAGGATCACCACGAGGCCGTTCGCCCCCAGGAAGAACCCGATCTTGCCGTCCGGGACACCGAGGAAGTTCTTCGCGTAGATCGGGAGCGCCTGCCAGTCCTGCGTGAACACGTAGTACATCAACACCCCGACGCCGAGCAAGACCAGGAACGGACTGTCCGAGAGCGCGACCCGCCTCCCGGAGAACCTTCCCGAAGACGGACTCCTCATCGCCACGGCCGGGAGAGATTCACGCGCCAGTACCGCCAGCGAGAGCATCACGAGCGCCGTGAGCGCCGCGGTGCCGGCAAAGAGGAACGGGTAGATCCAACCAGCCCCGCCCGCCGCGGCCGAGACCAGGCCCGCGACCATAGGACCGAGACCCCAGCCCACGTTCCCGCCCACGCGGACGAGACCGTAGGCGCGGGAGCGCAGCCCCAGCGGCGTCACGTCCGCGACCATCGCGTTGCGGGCGGCGTCGAAGGAGGAAGAGCCGAAGAGGCCCGCGAGTACGGAGACCGTCAGGTATCCGGCGAAGCCGTCCACGAGGGTGAAGGCCAGGAAAGTCGCGGCGCTCCCGGAGAGCGAGGCGAGCATCACCGGCTTGCGTCCGTAGCGGTCGGTGAGTGGACCGCTGACGAACCCCGCGGCCACGCTCGACACGGCGAGGCAGGAGAGTCCCACACCCACCAGCGAGAGCGGGATGCCGATGACGTTGTGGAAGTAGATCGTGGAGAAAGGATAGTAGAGGCCCTGCCCGAACCGGAACACGAGCATCGCCGCCAGCAGCAGCCAGACCCGCCGGTCGAAGGCAGCGAAGGTCCCCTTCGCGCCGCGCAAAAACTTCCTGGGGGCTTCGCCGGGATCCCTCGATAACATCTGCCCACTATACCTTCGTATACCTTCGGAACCTGGCTCTGATCTCTCGCATGCCGGGCAGCGGCGTGACAGAAGAGTAAGATGCGCTACCGTGACGGACTTTCCGAAAACCCTCTCAGACCTCTCTCGCGCCCTGCGGGAGAGGCGCGTCTCGCCGGTCGAGGTCGTGGAAGCGCTGCTCGGGCGCATCGAGGCCGACGAGACCAACGCTTTTATCACGGTGGTGGGAGAGCAGGCGATGGAGGGAGCGAGGCGGGCGGAGCGGGAGATCACAGCCGGAGATTATCGCGGTCCGTTGCACGGCGTGCCGGTCGCGCTGAAGGACCTGATCTTCACCAAAGGCGTCCGCACTACTATGGGATCTACGTTCTTCGAGGATTACGTCCCGGACTACAGCGCCACGGTGGCGGAGAAGCTGAAAGAGGCGGGCGCGATTCTTATCGGGAAGACAAACACCCACGAGTTCGCCTACGGCCCGACCGGCGACCGCTCGCGCTTCGGCCCGACGCGCAATCCTCACGACCTCACCAGGATGACGGGCGGCTCCTCCGGCGGCTCCGGCGCGGCCGTGGCGGCGGACCTCTGCTACGGCGCCCTCGGCTCCGATACGGGTGGCTCCATCCGCATCCCGGCGGCGCTCTGCGGCGTCGTCGGCATGAAGCCGACCTTCGGTCGCGTGAGCAAGCACGGCGTCTTCCCGCTCGCCTGGACTCTAGACCACGTCGGCCCCCTGACCCGCACCGTCGAGGATAACGCGCTCATGCTGAGCGTCCTGGCCGGGTACGACCCGCGAGACCCCTACTCCGCGGACCGGCCCGTCGAGGACTTCACGCGGGACCTGGATGGCGGCATGAGGGGAGCCGTCATCGGTATCCCATCCAGCTTCTATTTCGAGCATATCGAGACAGAAACAGAGGCGCGGGTGCGGGAAGCGGCGGAGGTCTTCCGGGAGCTTGGAGCCGAAGTGCGGGAGGTAGAGATACCGAACCTCTGGGACACCCTGAAGGCGCAGCGGCTTACCCTCGCGGCCGAGGCCTACGCGATCCACGAAGAGCGCGTGAAGACGGCCCCGGAGAGGTTCGACGAGGAGGGACGAGAGCGCCTGATGGACGGAGAGCCGCTGAGAGCCTACCAGTACGCGAACGCCCAGCAGCGGCGGATAGAGAGCGTGCGGGAGTTCGACCGGGCGCTGAAGGAGGTGGACGCGCTGCTCACCACGACCGTCCCGATACCGGCGCCGAAAATTGGGGAGAGGGAGACCAACATAGGCGGCTACGAGGAGCGGGTTCGCTCGGCGCTCACCCGTCTCACCGGACCGACCGACCTGAACGGCTTCCCGAGCCTCTCCGTGCCTTGCGGCTCTACCGCGTCCGGCTTGCCGGTAGGGTTCCAACTCATCGTGCGGCGCTTTGAGGAGGCTGCCGTTTACCGTTACGGGTATGCTTACGAGAGGGCCGTTCGCCAACTCCACTGATCGGCGGTCTACCTTTCGACGCGCCGAACGCGGGCGGCGGGATCCTCGTCCGGCTAACGCAGATATTTGTTCCCGGCACGCCGGGACGAAAGTTCCCGGAAGATTCGGGAATCCGTCTGATGGCGCGGGAACGCTCGTCTCTTAGAGTGTCGAGTACAGGGCGAGCTGGTCACCCTCGAAGAAGGAGGCAGAGATGTCGAGGACAATGGATGCGGACAATTTTCGCCGGATGGTGGCGGGACTGTGCCTGATCGCCGCGCCGCTGGTGTTGCTTGTGGCCATGATTGTCCATCCAGGTGGAGGGAACGCTGAACTCGCGCAAACGGTGACTGAGCATCCCGGCCGCGTGCAGGCCGCGAGCCTACTGATCGTGCTCTCCTCGGCGCTCTTCGCGCCGGCTTTGAGCGGTCTCCTCCCCCTGTTTCGTGGACGCGGAGCCGTCCTCGGACATTTAGGCGTTGGCCTCGCCCTGATCGGAGTGATCGGACATCGAGGGCGGTCCGGCAGTCGCAGCTATCGGCCCCGTGCTCGGCCTGATCAGCCTCAGCGCCATCGGCCTGAAGATGCTCACGATGTCCGATTCGGAGCGAGGACACGTGTCTGCTTCTGAAGGAGTGGGAGTTACGTCCCAGCCGCGGGTGCATTAGCACCGGGAGGAAGACGAGTTCATCCCCGGCGGCGCGGACTGCCGGGGATCGGCTCTTTCGGGGAGGGCAGTATCTACGGAAGATGCGCTTGTCCTCAACGGGTGGCACGATTCATTTTAGCGATAGGTTCGAGCAGGTGAGAATCCAACAATGAACTCGCAAACCGCTAAAGGCAGCCTCGCCGGGGAGTCCGTCCCAGCTTCGGCCGGGATGCGCGGCCGCCGGCTTCTCGCGGCCCGGATAGGCTGGCTCGCGGTGTCTCTACTGCTCGCCGGGCCGTTCACGCCCTGCGCCCGCCCGCTACGAGCAGATAGTCACCCTCTCCAACCTCCCCGAGAGCATCGACCCGGCAGTCATGCGCGCCAACCTGGCGGACACCGGGCTCTCCGCGGGCTTCTATGCCGTGTACCGGATCGCGCTGGAGGTCGGGTTCGCCGTGGCGTGCGGGGCGCTGGCTGCCGGCATCTTCTGGCGAAGGTCCGACGAGCGGATGGCGCTCTTCGTCGCGCTGCTGCTCGTGCTTCTTGGAACCACCTTCTGGAACACCATCGGCGCGCTGGCGCTGTATAACCCGGTATCAACGGCATAGAGGCGACCCGCCGGATCACAGGCGCGAGCCCTCACATAAACGTCCTCGTCGTCACCATGTTCGAGGATGAAGATTCCGTCTTCGCCGCCATGCGCGCCGGGGCGCGAGGCTACCTGCTAAAGGACGCCAGCCAGGATGAAGTGCTGCGCTCCATCCGCTCCGTCGCGGGCGGACAGGCCATCTTCGGGCCTGCCATCGCCCGCCGTCTCATGGACTTCTTCGCCGCCCCGCAGTCCACCGTCCCGCCGCGCGCCTTCCCTCAGCTAACGGAGCGCGAAGAGGAGATCCTCAACCTCATAGCGCAGGGACACGGCAACGCGGACATTGCCGGGATGCTCTACCTCAGCCTCAAGACCGTCCGTAACCACGTCTCCAACATCTTCACCAAGCTGCAGGTCGCGGATAGGGCGCAGGCCGTCATCCGCGCCCGCGAAGCCGGGTTGGGAAAGGAGTAGGCCGCTCTTACCTGGAGGCCAGCTTCCGAACGATGGCGGAGGCGGCGAAGATCGCCGCCGCTCGGACAAGACCCTGCAATGCCGCTTCCAGCAGGTCGTCCTTGATGCCCCGGCGCTCCGGGATCTCCTCGTCTATAAAGCGGGTGATCGGTCGTGTTAGCACCATGGCTATAATTATCGCCAGGGCCGTCACCAGTTGCCGCTGCCGCTTGTCGCTCATCTTCTTCCTTTCGCTCGGAGGATCCTCCAGGCCGCGCCTCTGCCGCACGAGGTCCATGCCGGGTACGGTTATGGCGTAGGCGGCGTTCGTGCCGGTCGCCTCGACATAACCCTGGTTCAGCAGATACCTCACCGCCACGTCGGGCTCGGTGGAGGTGGGGTCCATACCGGCTCTCTGCGCGGCTCCTTCCGCCCGGGGCGAGTCGGACTTTCTCAGGCGCACGGGCTCTTTGAGCCTGCCGCGCGACAGGTCGTAGAAAGCCTCCAGTAGCCGCGCCGCCGATTCTTCGATTCCGCTGGTCGTCAAGGTCAGCCCTCCATTCGCCGCCAGAACGCTAGATACCCTCCGTAACCGCGCCGCTACCCATCTTGCCAGACCCGCGTCGCCCGCGCCCGGCGTGAAGCTCTCCAAGTAACCGGCCGCAGCGATCAAAGCCCACGAGATCGGGACATTCTTCCCGGCCAAACCGGGACACTGCCTCATGACGGCGGGACACCGCGTCTCTTAGAGTGCAGGTCAGAAACGCGCGGGGCGTAGACAGGGAGCGGAGGTTGCGGCGGTCATGTTAGTCAAGAGCTTTACCGGGTTGGAGAACGCGAGGCGCCTCGCCGTGGCGGCGGCGCTACTTTTCGTTCTGGGACTCGCTCTCGCGGCGGCTCCGGCGAAGGCGGTCCCCCTGCCCTGCGACACCTGCGACCCCGGTGCCAACAACCCTCCCGAAGTAGCCGCCGATAACGCTATCGTCACGGTCAACGAGGGTCAGACCGCGGTCAACACCGGCACCTACTCGGACCCGGACGGCAACGCTACCGTTACCCTCTCGGCCTCCGTCGGGACCGTGACGAAGGACGATGCTACTGGCGCCTGGAACTGGTCCTTCAATACCAACGACGGTCCCGATCAGAGCCAGACCGTCACGATCACCGCTGCGGACGGAACGGATACTTCGACTACTACCTTCTCGCTCACCGTCAACAACGTTGCCCCCACTGTTAACCTGCAAAACAGCTTCCCGAGCGTGCCGGAGGGGGGCAGTTTCGCGCTGGGCTACAGCTCCTATGGATATAACCTCTCGGTAAGCGACCCCGGCAACGATACATGGACCTTGAACACCGGTTGCGGTTCCAACGGGTCCGAGTGGCAGGAGAGCTCAAGCACCGTCTGGTGTGGCTTCTTCGACGGCCCGGCGACGGGTACGGTGAGCGCGACTGCGACCGACAGTGACGGAGCTTCCCGCACCGCTACCGTGAACGTCACTATCACCAACCGCAACCCGGTCGCGGCGCTCGACGCACCGGCGTCGATCAACGAGGGCGGTACGGCGACGATCTCCCTGACCAAAGGCAACTTTGTATCTCCTCAAGATGGGCAGACCGACACGACCGCCGGGTTCCACTACGCCTTCGACTGTAACGGCGGTTCGCTCGACGGGGCTACCTACGCCAGCAGTGGCACCGCTACTTCCACCGATTGCGCCTTCGACGACAACGGTGCCAAGACCGTACGCGCCCGGATCATCGACAAGGACGGCGGCTTCAGCGAGTACACCAAGACCATCTCGGTCAACAACGTTGCGCCGACCGCTACCTTCGAAGCTCCGGCTTCCACGGACCAGGGCAGCAACTTTACGATCTCGCTCACGAGCGTCGCCGAGCCGTCGAGCGCCGACAGGGATACGCTCTCCTATACCTTCGACTGCGGAGACGGATTGGGCTACGTTCCGTCCACCACCGCGAGCAAGAGCTGCACCGCGCTCGACCAGCCGAGCCTGACGGTGAAGGGAAAGGTCACGGATAAGGACGGCGGCACCAACGCGTACACCAAGACCGTCTCAGTCAACAACGTCGCGCCGACCGGCACGATCAAGGTCAACAACGATGCCGCCGCCACGAACAACGCGACGGTGAGCCTCGCTCTCTCGGCCACGGACCCGCTGCCCGGTTCCGGCGTGGGCCACATGCGCTTCCGCAACGAGAACACCGACACGTGGTCCGCCTGGGAGCCCTTCGCGACGAGCCGTTCGTGGCTCCTGAGCGCGGGCGACGGGACCAAGACCGTCCACGTCGAGTACCGCGACAACGCGGGCAACGTCTCGACGGCGGCGATACAGGACGATATTCAGCTCGATAGTCAGCTCGACACCACCGCGCCAGACACCGCGATCTCCTCCGGGCCTCCCGCACTCACCAACAGCACCACGGCGAGCTTCGGATTCTCCTCCGACGAGACCGGCGCGAGCTTCGAGTGCAAGCTGGACGGCGGCGACTTCGCGGCCTGCGCCTCTCCGAAGGGCTACTCGGGACTCTCGAACGGATCTCACACCTTCTCCGTGCGGGCGAAGGACGCTGCGGGCAACGTGGATGCGACCTCTGCGGTCCGCACCTGGACAGTAGACGCGATCAGGCCGACCATCAGCGGCATGTCCCCCAGGCAAGGCTCGGTCATCCGCGACACGACGCCGACCATCAAGGCCACCGTCAAAGACAACAGGCCGCTTGGCAAGGCCAACATCAAGCTCTATGTCGCTGGAAAGCTCATCTCCCCTACGAAGTTCAGCTACACGGCATCGACGGGGTCGCTCGTCTACAACTCGCCGAGGCTCACGAAGGGCAAGAAGACGGTGAAGATCGTAGCCACGGATCCGGCGGGCAACGTGGGCTCGAAGTCCTGGTCGTTCACCATCAAGTAAAGGAAGAAAGTCAGGTCCCGGAGAGATCAGCGTCTCCGGGACCGGGAGATAGAAGGCAACCGGAGCAGAGAAAGGAACCTGCAGATGACGAAGACCGGACAGATCAAGCTATTCATGATGGCAACGGCAGCGGCGTTGGCCCTGGGGCTACTGGCGCTGCTCGCGGCGAAACCGGCTGAGGCCGCGTTTCCGGGGAACAACGGCAAGATCGCCTTCCAGAGCGACCGGGATGGGCCGGTCGAGATCTACGCCATAACCCCCGGAGAGACGGCTACCAGGATAACGACCTCGAACAACAGCTCGGATCCCGCCTACTCGCCCGACGGCGGCAGGATCGCCTTCTTGTCGGGCAACCAGATCTTCGTGATGAACGCCGATGGCAGCGGGCGCAGGCAGGTCACCACCAGTTCGCCCGCAAAGACCGAACCCGCATGGTCGGCCGACGGAACGAAGATAGCCTACGTCTCCAACAGCTTCGACCTGGATGGTCAGACGGACCTGGAGATCTGGACGATCAACGCTGACGGCACCGGACGCAAGCAACTCACCGGCAACACCTTCCCCGATACGCAGCCCGCCTGGTCGCCGGACGGAACCAAGATCGCCTTCGTGAGCGCCCGCACCGGAGACACCGACCGCAACGTCTACGTGATGAACTCAGACGGCACGGGTCAGGCCAGTATCACGCCGAACTCGCCGGCCGGATGCTCGCCGAACTGCTACCAGGGTCACGACGACAGCCCCGCCTGGTCGCCGGACGGTAGCAAGATCGCCTACGTCCACGGCTACGGACCTCCGACCAATCCGTTCGCCGGAGGCGGCGTACCGAACATTTGGACGATGGACCCCGCTGGAGCCAACAAGACCAACGTCTCCAACAACCCGGACACGTCCGCCACCCAACCCGCCTGGTCGCCCGATGGCACCCAGATCGCCTACGTGGGCGTTGCGCCACTCTCCACGGACCGCAACATCTACGTGATGAACTCAGACGGCACGGGCCAGGGCCCGATAGACACCAGTACCGCCCATGACATAAACCCCGACTGGCAGCCGGTCCCGCAATGCACCAACACCAACGCCACCACCGGCAACGACGTCATCACCGGCACCTCCGGCAAGGACGTGCTCTGCGGCGGCGACGGCAACGACGTCATCAACGGCGCTGGCGGTAACGACATCATCCTCGGGGAGGCCGGTAACGACACGCTCGTCGGGTCCCTGGGCAACGACATAGTGAACGGCGGTAGCGGGCTGGACCGGGCGAGCTACGCGAACTCCGCCACGCCGGTAAGGGTCTCGCTCACGACCAACTTCGCCACGGGCGAGGGGTCCGACGTCTTCCTCGGGATAGAGAACCTCACCGGCTCGAACTTCAGCGACAGCCTCATCGGGTCGAGCCTCGCGAACCTCATCTCTGGTGTTGGTGGCGCGGACAGCATTCAGGGCGTTCTCGGTAACGACACGCTCTCGGGCGGCCTCGGCAACGATACGGTCGTGGGAGGGGCCGGATCCGACAGACATCTCGGGGACAGCGGCAACGATACCCTCAACTCCCGCGACGGCGTCAACGGCAACGATACTCTCAACGGCGGGACCGGCACCGACAGGTGCGTCACGGACACCCGCGAAGCCTCGATCCGGGCCTGCCCATGAGCCCTGCGTGAGAGATAGCGGCCACGCGACCAACCAACATCAGGACGTGAAAGGAACGAGCAGACGATGACCATCCTATCCGGGACGCAAAGAGTGGCGGGGGGTACGACCCTCGCCCTCGGCGTGGCCGTCATGCTGGCCTTTTCGGTGCTGGTAACGACGTTGCCGGACGCCGCGGCGCGAGAGGCGCGTCCGGCCGGAGCTACCGCCGGGGGAGACCATCCGACCTTCAAGGCCCGGCCGGATAGGGAGGCGATACCCGGCCAGATCATCGTGAAGTTCAAGAAAGACGTCCGTCCGGCAGCCCAGGCCGATGCCCGGCGGGATGAGGGGCTGGAGAAGGTGGAAAACCTCGACCTTATAGACGCCGAGGTAAACGAGGTGAGCGGACAGCCGGTCGAGCAGGCCATCCGCGACCTTGAGAACCGCCCGGATGTCGAATACGCCGAGAAGGACTACCGTCTGTATCCTACCGCCTACGCGGACGAGCCGCGCTTCTCCGAGTTGTGGGGCCTGCACAACACCGGGCAGGTCATCAACGGCTCCACAGGCGTGTCGAACGTGGACATAAACGGACTCGAGGCCGCCGCCGTAACCCAGGGCGACCCGAATCTGGTCGTAGCCGTCATAGACGACGGGGTGGATTTCTCTCATCCCGACCTGGCGGGCCGGCAATGGAACAGCCCCGGCGAGATCCCCGGTAACGGCGTGGACGACGACGCGAACGGTAAGGTGGACGATGTAAACGGCTGGGACGTCTGCCACCAGGACGCGACGGTCCACGATCCGGGCGACGACAGCCACGGCACCCACGTCGCTGGCACCATCGCCGCCTCCGTTAACAACCAGGGCATCACGGGCGTCGCGCCTAACGTCAAGATAATGGCCTTGAAGTTCCTCAGCAACGCCGGTACCGGACCCGGCTGCAACAGCACCTCCGGGGCGATAGAGGCGATCCAGTACGCCAAGAGCGAGGGCGCGAAGATCTCCAACAACTCCTGGGGCGGAGGAGATTTTAGCCAGGCGCTCAAGGACGCCATAGAAGCCTCCGGCAGCCTCTTCGTCGCCGCGGCGGGCAACGGCGGCGCGGACGGGGTAGGCGACAACAACGACACCGTCCCGATGTACCCGGCCTCGTACAACAGTTCGAACATCCTGTCGGTGGCGGCTGTCAATAACAGGGGCGGTCTTGGCGGCTTCAGCAACTACGGGGCGACTTCGGTGGACATCTCCGCGCCGGGCGTGGACATCCTCAGCTCGGTCCCCGGCAGTCCGGGGACTCCCGCCGCGGCCCTGTCGTCCGTGGGGACGTCAGGCAAGGCGATCACGGCCGGATTCGGTGACGAAGAGATAGGTACCGCGGCCGGGCGCGCGTCGTTCATGACGAAGGTGTTTCAGGCCATCGGTCGTGGCAGCCAGCAGGTGATCCTGGTGGACGACGACCGGAGTCACGACTCAAACGCGGACGTAGGGCCGACCATCGCGGCGGCGATACAAACTGCCACGGGCATCGCCCCGCAGACGATCCCGGTCGGCGACGGGGACGGCCCCTCGCTGGCGCAGCTCTCGGGCAAGACCGTCGTGTGGGCGACCGGCGAGACCTTCTACTCTGGTTTCGACGCCGACTTCAACATCATCCCGGCCCTGACGCCGGCGGATCTCACGACCCTTACCAACTTCCTCAATGGGGGCGGCAAGCTCGTCATCACCGGGAGGGACGCGCTCTATCAGAATGAGACCTCCGTGTTCGTGACGGGCACGCTCGCCCTGAGCGTGAACCCGGATATCTTCACGAATACCTTCACGGGGGCCCAGGGTACGGCGTTCGAGGGAGAGTCCTACACCTTCGACGGCGCTCTCGCGGACCCGTTCGGGATCAGCCACGATGGGATCTCACCCGCCGGCGCCTCCGCCCGGACCCAGGGCGGTTACGACGCCGTCCCCGCATCGTGGGAGTCCTGGAACGGCACCTCTATGGCTACGCCGCACGTCACCGGAGTCGCCGCGCTGGCGGCATCGGTGAACCCGGCGCTGACGGGCAATCCCGTAGCCCTGAAGAACCTGATCATGAACACCGGGAAGCCGGTGTCGTTGACCGCCGGTAAGACCGTAACCGGCGACATGGCCGACGCCAGGGCTGCTGTCGCCGCCGCCACGCCCGACACCATAAAGCCGACGATCAGTGGCATGTCCCCCAGGCTCGGCTCGATCATCCGCGACACGACGCCGACCATCAAGGCCATCGTCAAAGACAACAGGCCGCTTGGCAAGGCCAACATCAAGCTCTACGTTAACGGCGTGCTCATCTCCTCCACGAAGTACAGCTACGCGGCATCGACGGGGTCGCTCGTCTACAACTCGCCGAGGCTCGCGAAGGGCAAGAAGACGGTGAAGATAGTGGCCACTGATGCGGCCGGGAATGTCGGCGCGAAGTCCTGGTACTTCACCATCAGATGACGCGAGGGCTGGTCGTGGGAACGGACAGCAAGCAAGGAGAGAAGAGACGATGAAGAACATCCTCAGCAAAGCGTTCGGGATAGCCCGCGGAACGGCCCTTACCCTGGGCGTGGCGGTAATGCTCGCTCTGACATTCGGTCTGGCCTCCGAAGCCTTCGGAGCCAACGGCGGCAGCCTTATCCTGGGCAAGGCCACCAACGTCGCCACCAGGGTGACGGGCGTGGTGGGCAAGGTGGCGAGTGGCGCCGCGCTGCTGGTCAGCAACCCCTCGGGTGGCCCGGCGCTGGATCTTCGCGTAAGCGCCGGCAAGGCGCCGATGAAGGTCAACTCCGCAACCAAAGTAGCCAACCTCAACTCCGACAAGCTGGATGGCGTAGATTCCACGGGCTTCCTCACGAGCACCGGCAAGGCTGCCGACGCCGACAAGCTCGACGGCCAGGACTCCTCAAAATTCCTGCCGGCCGAGATCTACGAGAAATCCGTAACGCAGACGATACCTGCTGGCTCTTCGGATGGCGTAACAACCTCTTGCGATACGGGAGACGTGGCCGTGAGCGGCAGCTACGCCATCGCAAGAGCCGGGGCTTACCTGAAGGTCTTCAGCGAACAGCGGGTGGACGAAAGGTTCGACGCCGAGACCGGACAGGTCAACCCAGGGGGATGGCACGTAATCTTAGATAACCCCGACACGACCGCGAGTGGGACCCTTACGGTCTATGTCAACTGCGCTGATTTTCCGCCGACGCGTGGCTAGTTCTGGCCGTGGAGACGAAACGCCGTCGCGCCTAAGAGAAAGGAGCTTGTGGATGCCGTCGAAATTGATCCGATACGGCGGTCCGGCCGCTATGCTTGGCGGCGTGTTGTACATCGCCACCTTCGGGATGGTCTACTTGATTTACGGTATCTTCGCCGAGCAGGCCAGGGGGACTTTCTTCGGGGGCCAGGAGTTTATCTACCTGTTCTACGCCCCGATGTACGTCTTCCTGATGTTGGGAGCGGTCGGGATGTACCTGCGGCAGCGGAGCTATTTCGGGCTCACGGGCAGGACGGGGTTTTACCTGACGGCATTCGGACTCTCGCTGGGGGCTATCGGAAGCGCAGCTATCGTGGTCATCGGGCTGGTATCCGGCGATGAGGCGGCGTTGGCTGCTCCCATTTTCGCTACGCACGCCATCTCCCACTTCTTCTACGCGACAGGCTCGGTCCTGCTAGGCGTCGCCACTTACAGGGCGGGTATCTTTCCGAAGGAGGCGGCGGTCATGATGGGCGTGGGACCCGCCTGGCAGCTCGCCCTTTTCTTGAGCGGCATCGACCAGTCCTACCTGCTCTTGCTCCCGCCCTTCATTATTACGGCGCTCGCCTGGACGTGGCTCGGCTACGCGCTAGTCTCCGAGAAAGAGACGCCGGTCGCCTCGGCCCCCGCCGTCTGATGAGAGGAGTAAGAAACGTTTGCCGCCGCTCATGTTGCTGTCTGGCGTCCTGGATCTGACCGGCGGGACTGGTCCCGCGTTCTCCGTCCGGTACCCGGCGCCTTCTGACGCGCCAGACCTTTCGGGAGATGCGCTGAGTTGATGTTCGTGTCATTATTTACTTATGGTAGGGGCTGCGGATGAGCAGGGCGGGTGGTCCACCCCCGGTACTCGCCGCCACGCTGGCGGAGGAGGTCATGGGATCTGAGGCCGCGACGCCGGATACGCCGCGCGCGCCCATCGCCGCGCGTGTAGGGGGCCGCGTGCTGGCTGGGATTTCGCTGGTACTGTTCGTGCTGTCCATACCCGCCAGATACATGGAACTGGTAGAGACCGCCCGCCGGGCATCAACGCAGCTAGGTCCCGGCCTCGGCTCTCTGCAAAGCTTCCTCTCTGAGGGGACGTACTACGCCATCGCCGTGTTGTTCCTGGAGATACTCTTCGTGCTCTCCCTGACGCTGATCTCCATTGCTATAGCGTGGCGCAACAAGCCTGACTGGCCCTCACTGTTCTTTTCCACCGTCTTTGTAGCTTACGCGGTATGGGTGACCCAGACACTTGACGCCCTAGTGCTGCCATCCGTCTTGCAGGTGATCGCCAACCTGACGCAGGCCGCGGGCGTGCTCCTGGCGGTCACGTTCTTCCTGATCTTCCCGGACGGCCGTTTCGTGCCCGGATGGACTCGCGCGAGCGCCGTCGCCTGGTTTTTCTACTGTCTGGCGTGGGGGATATTCCCCACCGCGTGGTTCAGCCTCATAGATCCGTTCGAGGCGTCGTTCGCCGCGTTCTTGATCCTCCTGCTGCTCGGATGGGGCCTGGGTTTGATGGCTCAGGCGGTGCGCTACCGCCGGGCGGACCAGAGGCAGCGCATCATGACCAAGTGGGTCATCCTGATCGTCGCCGGGGCGTGCATCGGCTATGGAGCAGTGTACTTGCCGGACGTGCTCTTGCCGGAGTCGGGCTCCGCACGGGCGCTCTACGACCTCTTCGGCGTCCCGGTATTCTGGCTGCTCGCGCTGCCGATGCCTGTGGCCTTTGGAATTGCGATGCAGCGTTACCATCTGTTCAAGGCCGACCTCATCATAAACCGCGCCCTCGTCTATGGCACGCTTACCGCCTGCGTAATCGGGATCTACGCCTTCGTGGTCGGCTACCTCGGAGCGCTGCTCCACACGGAAGACAGCTTCTTGATATCGCTCGTGGCTACCAGCCTGGTAGCCGTACTCTTCCAGCCCCTGCGCGACCGTTTGCAGCGTGCCATAAACCGCCTGATGTACGGCGAGCGCGACAACCCTTACGCCGCTCTCTCGCGCCTCGGACAACACCTGGAAGCCACGCTCGCCCCCGACGCCGTGCTGTCCACCGTAGTCAAGACGGTCGCCGAGGCCCTTAAGGCGCCGTACGCGGCCATCGAGATCGAACGGAACGGTTCCTACGAGAGCGCGGCGGCCACGGGAGAGCCGGTGGACACTCCGCTGCGCCTGCCACTCGTCTACGGCGGCGAGCGAGTGGGGCGGCTGGTCCTGGGGCGGCGCGCCGGCGAGGCGGAGTTCTCTCCCGCGGACCATCGGTTGCTGGACGACCTCGCCCGGCAGGTCAGCCTCGCCGTCCACGCCACGCGCCTGACCGAGGATGCCCTGAGACTCTCCGAAGACCTGCAGAAGTCGAGGGAGCAACTCGTAACGGCGCGTGAAGAAGAGCGGCGCAGGCTCCGGCGCGACCTGCACGACGGTCTGGGACCGCAACTCGCCAGCCTCACGATGAAGGCCGAGGCGGCGCGGGACTTGCTGGAGACATCCCCGGAGCGTTCCGGCGCTCTGCTGGAGCAGATCACGAGCCAGACCCAGGAAGCCGTCACCGACGTGCGGCGCCTGGTCTATGGTCTCCGTCCACCCGCGCTCGACGAGCTTGGCCTGCTCGGCGCGCTCCAGGCTCAGGCGGCGCACGGCGACCACAACGGCCTGCGCGTGAGAGTGGAGGCCCCAGAGGAGCTTCCGCCCCTGCCCGCCGCGGTGGAGGTCGCCGCCTACCGCATCGTCCAGGAGGCCGTAACCAACGTCATCCGACATGCCGGAGCGCGCAACTGCGTGGTACGGATCGCGCCGGAGGCCGAGGCGCTGCGCGTGGAGGTCGTTGACGATGGGCGTGGTATCTCCGAGGACCGTTCGGCGGGCGTGGGGCTTCATTCGATGCGCGAGCGTGCCGAGGAGCTCGGCGGTTCCTGCAAGGTAGGGGCCGCGCCTTCCGGGGGGACCAGCGTCCGGGCCGTCTTGCCGCTTGCGCGAGGGGCGCGGGCGCGGCAGGCTGTAGAGCCGGAGGTGATCGGGAAGCCTTGAGCATGGAGTTGACAAGAGTTCTCATAGCCGATGACCATCCGCACTTCCGGGATGGGCTGCGCGCCCTGCTGCTCTCCGCCCCGGACGTGGAGGTGGTGGGGGAGGCCAGAGACGGGGAGGAAGCGGTAAAGCTCGCGGCGAAGTTGCAGCCGGATGTGATCCTGATGGACCTCAATATGCCGGGCGTGGGCGGTATAGAGGCTACCCGCCGCATCCTGCGCACCAGCCCCCACATAAGCGTCCTCGTCATAAGCATGTACGAGGACGACGACTCCGTCTTCGCCGCGCTCAAGGCGGGAGCCCGCGGCTACCTGCTAAAAGGCGCTCTAAAAGCCGAGATCCTGCGTGCCATAAGGTCCGTCATGAGCGGCGAGGCTATCTTCGGGGCAGCTATCGCCCGGCGTCTGATGCAGTACTTCGCCAGTCCCGGCCCCGCCGCGGCCAAAGACGCCTTCCCCGAGCTAACCGAGCGTGAGCACGAGATACTGGAGCTCATCGCCTGCCACGAGACGAACCCCGAAATAGCCAAAAAGCTGCACCTTAGCCAGAAGACCGTCCGCAACCACGTCTCGAACATCTTCACCAAGCTCCAGGTCGCAGACCGCGCCCAGGCCATCATCCGCGCCCGCGAGGCCGGTCTTGGGAAGGAGATGTAGAACCGTCTAGATCGCTTCTAGATCGGAGCCGCGATAGCGAACAGGTTTCAGGAATCCCTGTGTTCCGGCTTGCCTCTATCGAGCTTCCAGTGACTGTGAGCGATGCTGGCTCGGCGGGAGATGCGGTCGTCGGTGGCCAGTTCGGGGTTGTACTCCTCCAGAATGTCGAGCCTCGCGATCGTCCTGTCGATTCCGTCGTTTGCCCGGCGCAGCCTCTCTTCCCACTCCCGTCCTGCCGGGGAATCGGGAGCCACTCCGGATTCGCGCCGCATCCGGTGGATTCTCTCTGCCAGCTTCACGTAACCTTCGTAGTTCTCCAGGTACTTGTCGTAGTGCCTGCGGAACATCTCGACCGGGGAGTCGCTCTGGGAACGTGTCCGCTCCGCCGCTCTTCCCAGAGCGATGTCGTCGTCCGGGTGCGGGCGCCACACCGCGCGACGCTGACTCTTGTCTTCCGGATTGTTCTCCCCTGGTTTCCGGGCTTTCGTTCCCGATGGCCCTGTACCTGCTCCCTCTCGTGTTCCCGTGTTCGGTAGTTCCACGTCCCAGGGAAGGTGGCGGGGCGCTGGTGTGTCCTCAACCAGCCCATCGGAAGGAGACGGAGGGATCTCCGGCCCGGCCTCCTGGCGCCGGGGAGACGTTCGAAGCCCCAGAAGCTCTCTCTTTGTTCGAGCTACGCGCTCAAGATCCTGCTCTTCGCTCTCCTGTTCCGGCTCTTTCCTCGGGATATGACGTTCTTCTCTCAGCAACGCAAGGAGTCGGTCCTGTCCTTCGCGCAGGTCCTCCAGGCGCTCCTCGGCCAGATCCACATACCGGCGCGCGGTCCGAAGGGCGAGAGTGGAGACTACAAGAGTTGCGGCGCAGACCACGGCAAGCGAACCGATACCGAAGAAAAGTAACGTCTCGACCATACCCCTTGCCTCCTTCGGCTGAGTCCCTCGCCAGGGCGCTGTTCTGCTCCCGTACTTATAACAGCGCGCGTTGTGCAATAGCAAGGGCGCGGGGGAGGTATTTATCAGATGCCTGTAGCAGATACATCCTCGCGGGCGCCCCATCGGAGCGCCCACGCTGACCCACTGACTAACCCAGGTTCGTCATCACGTGCTTGATGCGGGTGTAGTCCTCCAGGCCGTACATGGAGAGGTCCTTGCCGTGGCCGGAGTGCTTGAAGCCGCCGTGGGGCATCTCGGCGACGAGGGGGATGTGAGTGTTGATCCAGACGCACCCGAAGTCCAGCCGCCTGCTGACCCGCATCGCCCGGCCGTGGTCCCTGGTGAAGACGCTCGAAGCCAGCCCGTACTTCACGCCGTTCGCCCACCTGACCGCCTCGTCCTCATCGGAGAACGCCTGGACGGTGATGACGGGACCGAAGATCTCGTTCTGCGAAGCCTCATCGTCCTGCCTCAAGCCCGAAACAACCGTGGGCTCGTAGAAGAAGCCCGAACCGTTGACCTTCTGGCCGCCGGTCACGACCTCGGCGTGGTCGGGCAGGCGCTCCACCATGCCGGAGACGTGCTGGAGTTGGTTCGGGTTGTTCAAGGGTCCGTAGAGGACGTCCTCGTCGTCGGGGGCGCCCGTCTTGGTGCCTCTAGCCTGCTCGGTGAGGGCGGCCACGAAGTCGTCGTGGATGCCGGGGGCGGCGAGTACACGGGTCGCGGCGGTGCAGTCCTGGCCGGCGTTGAAGTAACCGGCAACGGAGATCTCCTCGGCCGCCGCCTCGATGTCGGCGTCGTCGAAGACGATGACCGGAGCCTTGCCGCCAAGCTCCAGATGGACTCGCTTGAGGTCCGCGGCTGCGCTCTTCGCCACCTCCATACCCGCCCGCACGGAGCCGGTGATAGAGACCATCTGCGGCGTCGGGTGCTCGACGAGCGCGCGGCCGGTGTCCCGGTCGCCGCAGACGACGTTGAAGACCCCTTCGGGGAGGAACTCGGCTGCCATCTCGGCCAGCATGACGGTCGTTACCGGGGTGGTGTCGGAGGGTTTGAGGACGACGGTGTTACCGGCGGCGATGGCGGGGGCGAACTTCCAGACCGCCATCATCATCGGGTAGTTCCAGGGCGTTACCTGCGCGCAGACCCCGACGGGTTCGCGCCGGATAAAGGAAGTCATCCCGGACATGTACTCTCCGGCGGACTTGCCCTCCAGACACCGGGCGGCTCCGGCGAAGAACCGGATCTGATCCACCATCGCCGGGATCTCCTCTTCCATCGTGAGCCCGATGGGCTTGCCCGTGTTCTCGGACTCCGCGCGGACCAAATCCTCCGCCCGCTCTTCTATCGCATCGGCGAGCCTGAGCAGCGCGAGCTGCCTCTGACTGGGCGTCGAATCCCGCCACGTCTCGAACGACTTCTCGGCCGCCTCGAACGCCCGGTCCACGTCCTCCTTGCTCGAAGCCGGCGCTTCGGCGAACACCTCGCCGGTGGACGGGTTCACCAGTTCGTAGAGACGGCCGTTCGCGGGATCTACGCGATCTCCGCCGATGAAGTTCTGCAGCTTGCTCTTCGTGTCCACGGTATCTCCTTTTGGTCGAGTTTCTATGAAACGTGACGCGCGCGGGCCGTCTTCACGTCCAGATCGGCCAGAGCTTCGAGGGCGCAGTTGCGGCCCGGCGCTCCGAAGACCGCGCCGCCGGGCCAGGCTCCGGAGCCGCACAGGTAGAGGTTGTTGATCGGGGTGCGGTAGTCCGAGTAGCCGGGGACGGGCCGGCCAGCGAACATCTTTTCCGGCAGGATCTCCCCGTGAAAGATGTTGCCGCCCGTTATCCCGATCCTCGCCTCGATGTCCGGCGGTCCCAGTACCTCCATGTGCTCGATAGCGTCCGGTAGGTTCGGCGCGTACTCAGCGAAGGTCTCGACGATGTTCGCCCCGATTTCCTCCCGACGCTCCTCCCACGTCCCCTTATCCAGCGTGTACGGCGTGTACTGGCAGAAGAGGCTCATGGTGTGTCTGCCCTCCGGCGCGAGTCCGCTCTCCGTCGCGCTCTGGACGTAGCCTTCCATGAACGGACGCTCCGACGGCCGTCCCCCCTCGCAGTCCTCCCACGCCCGTTGCAGGTAGTCTACCGATGGGTTGATTACGATGCCGCCCGTGTGCTGCGGCCCGACGTTCTTGCCCGGCAGCGCCGTGAAGTCCGGTAGCTCTCCGAGAGCGAGCAGCACCTTCACGACCGAGCCTTTCACGTTAATGCGCTTCACGCCTTCCGCGAGATCCTGCGGCAGATGCCTCTCGCCGACCATGCCCAGGTAGGTGCGGTGCGGGTCGGCGTTCGAGAGGATCACGCCCGCCTCGAAGCGCCGGCCGTCGCGTAGCGTCACGCCGCGAGCGCTGTCGTCTTCGACTTCGATACTCTCCACCTCGGCATCGGTCAGGACCTCCGCTCCCTGCTCCCTTGCCGAAGAAGCTATCGAGTGCGCGACCGACCCCATCCCGCCCCGGACGAAACCCCACGCTCCCTGGTTGCCTCCGACGTTGCCGATGATGTGATGATATTTGACGTAGGCGGTGCCCGGTGTTCGTGGACCGGCGTTCGTCCCGATCACACCACCGACGCACAGAGGCGCCTTCACCTCCTCGCTCTCGAAGTATTCGTCCAGGACCTCCGCGATGCTCTTCTTCGTGAGCGTCCGCCAGTCCTCCTCACCCTCCGGGCCGTCGAAGGCGCGCTCTATGTCGGCCTGCGTGGGAGCGGACTTCATCAGCAGCGGGCGCATCCGGGCGATGATTCGGTCCCACATCCGCCAATATGCGCCGTAGGCGGCGACGTCCTTTGTGGAGAACTTGCGGATCTCGGCCTCCGTCTTCGCGCTGTCGAGGTGAGACATGAAGTACCGGCCGTCCGGGAAGGGGACGAAGTATTGTGGGTCGAAGGCGCGCACGTCGTAGCCGTGTCGGACGAGGTCGAGGTCCCGGATCACCTCGGGCAACAGCAGGCTGCACACGTAGGAGCAGGTCGAGAGCCGGTAGCCGGGCCAGGGCTCCTCCGTAACCGTCGCGCCGCCGATGACCCCGCGCCGCTCCAGCACCAGGACGCTCTTGCCCGCCTTCGCTAGGTAGGCCGCCGCGATGATCCCGTTGTGCCCCGAGCCGATGACGATGGCATCGTAGCGTCCCCCGGCCGCTGTCGGCGCGTTCACCCTTGCGCCAACGATCTTTCTAGTACCGGCACTTCGCCACGACCTCGCGCAGCCGCGCCTTCGCTCCGGTCCGCAGGGGCTTGCCGTGGGCGAAAACCACCGTTGCGAAGTCTTCGTCGAGCAGCTTCCCGGCCGAGCGCCTCGCCTGCTCGGGGTCTGTGCAGAAAGCTTTTCGGACACCGACCCTGAGCTTGCGCGGCAGGCACCCGAAAGCGTCGGCGGTAAAGAGGAGACCGTCCTCGTCCCGCAGGAGTGAAACGTGACCACGAGTGTGGCCCGGCGTTGGGATCACGCGGAACCCCGAGACGAGATCCCCATCGCGTACCACCTTCTGAACGGTCACTCCTGGCGGCTTCGCGTTGCGGGACAGGTAGCGGAGGACCGGGCTGCTCTGCGGGTCGAACCCGCGTCGGCCCGATATTACATCCGCTTCGTGCTCCGAAGCTCCAACCTTCGCGTTCGGGGCCCACTCCAGCATTGCGTGTAGTCCGCCGACGTGATCGTTGTGCTGGTGTGTGAGGAAGATGCTCTTGAGGTCTTCCGGTCCCGAGCCGAGCGCGGACAGAGCATCCTGTATACGAGCGGCACTGCTCCCGACCCCGGTATCCACGAGCGTCCAGCCGCCGCTGTCTTCCAGCAGCAGCACGTTTATGACGTTCGAGAGGCCTACAGCGTCAACGCGATAGACGCCCGGCGCGATCCGTTCCGGCGCGTTTGTCAAGCTACATCACCCTCTTTCCTGGATCATTGCCTTTGCCGCAGGGATGACACCGCTCCTTCGCAGCCGGGTTGATGACCGGCAGGAGACCATTCTTCATCACTACTTACGAATCCTTCCTGGCGTTCTTCAGATCGTCGCCACCGGCGAAGAAGCGCCCGGCGCCCAGGATGATGACGAGCGTCGTGAACACCACGATGGTAGAGAGGGCGTTGATGACCGGGGTGACGCCGAACTTGAGCATCGAGTAGATCTTCAGCGGCAGCGTGCTCGACCCGACGCCGGAGACGAAGAACGTGATCACGAAGTCATCGAACGAGAGCGTGAACGCCAGGAGCGCCCCCGCCATCACCCCCGGCAGTATCAGCGGCAGCGTCACCCGCAGGAACGTCTGGACCGGGCTGGCCCCCAGGTCCTGCGCCGCCTCCTCGATGGACCGGTCCATCCCCGAGAGACGCGCCCGCACCACTATCGTGACGAACGAGATGGTAAACGCGACGTGAGCGATGATGATCGTCGTGATCCCCAGGCCTATCTGGGCGGCGACGAAGAAGACCAGCAGGCTCACGCCGACCACGATCTCCGGCATCACGGTCGCGGCGTAGATCGCCGAGTCGGCGAACGTCTTGCCCCGGAAGTCGTTGCGCGAGAGCGCGAGAGCCGTCAGCGTCCCGATCACGGTGGCTATCGCCGTCGCCGTTACGCCGACGATCATGGAGTTGTAGAAGGCATCCAGGACGGTCTGGTCCCGGATCAACTCCCCGTACCACCGGGTCGAGAACCCGGCCCAGTTCTGGGTGCTCTTGGCGTCGTTGAACGAGAAGAAGATGACGATTGCGATGGGCGCGTAGAGGAAGAGGTAGATGAACACCGATAGCACGAGCAATGCCCGGTCGGGTAGCTTGCCCATCCCCTTGTACACCGGCCCGCCCCTGACAGCCGCCATCCTACACCCCCTCCAGCTTTTCGGTGCCGACCTTACGGACGTAGAACATGATGGCGACGAGCAGGAGCGCCGCGAGGATCATCGCCAGGGCGCTCCCGAACGCCCAGTCGCGGGCCTGGAGGAACTGCTGCTGCACGAGGTTGCCCATCAGCACCGTGCGGGAGCCGCCGAGCAGGTCCGGTATCACGAACTCCCCCGCCGACGGGATAAAGACGAGGATGCTGCCCGCGATCACGCCAGGCATGCTCAGGGGGAACGTTACCCGCCAGAACGTGTGCCACCGGCTCGCCCCGAGGTCCTGGGCGGCTTCTTTGAGGCGCACGTCGAACTTCTCCAGGGCGGCGTACAGAGGCAGGATCATGAACGGCAGGTAGGCGTAGGCCATCCCGAGCGTCACGGCTCCGGGGGTGAAGATGAGGTTGATCGGGCCGTCGGTGATGCCGAGGAACTGGAGCGTCTTGTTGGCGATGCCGTTGCCGTTCAGGATAACGACCCAGGCGTAGGCCCGGATCAGGAAGCTAGTCCAGAACGGGACCATGACCATTAGTATGAGCATCGTCCGCCGTCTGCGGCCCTTGAAGGCGATGAAGTACGCCAGCGGGTAGCCGAGAAGCAGGCAGATGAGCGTGTTGATCGCCGCGATGACGAAGGTGCGGCCCACGATCTGCAGATACAGCGGGTCGAAGACGTTGAGGTAGTTGCCGGGGTTGAAGCCGAGCGTGATCCCGCCGTAAGGCCCGCTGGTCCCGAATGAGTACGCCAGGATCAACAGTAGCGGCACCAGGAAGAACAACCCGAGCCACAACGTCACCGGCGCGAGCAACCCCGCCAGCCCCAGGGACCAGCCTCCTTTCCGGCCGCGCATCCTAGCCGCTCTTTACTTCGGTGAAGCGGCGCTCGTAGTCCTTGGTGGCCGAGCCCAGGTCCTTTATGACCTCCAGCCGCTCGAAGACCTTCGGCGGCGGGTAGATCGCCGGGTCGTTCTTGGCCGCCTTGTCGATCATCGGCATAGATGCCTTGTTCGGGCATCCGTAGTAGGTGTAGTTGGAGAGGTCAGCGCCGACCTTCGGGTCCAGGATGTAGTTGATGAACTGGTGGCCGACGTCCGGGTTGGGCGCGCCCTTGGGGATCGCCATGTTGTCCGTCCAGCGGGTCGCGCCCTGGTCGGGGATGATGTAGACGAGCTTGTCGTTCTCGGCTATCGCGGAAAACCCGTCGCCCGAGAAGACGTGCGCCAGCGCCAGGTCGCCGCCGACGACCAGGTCCCCGCCCTCCGGGGAGCCGAAGTACCCGCGCAACAGCGGCTTCTGCTTCTCCAGCTCGGACTGGGCCTCGTCCAGCTCGCCCTTGTCGGTGGAGTTGAGCGAGTATCCGAGACGCTTGAGCGAGGCCCCGAACGTCTCGCGGACGTCGTTTAGCATCCCGATCTTGCCGGAGTACTTCTCGTCCCACATCGCGTCCCAGCCGGTTACTTCTTCCTCGACGACTTCCGGGTCGTAGAGGATGCCGGTGGTGCCCCACTGGTAGGTCATGGAGTAGTCGTTGTTCGGGTCGTAGGGGAGGCCCTTGAAGTCCGGGTCGAGGTTCTTGAAGTTCGGGATCTTGGACTTGTCCAGCTTTTCGATGACTTCGGACTTGCGCATGATCGAGACCATGTAGTCCGAGGGCACTATCACGTCATAGCCCGTGCCTCCGGCCTGCAGCTTCGCCAGCAGCTCCTCGTTCGAGCCGTAGAAGTCCTGCTGCACCTTGATGCCGGTCTTCTTCTCGAACCCCGGTAGCGTGCTCTTGGCGACGTAGTCCGACCAGTTGTAGAGGTTGATCTTCTTCGGTTTCCCTCCGCCGCCGTCTCCACCGCCCCCGCTGCTCTGGGCGTTGGTGTTCGGCTGGCACGCCAGCACCGAGAGCGTCGTGCCGGCCACAGCCCCGGCGCCCATGACCTTCAGGAACCTGCCCCTGGTAATGCTCGTGTTGCGCTCCACGTCTAGCCTCCTAGCACTAAGCAGTTGGCGGCGTCACAGGACACCAGCACCTCATCGCCCACGACCGCGCCCACCGCCGCGTCGTGAGAGTTCTGCTGGTACAGGACCAGCCTCCCTCCGTTTGCGAGCTTCATGATGTACTGGGTGCTCGCTCCCAGGTAAACGATCTGTACTACCTCCGCGGAGAGCACGTTGTCTCCCGAGTCCCCGAAGCGGAGCTTCTCCGGCCGAACCGCCACGTGCGCTTCGCCGCCCGGCTCCACCCTGGCCTCCTCGTGGGCGACCGCCTCTATCTCCGCGCCGCTCGCGCCGCCGGCCCGGATCGTTACCCGCTCGCCGTTTACGGTCTCGACGGCGCCGGAGAGCACGTTCGTCTGGCCGATAAAGCCGGCGACGAAGCGGTTGCGCGGCAACTCGTAGAGGGTGGCGGGGTTGGCGACCTGCTGGACCTTCCCGCCATCCATCACCGCGATCCGGTCGCTCATCGTGAGCGCTTCCTCCTGGTCGTGGGTGACGTAGACGAACGTGATCCCGACTTCCTCTTGCAGGGTACGCAACTCTAGCTGTAGCTCTTTCCTGAGCTTCAGGTCCAGTGCGCCGAGCGGCTCATCCAGGAGCAGCACCTTCGGACGGTTGACGAGCGCCCGCGCCAGGGCGACGCGCTGCTGCTGGCCGCCGGAGAGCATGTTCGGCTGGCGCTTCTCGAAACCCTGGAGTTGCACCATCTCGCACGCTTCCATGACCCGATTGCGTAACTCATCGCCCTTTACGCCGGCCCGCCGGAGACCGAAGGCGACGTTGTCGAAGACGTTTAAGTGAGGGAAGATGGCGTAGGACTGGAAGACGGTATTGACGGGCCTCCTGTACGGGGGGACGCCCTGCACCTGCTCCCCGGCGACGGAGATCTCTCCTCGTGAGGGCTCCTCGAAGCCGGCGATCATGCGCAGCGTCGTGGTCTTGCCGCAGCCGCTCGGTCCGAGCAACGAGAAGAACTCGCCCTCGTAGATGTCGAGCGTGAGGTCGTCCACCGCCACGAACTCCCCGAAGTTCTTGGTTACGCCCGCCAACCTGACCGCCACCCCGCGCCCGGCCTCCGGCGAACCCGCGGGCGGCGTCTGCCGGTGTGTCGTTTTTCTATCTTCCACCCGTTGCCTCCTGTTTCCTACGAACCTGCCGCGACTCTGTTACTTGAGCGTCTCGATTCCGTATACGCACAGAACTCTACAAGGGACCCAGCCGAGCAGTCCGCCTCGCCCTCATGCCATCCTCACGCCGTCCTCACGACTCCCGCTCCGGGCGCTTCCGCCACCTCCCGGCCCGCGCGCGAGCCCGCCTTAACCGCGCTGTTCATGAAGCTCGGGGCCGCGGCAATCCCCTCGGCCCCGGCGAGACATACGTTCCCGAAAGAGCCGCCCATGCTCGCACCGAAGGCCGCCATGTCTCCCGGGCCCATGATCATGTAGCTGCCCCGCGTCCAGTGCTCGTCGGGCCACACTCTCTCGACGACCGCCACGGGCTCGGGGACATCGTACATTTCCCGGAGCAACGCCACCGCCCGCCGCCTGCGCTCCTCCGCCGGACGCCCCAGTTCCGGGAGCAGCGGCCTGCCGGCGGAGAAGGAGACGATGCCTCTCGACTCGCCATCCCGCGCCGCCTGAGTCGCAGCACAGTATCCCAGAGGCGTGTCGGTGACGGCGAAGGTCGAAGCGTCAATCGGTTCGTCGAAGACGAAGAACGTCTTACGCACCACGCCATATAGGGAGGAAGAGGTCATACGCCGGAACTCGGGCGGCGGCTCGGGATCGAAGCGGATGTCCCGGTAACACGTAAACGGGACGGCGAGTATCGCCCGTCGCGCCCGCGCCGACGCGGGACCTCCCTCGCCCGCGTACCGCACCTCGACGCCATCCGAGTCCTGCCGCACCTCCATGACCGGCGTGGAGTAGCGTACCTTCTCCGCGAGGTCCGCGGCGAGGGCCTCCGAAATGCTCCCCGCTCCGCCCTCGACCCGGAACTCGTTGCCCATCCCCGGTCCGCCGCGCGTCGCCACCTTGACGGCGTAGGAGTAGAACGACATCCGGTCCAGCGGCACCGTGGATCCACAACTGGAGACGAGCGTCTCGACGACGTGGAGTCCCTCATCGCTCATCCCTTCGTGCCGCAGCCAGTCATGGATGCTGGGATCTTCCGCCGGAGCGCCCTTCCATGGAGCTTCGAGGTCCGCGCCGGAAGCTATCTCCACCAGCGCCTCGTTCATCCGCCGGTAGGCCCTCGCGTCCCTCTCCGATAATGGCATCTCGTCGTGGAGGCTGTTTCGCAACCGCCACCGGGCTTTCTCCTTCTTGCGCTCGAAGGGGTGGAGGGGGATACCCAGTTCGGTGGCGAGGTCCCGGATCTCCGCGTGCGCCTCGTCCACCCATTCGCCGCCCAGGTCCACCGTGACACCCTCTAATCCCCACGGCCTGCGTGCGTCCGCCGGGGCGGCTCCTGGCTTCGAGGACGAGCACGTCGAGCCCGGCCCTCGCGATCTCGCGGGCCGCCGTCAGGCCGGAGAGGCCCGCTCCCACGACGATGGCGTCGGCGCGCTCCCGGCGGGTCATCCGTTCGCTCCGCTATCCCCGGTAGCCCAGCTCTCGTTCCAGCTCGCTCAGGGCGTCGTCGGTGATCTCCGCGATCTTCGAGAGGACCTCCCTGTCGGCGATGAGCGCCGGGGAGTACTGAATGACCGGGTCCTCCTTGTCGTCGAACCGGCAGATGAGCCCGTTCTCGACCAGCCTCCGCGAGAGCACGCCCTTGAAGTACTTCTGGTACTCCTCGCCTTCGAGCGGCGTGCCATCGGCCCGCTCCGGCTTCAGCTCCACCGCCCAGAAGAACCCCATCCCCCGGACCTCCTGCACGATGGGATGACCCTCGGCCATCCGCCTCAGCTCGTCCCCGAAGTGACCTTCGAGGTTGCGCACGTTCTCCAGGAGCTTCTCGCGTTCGATGATCTTTATGTTCTCCAGCGCCACCGCGCTCGATACCGGGTGCCCCCCGAAGGTCGAGCCGTGCATGAACATGGGCTCGTGAGAGCGCAGGGCGTTCTGGATCCTCTCGCTCACCATCACCCCGCCCATCGGCGAGTACCCGCTCGTCACGCCCTTGGCGAAGCTGGTCATGTCCGGCACCACGTCGAAGCGCTCTATTCCGAACCACTCCCCGAGCCTCCCGAACGCGCAGATCACCGCGTCCGAGACCAGAAGAACTCCGTGGCGGTCACAGATCTCACGCACCCGCTTCCAGTAATCCGGCGGCGGCACCAGACACCCGCCAGCATTCTGGACCGGCTCCAGGATCACCGCAGCGACGGTCTCGGGAGAGGCGAACTCTATCGCCTCTTCTATAGCGTCCGCCGCGCCCTCCGGGTCCTGCTGCGTGTTGGGTACGTGGTGGAAGCCCTGCAAGAGCGGCTCGAACGGGGCCTTGAAGCTCGGCAGCCCCGTCACCGAGAGCGCGCCCATCGTGGTGCCGTGGTAGGCGATCTTGCGGGATATAACCTTGTAGCGCGTCGGCTCCCCGTTGGCGTGGTGGTACTGCCGGGAGAGCTTGATGACCGTCTCCACCGCCTCCGACCCCGAAGACACGAAGAACGTGGAGGAGAGATCCCCCGGCGCTATCCGCGCCAGCTTGTCCGCCAGCTCCAGGCTTCTGGGGTGCTGGAAGCTCCAGTTCGGGAAGAAGCCTAACTCCTTCATCTGGTTGTAGGCCGCCTCCGCGAGCTCCGTCCGCCCGTGCCCGACCTGCGTCGTGAACAGGCCCGCGAGACCGTCCACGTAGCGGTTGCCCCGGTCGTCCGTAATGTAGCAGCCGTCGCCCGAGACGATCACCGGCAGCTTCGACCAGTCCTCCGCAAACGGCGTGAAGTGGAGCAGGAGGTTGTCCACTCCCGCCAGAGATCCGCTCTCACCGTGCTCGCCGAGACCCCGCATTACGTCCATGTTGTCTCCTCCTCCGGCCTGCGCCGGTCAATGTAACGCATTGCACGAACGATACACAGTTACTGTAATAGAGTCAAGACAAGATAAAAGACAGAATAAGTATAGCGAGGCATTACAGGGCAGGTTGGTATTGAATGGCCTGGGAGGATCTGAGGGCTGGCGGAGGTCGTTTACGGGTCGAGTAGCGATTGTCGCAGACATGACCCATACTAGGCTTCGCGTTTGATGGTTTTGGTGTCGAGCATGGGAGGTCGAGATGGCGGGCGGTAACCTGGTAAGGTTGGGCGGCATCTGCGGCCTGTTGTCGGTGATCCTCATGATACCCGCCTACATCGTCGGGTACCCTGACGCACCCGGCTCCCTCTCGGAAGCGGCCTCATACTTTGACGAGGGGATCGGCGCCTTCGTGTTGTGGAACGGCGTGTTCCCGCTCTTCCACGTTTTCTTTTTCGTCTGGTTCCTCGGGATACTGCACGGGATGCTGCGGCGCGCCGAGGGCGAAGCGGGAGGTCTCTCGTCGGCCGCGCTGGCCGGAGGAGTCATGTTCGCGACGCTCGCGAGCGCGGGGTTCGCGGCAGAGGTACTCTACCCGGCCACCCTGCTCCGCTTCGAGGGTTTCGGGCAAGATACGCGGCTCATGCTCGCGTCGCTGACGCTCTCCGCCTGGCTGTACCACCTCTGCCAGGTGGGTACGGCGGTGCTGGTGAGTGCGACCTCCCTGCTCGCGCTAGAGACAGGTGTCTTGCCGAGGTGGCTGGCTCTCGCGGGCTTCGTGGTCGCGCTGCTGGCGCTCCTGCACTTCCTGGTCCCCCTGCTCGGCGCTCTGGCAGGGCTGGTGTGGATAGCGGCGGTCTCGGCGCTGATGGTCGCCGGTTCGGGAGGCCGCTCGGAGCGTTCGGGACGCTCGGGGCGTTCGGAGCGCGGTCCACGCAGGCTGAGCCGGGATACGTAACGCTTGGTTGGAGGCCAGACTCTGCCAGGCTTCCGAGAACGAGAGGGATCTCGAATGGTACTCTGCTGCGCCGGGTATCCCGGCCGCGCCCCCGCAACGACTGAGCTATCTGCGCCGATCCTCCAGGAAAGCCTCCTCGAAGAAATCCGCCAGCCGCGGATAGAGGACTTTCAGGTTATCCGGGCGGGAGATGCCGTGGCCCTCATCCTCGAAGGTGAGTAGCTCGTAGGGGATGCGCCGGCGGTCCAGCTCTTCGACGACTACCTGTACGTTCTCGGGCGTTACGTTCGGGTCTTTCAGACCCTGGACTATGAGTAGACTGCCGCGGACGTTCTGGATGAAGTTGATGGGGGAACGCTCCGTGTAACGCTCGGGGATGTCTTCGGGAGTGCCGCCCATCATCTCTTCGCTGTAGGGGCGGAGGTCCGGGCGGGTGGTGTGGTAGTCCACGGTGAGGTCGGTCATGCCACAGATGGGGGCCGCGGCGGCGGTGGTCTCGGGCGGGTAGTGAGTGATCGCCCACCACGCCGAATATCCGCCGTAGGACGTGCCCGTAACGCCGACCCTATACGGCTCCGCTATTCCGGCGGAGATCAGGGCCTCGATGCCGGTCCGTATGTCCTCCTGCTCCCGACCTCCCCAGCCGTCCTCTTTTATCTTCTCCTGGAACTCCAGTCCGAACCCGATGCTGCCCCGGTAGTTGGGAGACAGCACGTCGAAGCCGCGGCCGACGAGGTACTGGACCTGGGCATTGAACCGGTCCTCGCTGATACTCGTGGGACCGCCGTGGACGAGCACGACTGTCCCGATGCTCCGGCCCGTGGCGCGGTACAGCCATCCCTGTATCTCCAGGCCATCGACCGAGCGCCAGCGGAAGTCTTCGGCGGGAGCCAGGCTCTTAGGATCCAGAGATGTTCGCTCCCAGAGGCGGGTGAGGCTGCTCGGGTTCTCACCGGGTTTCAATGAGTAGCGAACCAGGTCCACCGGGTTTCGGGAGTTGTAGTGGAGGGAGATCCAGGCTCCATCATTCGCCGGAGCGAGTGGTATCAGGTTGCCAGGGAGGTCCGGCATCCGCGCCTCCTCGCCGCTCTCGGCATTTAGCAGGGAGGACCGGACCCTCGCCTCCCGCATCTCGACCGCGACGACGGGTCCGCCGTTCGGTGGGACGAAAGCGTATTCGATGCCGCGCTGCGGGTCGTCCAGGAGCCAGCGCGTGGACTCGCCGTCCATGTCCCAGACGCCGATCCGCCGGTGCGTCTCCGCCTCGACCAGGAACAATATCCGCCGCCCGTCCGGGAACCACGAGGCGGATACCTTCGTCCTGGAACCGAAGTTCAGGATCTCGCGGTCCGCGTGGCCCTCGATGTCCACGAGCCAGACCTGCCGGCCCTCGGGGTGGATGTCGCTCCGGTGGTAGAGTACGTGCTCGCCGGAGTTGCTTAGTTGCGGCTCGGCGAAGGCGCTCCTCTCCGGCCGGGCCAGCGTATGGCGCACGCCGGTCTTGAGGTCGTGGCGGAGGACCCAGGTAGGCTCTATCTCCTTTCCGGTCTCCACGTCGAAGTTCGCCCCATAGATTAGCCAGCGCCCGTTCGGGTGCGTCTGCCCGCCCCGGACGTAGTAGCCGGGTGACTCTTCCGTGAGCGGCTCCATTACACCCGGATGCTCCAGCGCCACCCGGAAGAGCCGCGCCCGCTCGTCGCCGTCGTGGTCCTGCGCCGCGAGCACCGCCCGGCTGTCCGGCGTCCAGGAGACCACCTGCGTATCGTCGTGGCTCCCGGTCATGCGGAGCGGGGGAGCGGAGCCGTCGGTCGGGGCGGCGAAGACGTCCGTCGCCGGACCGAGCCGGGACCAGTTCCACGCGACCCAGCGGCCGTCCGGAGAGACCACCGGCCCCGACAGGACGGGCATCGAGAGTAGCGCGTCTAGGTGCGGATCTATGCTCACGTAAGAACGGCTAGAAAGTCGGAGGGGTGTTCACGTAGATCGCCTCGACGGGCTCGTCCTCGGCCCACCAGCGGTGCGGGGTGGTGGATGGGAAGTAGAGAGTGTCGCCGGGGGTGAGGTGGTATGAGCCCTGGTCCTTCAGCTCCACGAACAGCGTGCCGGAGATTATGTAGATGAACTCCTCTCCGTTGTGGGAGTAGAAGCCCTCGCTGCCGCCGCCGGGCGGGACCTTTATGTATGATGGGTCCATCACCTTCTCGCCGGAGGCCATCTCCTCGAATCGCACGCCGTTGTCCCACTGCATCACGGGCCGCTCGTCGCTGCGGACCAGCGGCGAGTTCTGCTCCAGGTCCGCTCCGAAGACCTCGCGCATGCTCACCCCGTATGCCCCGGCCAGCAGCCGGAGCGAGGCCACCGACGCGCCGGAACCCCCGCGTTCCAGGGCGGAGATGAACGAGATGGAGAGACCCGTCGCCTCTGAGACCTCCTTTAGCGTCTTGTGCGCCCGGATGCGGAGCTTGCGGAGTTGTTCGCCGGGAGTGGCGGAGTTGCGCGCGCCGCGCTTCGTGTCAGGGGCGGTTCGCGTCTCGGCGGTGCCGATCTGCTTGCGGATCGCGGCGAAGTTCAGGCCCTCCGTCTTTCTGAGGTGCTTTATCTTTCGCAGCCGCTCCACGTCTGTTTCGCTGTAGACCCTGTATCCTCGTCCGGTCCTCTGAGGGTGGATCAATCGCTCCCGCTCCCACAGCCGCAGGGTCTGCGGCGCGAGCCCTATCGCCTGCGAGACCTCTCCTATGGAGAACCCAACCGTCCCGCCGTTAGTCGCCAATCCGCCTCCCATCCAAAACACCCGCGCCGCTTCGCGCGTAGCTCTGCGACTTGATCTATCCTAGTACACTTGAACTATTATCGTAATGTTTCGCGTAGTAAAGCAAGTGCCTCTTCTGCGGGCGCGGACTCATTCGTGATCTCCGGCGCGGGAGAGAGCGGGTGAGCCCGGCGAGCGTACTGCACGCGCTGGACTTCTTCGGGGTCGCGGTCTTCGCGGTCAGCGGCGCCCTGAGCGCCGGCCGGAAGAGCATGGACGTCTTCGGGGTGATAGTCGTCGCCCTCGTAACGGCCATCGGCGGCGGTACGATCCGGGACGTCCTCCTCGACCGTCACCCGGTATTCTGGATCGAAGACCCCAACTACCTTGTCGTCATCCTCTTGGCGGCAGCGGCAACCATCGTCTACACGCGCTTCCAGCGGCCGCCCCGCCTCTCACTGCTCGTCGCGGACGCCTTTGGGCTGGCGCTCTTTACTGTCGCCGGAGCCCAGATCGCCGAGAGGGCCGGAGTCCCGAGCCTCATCGTCGTCATAATGGGCGCCATCACCGGCGCGGCAGGGGGACTGCTGCGCGACGTGCTGTGCGCCGAGATACCGATGGTCCTGCGCCGCGACATCTACGCCACCGCCTCGCTCGCCGGAGCCGGCGCATACGTCCTGCTGACCGCCCTCGGCGTCTCCGCCGCGATCTCCGGCCCCGCGGCCGCGGCACTCATCTTCATCCTGCGGCTGATCTCTATAAAGTGGGACTTCAACGCCCCCGCGTACTCCCTCGACGATGAGAGCGGCTAAAACCCCGGCTACCTCTATTTCATACTCCTTCGCAACCCATATGACAGTATCATTGCATGTTTACTGTAGGCCTGTTATAAGATAATCAGGGTATCGGGCAGTCTTGGGGAAAGGACGGACAATGGCGCGGGTGGTAGGGGTTCCGAAGGAGATCAAGGACAAGGAAGGCCGCGTTTCGATGCAGCCGGACGGGGTCGCGGAGCTGGTGCATCACGGCCACGAGGTCGTTGTGCAGTCGGGGGCCGGCGCGGGAGCGGGCTTTACGAACGGGGAGTACGCCGATGCCGGGGCGCGGATGGTCCAGAGCGCTGAAGAGGTCTTCGAGGCGGCGGACTTGATCGTGAAGGTCAAGGAGCCCATCCCGGAGGAGTACGACCGCTTCAAGGAAGGTCAGCAGCTCTTCACCTACCTGCACCTCGCGGCGGACAAGGGACTCACCGAGTTCCTGATGGAGAAGAAGGTCAACTCGATAGCCTACGAGACGGTCGAGACACCAGATGGGAGCCTGCCGCTCCTCACACCGATGAGCGAGGTGGCCGGAAGGATGGCGACGCAGGCCGCGGCCCACTGCCTGGAGAGCCCGCAGGGTGGCGCGGGACTGCTGCTCGGAGGCGTCCCCGGCACTCCGGCGGCGAAGGTTACGATCATCGGCGGCGGGGTGGTCGGGACGGAGGCGGCGAAGATAGCGGTCGGGATGCGGGCCATCGTCAGGGTGCTGGACGTGAACCCCAAGCGGCTCGCGTACCTCTCCGACATCTTCGAGGGGCGGGTGGACCTGGTGATCCCGAACCGCGCGCGCACCGCCTCTTACGTCGCCGAATCCGACGTGGTCATAGGAGCGGTGCTGGTACACGGGGCGAAGGCGCCCAAGCTCGTGACCAGGGACATGGTGGCGAGCATGAGGGACGGCTCGGTGGTCGTGGACGTGGCTATAGACCAGGGCGGGTGCGTGGAGACGGCGCGTCCGACGACGCACTCGGACCCGACCTATATAGAAGAAGGAGTAGTGCATTACTGCGTGGCGAACATCCCCGGCGCGGTTGCGAGGACTTCCACGCTGGCGCTCACGAGCGTGACGCTGCCGTACCTGATCAGGATAGCCGATCAGGGGATAGAAGGAGCCGCGGCGGCTGACCCGGCGCTGGCGAAGGGCCTGAGCACGCTGGACGGCAACCTCGTCCACGAGCCGACCGCCGAGGCCCACGGTCTGTCCTACATGGACCCCGCGAAGCTCCTTAGATAGCAGACACGTCCCTGATACTCCGATGGATCGTTCGGGGTGCGGCGTAAGGGGGCGCGGGTATATGATCACGTCGGGAAGGAGAGGTGGTTTGGCGGACGCCGCAGATGTGCGCGAGCGCAACGAGCCACTGCGGTTCAGGCGGGTTGAGCGTCCGGCATCACGGGCCAGAGCCGTCCATTTTGCCTCGCGGGGAAAACTGGCGAGAGAGGAGGAAAACAGATGGACACCATGTTCCCAACAAAGATACTCATAGCGAGCGACGACTCCGACACTGCGGCATTAGCTGCGCGGGTGGCGGGTGAGATCGCGGAGAAGACCGGCTCTGAGTTGCACGTCGTGTTCGTGGAGCCGGTGGTAGCGTTCGCCGCTGGTCAGCGTATCTACGAGGAGCTGTACGACGAGGTTAAGAAAGCCGCCCAGGAGATACTGGATGAGGAAGTAAAGAGGATCGAAGAGACCGGCGCGACCGTCGCGCAGGCCCATCTGAGGCTGGGCAATGCGGACGAGGAGATCATCGCCCTGAGCGACGAGTTGGACTCTCACCTGATAATCATGGGGGTCAGGGGCTCCGGTCCCCTGAGGCGGCTCCTGGGTAGCACTTCGGACAGCGTATTGCGGCACGCGAACTGTCCGGTCATGGTGGTCCGCAGCCCGAGGGAATCGCGCGGCCGTCACGGTTCCCGGCAGGGCGGGGGATGAAGCTCAAAGCGGTTGCCTCTCTTACCTTTACACTAAGCGGGTATCTCCCCGCCTGGAGACGTGCGCTGGGGCGAGATCATCCGGTCGTGTCGCGGAAAATTCGCCGGAGAGCGGCGAGAGCGGATGCTCCGAGCGCGGGCCGGTAGATGCCCGTGACCAGCTACGAACCGGCAGACTCTTTCGAGACGCCGCGCTTCTCCGGCGTGCGCACCTTCATGCGCTTGCCGAACACGCAGGATCTCGAAAACGCCGACGTCGCCATCGTTGGAGCGCCTTTCGATACAGGCGCCACCTTCCGCGCCGGAGCCCGCTTTGGGCCCGAGGGGATACGCGCCGTCTCGCACCTCCTGCGGCGGTACAACCCCAGCCTGGGTGTCGGCATCTTCGATCACCTCTCGGTCATAGACTACGGCGACGTGCCTGTGGTTCCCGGCTATATCGAGGCCAGCTACCAGAAGATCGCGGAAGGGTTGGAGACCATCCACCGAGCCGGCGTCATACCCGTAGTGCTCGGCGGCGACCACTCCATCGCGCTGCCGGAGCTTCGGGCCGCCGCTGCCGTCCACGGACCGCTCGCTCTCGTGCAGTTCGACTCGCACCCGGATACCTGGGACGCCTACTTCGGGCAGAAGCACACTCACGGTACGCCTTTCCGCCGCGCTGTGGAAGAGGGGCTGTTGAGACCGGAGCGTTCGATCCAGGTGGGGATGCGGGGTTCTATCTACGACGAGCGCGACTGGGATGACGCGCGGCAGATGGGTTTCGAGCTTGTTCCGACGGACGCTGTAAGAAAGATCGGCATCCCCGAGACGATAGAGCGCATCCGAGAGCGGGTGGACGATGCGAGGATCTACGTCTCCTTCGACGTGGACTTCGTGGACCCTGCCTTCGCCCCCGGCACGGGGACGCCGGAGATCGGGGGTTTCACCAGCCGCGAGGCGCAGGAGTTCGCGCGGGGCCTCGCCGGTCTGAACATCGTCGGCTGCGACGTGGTGGAGGTCTATCCGCAGTACGACCCGGCGCAGATAACGGCGCTTCTGGCCGCCAACATCGCGCATGAGTTTTTGAGTCTGATCGCACATTCGAGAGTAGAAAAACAGTGATCGAGACGCTCTTCGTCGGTGGCGAGTGGACGGAGCGAATCGCCTCCGGCAAGACCTTCGACGTGACAAACCCCGCGAACGGCGAGGTCCTGACTACCCTGACCGACGCAGGCCGCGATGAAGGTCGGTGACGGGCTGGAGGAGGGCGTGGAGGTAGCCCTCGGCGGAGAGCGGCTTCGGGCGCGAGGGAAGTCATCATGGGAGAGATGTACCTGGACGTGAAGTACATCTCTCTCGGGGGTATCGCGTAGGGCGCGACAACGAGTACACTAGAACGAGTAAGGCCGACAGGAAGAGGTGGCTGAGATGCTGGAGTCCACGAGGATAAAGACGGAGATACCGGGTCCCAAGAGCCGGGCGCTGATGGAGCGGCGGCACAGGGCGGTCACGTCGGGCATCGGGATCGCCACCCCGATGTTCGTGCAGGAGGCGAGGGGCGCGCTCCTCACCGACGTCGACGGCAACACGTTCATAGATTTCGGCGGCGGCATCGGCGTGTTGAACGTCGGGCACACGAACGCCCGCGTCGTCGAGGCGGTCAAGGAGCAGGCGGACCGCTTTCTGCACACCTGCTTCTACGTCACCGAGTACGAGCCCTACATAGAGCTGGCCGAGAAACTGAACGCCCTGGTGCCGGGCGACTTCAAGAAGCGCAGCATGTTCATCAACTCCGGGGCGGAGGCGGTGGAGAACGCCGTCAAGATCGCTCGCGCCTACACCGGCCGTCCGGCGGTTATAGCCTTCGAGAACGCCTTCCACGGCCGCACGATGCTCGCGATGTCGCTAACGAGCAAGACCGACCCGTACAAGAAGAGCTTCGGGCCGTTCGTACCGGAGATCTACCGTGTCCCCGCCCCGTACCCGTACCGGTGCCCGGCGGGCAAGGACTGCTCCGGCGGCTGCCAGGGCGATTGCTTCAACGCTCTGGAGAAGGCTTTCGTGAGCTACGTGCACCCCAGCAGCGTCGCGGCGATAATCGGCGAGCCCGTCTCCGGCGAGGGCGGATTCATCCCGTTCCCGGACTTCTACCTGCGGCAGCTAAGGGAGTTGTGCGACGAGCACGGTATCGTCCTGATCGTGGACGAAGTCCAGACGGGCTTCGGACGGACGGGCAAGATGTTCGCCATCGAGCACTCCGGCGTCATCCCGGACATAGTGACGACTGCCAAGAGCCTCGGCGGCGGAATGCCAATCGGCGGCGTAACGGGGAAGGCGGAGATCATGGACGCCGTCCACACCGGCGGCCTCGGCACCACCTACGGCGGCAACCCGCTCGCCTGCGCCGCGGCCCTCGCCGTCATAGAGGAGTTCGAGGAGAGTGACATCCTCGGCAAGGCGAACGCCCTCGGCGAGCGCGTGATGGGCGCGATGCGCGACATCCAGCAGAAGCACCCCGACTTCGTCGGCGAAGTGCGCGGGCGGGGCGCGATGGCGGCGATGGAGCTCGTCAAGGACGCTGGAACCCGCGAGCCGGACAAGGAGCGCACCGGCAAGGTCGTGGAGACGGCGCTTCAGGAAGGGCTGCTCCTCCTCACCGCCGGCCAGTACGGCAACGTCATCCGCACCCTCATGCCGCTCAACATCGCGGACGACGAGCTGGAGGAGGGGCTGAAGATCCTGGCGCGCACCTTCGACTCGGTGGCATAAAGGGTTCGTAGTCGAGGCGGCGACAATAGTAGTATCCGTTAAAGGACGCGAGCCCTGGTTCTTCCGGGATCTTTAAACCCGCGACGTGGCGATGGCTGGCGCGGCGGCTACCGCCACGAGTGCGGCGAGACCTACCTTGATCACGTCGAAGACCACGAACGGCAGGACTCCCTGCGCCACGGCCGCCGCTACCGGCAGGTCCGCGACCACGGAGAGCCATGCCGCGCCAAGAGCGTAGATGACAGCTAGCCCGATCGTTCCCCAGACGAAGCTCCGGGTCAGCGCGCGGCGGCGGGGAGAGTTGGCGGCGGCGTGGGCGGCGAGACCGGCAATGGCGGCGGCGAAGGGATAGGAGAGGAGGTATCCGCCCGTAGGACCGAGGACGACACCGAGGCCGCCGTGGAACTGGGCGAAGACCGGCACACCGATAGACCCTACGAGCACGTATAGCGCCTGCGAAAGAGCCCCGTAGCGCGGGCCGAGTAACAGGCCGGAGAGGATCACGGCAAGCACCTGCAACGTGAACGGTACGGGAGAGAAGGGTAACGGTATCGCTATCTGCGCGGCGGCGGCTGTTACAGCGACCATCAGAGCCACGCGGGTCATGGCAGCTACGTTCACGATTCTCTCCCTCTAGTTGATAGTGCCTACGATACAGTACCTTTTAGCATTTATCGGGAGAGAAATCTGTTGAAAGGCTGCCTGGAAAAGGTTGCCTGGGATGCCGGAGAGAACACGTAAAAAAGAGCCGGGATCGATCCCCGGCTCTTCTAGAAGATACGCGACCTTACTGGTCTACTCGCCGCCCGTCAGCTTCTCGATCCTCTTGTCGGAGAGGCACTTGCCGTGGAAGAAGCTGAAGTTCTCCGGGTTGTTTCTGCACTTGGACCTCGCTGCCGCATCCGCCGGACCGACGGCCGCTATCAGCAGAGACGCCGCCAGGAACAGGGCCACCAGCATCTTCGCCAGCGTCTCCTTGTGCTCCGAGATCATTGCGTTCATCAACTCACTCCTTTGTCTTGGACAGGTTGTACTAACAAGGATGCATCAGGACCCTCTATCCGACATCTAGAAAAACAATGATCTTTGCCTATGCTAAATTAGCTACCTTCCAGACGGGTCGAGCCCTGATACGGAGCCCCGATGCCGGGAATCGCCGCGTTTGCGGGACTTACGTGCCTATCCATAGTCCAGATGAGAAGGTTTAGGCGCGACCCCCGCGGGTAAAACGCAAGTAGCAAATGCTACCGGGAACAAGGAGGACAGGATGAGCAGGCGGCGCAACACCGCGAATCAGGACAAGGGCGAAGGGAAGATGGATAAGGCCGCGGGCCGCTTGAAGGAGGCCGCGGGCGCCCTGACCGGAGACAGAACCAAGAAGGCCGAAGGCCGCGCTGACCAGCGCAAGGGAACGATGAAGGAGAAGAAGGGGCATCTAAAAGACCTGCTCAAATAATACGCGAAAAAAGAGCAAGCGAAAGGGCCGGGAAGAGATCCCGGCCCTTTCCTGTTGTGCCCTGTTGTCCTCTTACGAGGCTCTCTTAAGAGATTCTCTTACGAGGCGGGCCTGAGCTTGCGGTCGAACTGCTCGATGAGGGTCTCACGGTTCTTGTTCTTCTTCTCGTACTCGCGGACCGTCCGGATCTGCTCGGCGGTGAGACTGTCGATGAGCTTGGTGACCTCGCCAACGTTCAGGTCGTCATAGTTCGGGATCGGGAACCCGCCCTGCGTGACCTCGGTCTCGATGAGCCGCAGACCCTGCTTGTAGTAGCTGAAGGGCGCATACACGAAGTCCATGTAGGCGTCCACCGACTCCTCCACGAGGGTCTGGAAGGCGCCGCGCTGCTTCTCGGCCCGCTCGACTAGCTCTTCCACGAGGCTCCGGTTGCTCTCGGCCTGGTGACGAAGCTCGCCAGCCGCGCCGTCCACCAGTCCCTGCGCGAAGCGGACGTTCCGCTCCTGCAGCGCCACCGTGTGGTCAATGACCGTCTTGTACGAGTCGCTCGTCGCCTTCGCCAGCCGCTCCGCAGCCTTGTTGGTCTTCTCCATCGTAGCCATGATCTCTGCCTCCTCTAACTCTCTCAATTTACCTACATGCAGACCTCTTCTTGAAGTCTATGTGCAGTTTACACATATATTCTAACGTGTCAAGGCCGTTGTTCTGATATCTGAGAAATTTTCTGAGAGAGCGGCGTCAATCGAGCAAGTCTTTACAAATAGTGGCAATCTCCTTAGTATGTGGTCCGCTAACGCGGAGATAGTGAGTCATTTTTATACTGCGCGCTGGTGTGTCGTTGATATATAAGGGTTGATAAAAGGTTTGAACAAGGGTTGGCACCCTCGACATCGGAGAGAGTTTGTAATAAACCTTTGGTCGAGTTGTAGCCGCTATGTTACGTTCGGGCGCTAGGATGCTGGCTGCTGAAACGGGGCTGTAGGGCTTCGACGAGACTCTGGCGTTTGAGAACCGAAATACGAGGTGATGAGATGGTTTTAAGGAAGATGGTGTTGTTGGTGGCGGCTCTGACGATGGTGGTGGGGCTCGCCGCGTGCGGCTCGTCCGGTCAGTCCGGCGGTGATCAGGGGAGCAAGGCTTCCGACAAGAAGTCCGAGAAGGCCGCTCCCAAGAAAGAGTCCGACACTAAAAAGTCCGACGCGAAGAAGTCCGACGCGAAAAAAGACTCCGGCAAGGGTGAGAAGAAGCTCGTTGCGAAGGTGCCGAAGGAGAAGACCCTCGGACTTTCCATCCCGAAGTTGGGCAAGGACTTCAAGGATCTTCCGACTGGGCAGGGTGACGATACGCAGATGTTGACCAACAACGCGGCGATTCACATCCGGTACCCGACGAAATCCGGTGGCTTCGCGACCGGATGGCCGTGGAAGAAGGAGGCGAACGTCTACTTCGCGGGCCACGTCGAGGGCTACCAGGGGACGCCCAGCTACAAGGCATTCGACGGCATCGGCACGCTGGAGAAGGGGGATGACATCATCGTCACCGACGCCGACGGCCAGAAGTACACTTACAAGGTGTCTGAGAAGAAGATCGTCCACCCGACTGAGGTAGACGTGCTGAACCCCGTGCCGGGCAAGAACGTCATCACTCTTCAGACGTGCGAGATCGTCAACGTGGACGCCAACGGCAACCCGGACTACTCGAACACTGAGAGGCTCATAGTCCGCGGTGAGCTGAAGGACGTCGAGGCCTAGGGATAGGAGGCGGACGCAGAGGATGCTATCGAGCCGGGATCGTCTCCGCGTGAGGCGGTCCCGGTTTTGCGATTTACTAAAGGCCAGTGAGGGTTGATGTGTGAGGTGGGTTTGAGGAAATTTGCGCTGATGCTGACGGTTCTAGTGATGGTGGCGGGGCTCGCCGCGTGCGGTTCGTTCGGCCAGGCTGACAGCCAGGCCGACAAGAAGATGTCGGAGCAGGCCAAGGACCAGCAGGTGGCCCCGAAGAAGGGCGACGAGAAGTCCGGCAAGAAGGTGGAGGACATCGCCAGGGTACCGTCCGATCCGACCCTCAAGCTCACCATCCCCAAGATGGAGCGGATCAAGGACCGCAAGATCCCCGTTGGCGAGGGCACGGATGAGGCGTTGCTCCGGGAGAACGCCGCGATACATTTGAAGGGCACCGGAAATCCCTGGGAGAAGGAGGCTAATGTCTACATCGCGGGACATCGCCTCGGTTACTCCGGCACCGGCAGCTATCTCGCCTTCTACGATATCGACAAGCTAAAGGATGGCGACCAGATCTACCTGACCGACGCCGACGGTCAGAAGTACACCTACAAGGTCTTCAAGACGATGGTCGTCAAACCGACCGACCTTTACGTGCTCAACCCGGTGAAGGGAAAGAACATCGTAAGCCTGCAGGCCTGCACGCTCCCGGACTACTCGAACCGGGTCATCGTCCAGGCCGAACTGGAGGACGTCAAGGCGTAACGCCGCAGGGCAGATGGACACGAGAGGGACGGAGCGCAAGTTACAGGCTCCGTCCCTCTCGGCGTTTCGGTCCGGGCTCTTCGGTGGCCTGTGACGTGGGGGGCTGCTAACGTTGCCGGTATCGTGGTTTATGGGTTCACACTCCGGCCGGGTCGCGGGACGGTCCCGCGCCTCTTCTAATCGCTGGCATGCTACTCGGCCTGGACCTCGGCACCGGTTCCGTAAAAGCGCTCTTGCTCTCCTCGGAGAGGGAAGTACTTGGCGAAGGCTCCGCACCGTACGATGTCCTGGCGCCGCGCTCCGGATGGGCGGAGACGGATCCGGAAGAGTGGTGGAACGGCGTCATCCGGGCCACCAGGACCGCTATCGGGGAACGCGGCGGGGAGGTGCGGGCGATCGGTCTCTCCGGCCAGATGCACGGGGTCGTCCTCTCCGAAGCCGGAGGCCGGCCTCTCCGGCAGGCGATACTCTGGGCCGACACCCGCTCGGCGGAGCAACTCACTGTCTATCAGGCTCTCGGCGATGACCTGCGCCGGAGGCTTGCCAACCCCGCCGCCACCGGGATGGCCGGGCCGAGTCTCTTGTGGCTGCGCGACCACGAGCCGGATGTTTATGCTCGGGCCCGGTGGGCGCTGCAGCCGAAGGACTGGCTGCGCCTGCGGCTGACAGGCGAGGCAGCCGCCGAGCCGTCCGACGCCTCGGCTACCCTGCTCTACGACCTGGAAGGCGACGGATGGGCTTACGAGGTGGTAGAAGCTCTCGGGCTGCGGGATGAGTTGCTGGCTCCGCTCGTACCGTCCGGGAGCGTCGCCGGGCCTCTCTCGCGAGAGGCCGCGGAAGCGTTGGGAATCGGGGCGGAAATCCCGGTCGCGGCCGGCGCGGCGGATACGGCGGCGGCGATGCTGGGGAGCGGATTGATGAGATCTGGAGTCGCGCAGCTCACCGTGGGGACGGGGGGACAGATCGTGGTCCCGAGAGAACGTCCTGAACCGGATCCTCACGAGCGGACGCACCTGTACCGCGCGGCGACAGATACGGGATGGTACGCGATGGCGGCCATCCAGAACGCCGGACTCGCGCTGGAGTGGGCTCGTCGCGTGCTTGGCGCTGGCTGGGATGAGGTCTACGAGGAAGCCTTTGCCGTTCCGCCGGGAGCCGGAGGCGTCGCGTTCCTGCCGTACCTCAGCGGGGAGCGGACGCCGCGCTTCGATCCTAGTGCCCGCGGGACCTGGACCGGTCTCGGACTCGACCATACCCGCGGCCACCTGCTGCGCGCGGCGCTGGAAGGCGTGGCCTTCGCGCTGCGCGAGGGTCTCGAAGCCCTGGAGGAGACCGGCGCCGGCATCCCGGAGCTGCGTCTCGCCGGTGGAGGAACGGCCCGTAAACCCTGGCGGCAACTCCTGGCCGACGTGCTCGGCCGCCCGCTGCGCCTGCTCCCCGAGAATGTTGCCTCCGTCGCCTCCGCCCGCGGCGCGGCGATACTGGCCGGGCTCGCCTCCGGCGCACTCAGGGTGGAGGATATTGTTACGCCCGGAGATACGACAGGAGAGGTCGTGCGTCCCGGTGAAGAGAGTGGTGAGTACGAAGCGGCGTATGCGCGGTACCGCGAGATCTATCCCCGCCTGCACGAGCCGCGCCCCGGAATGTGAGCGAAGCCGCTAAACCTTCATACGCACCTTGATACACTACGGATCAAGATGAAATGGATCCCTTACAAGACGCCCTGGATACTCCAGCTTGCTGAGTAGGTATATCAGGGACTCCGTATTCGAGAGGACTGACGTCCGGTGGACGCTTGCGGACGCCGTGAGCCGGGCTCTCGCGCTGAACACCGGCCTCCAGCGGGGTGAGAGGGTCTTGCGGCTGGAGGTACCCGCCGGAGACCTTGACCCGCTGCGGTGGCTCGGCGCGCAAACGATGCGGCCGAGGTCCTTCTGGTCGGGACGCGAGGACGAGATCAGCGTGGCCGCCGTCGGAGTTGCGGATGTCGTGGAAGGGGAGAGACCGGCGGATGTTGATGAGCTGACCGATCGGCTCGCTCTGCTGTCGCCGGAGGCGGCGAATGCTCGCTACTACGGCGGGCTGAGTTTCGATGCGGGCTCTGAAGTGAGCGAAGAATGGCAGGTGTTCGGAGCTCGCCGCTTCGTCCTGCCGCGCTTCGAGTTGCGCCGCCGGGATGGCGTTTCGACGCTGGCATGCAACCTCGTCCTGCCGCGCGATCTTGAGAAAGCCGGAGATTTACTTTACGAGATCGAAAACCTGCCGCTGAAGGGGCCCCGGCTCGCCGGTTCCCTGCCGGCGCCCGTCTCGCGCGCCGACAGCCCGGACCGCGAGGGGTGGAGGGAGAATATAGAGTCGGCGCTCGCCGCTTTCGCGGCGGGGAGGATGGATAAGGTCGTTCTCGCGCGCCGGGCCGAGTTCGCGTTCGAGGAGGACGTGGACGCGGTCGCGCTGGTGGCGAGCCTGCGGGAGGCGACGCCCGGCTGCTTTCACTTCCTGGTTGAGCCAGAGGGGGGAGCGGCGTTCGTGGGGGCGTCGCCGGAGCGGCTCTTCCGGCGGGAGGGACGCGGGATCACGAGCGAGGCCGTGGCCGGTACGAGGCCCCGCGGCGCTTCCGTAGCCGACGATGATGAGTTGCGGGACGAGCTACTGCGGAGCGTGAAGGACCAGGCCGAGCATTCTTATGTCCGGATCAGCATCGAGGAGACCCTGGGGCCGCTGTGCGCGGAGCTGGAGATCGAAGACCATCCGTCGGAGATGAAGCTGGCCCGGGGGCGGCATCTGGTGTCGAAGATCCGGGGCACGCTGCGCGAGGGCGTCACGGACGCGGAGGTGCTCGCGAAGCTGCACCCGACGCCAGCCGTCGGCGGCTACCCGAAGAACGTGGCGCTGGAAGAGATACGGAAGCTCGAACCCTTCGACCGCGGATGGTACGCGGGGGCTATCGGATGGATCGGGGCCGACGGGGCCGAGTTCGCCGTCGGGATACGGTCCGGGCTCGTGCGGGGCAGCAGGGTCTCGCTCTACTCTGGGGCGGGGGCCGTCGCCGGATCTACTCCGGAAGGAGAGTGGGCGGAGATCGAGCAGAAGATCGGGGACTTCACCAGGGTGTTCGGGCTTGACCCCGAAGAGCACGCCGCACCTTAACCGCCTCTGGGCGGCCCTGATCGTCGAGGAGCTCGCGCGCTGCGGCGTGGGGCTCTTCTGCGTCGCGCCGGGCTCGCGCTCCACACCGCTCGTCGCGGCGCTCGCCGAGAACGACCGGGCCCGTTCGCTAATACACTTCGACGAACGCGGCACGGCGTTCGCCGCTCTCGGATACGCGCGGGCGACCGGGAGCCCGGCGGCCTGGATCACGACCTCCGGCACCGCCGTAGCAAACGGCCTGCCCGCCGTGGTGGAGGCCTCCGTGGACGGCGCGCCGATGATCCTGCTGACCGCCGACCGCCCGCCCGAACTGCGCCAGACCGGCGCCAACCAGACGATAGACCAGCCCGACATCTTCGGCGACTACGTCCGCTGGCGCTTCGACCTCCCCGCCCCGGACCCGGCGATAGACCCCGCGATGGTCCTGACAACCGTGGACCAGGCCGTCTACCGCTCTCGCCGCTCCCCGTCCGGCCCCGTCCACCTCAACCTGATGTTCCGCGAACCTTTTCTCCCGGACCCTGGCGATGAGGCGGAAGCTCCGCCGGGACCGGAATCGTGGCGGGAGAGCAATGTACCCTACACGCGCTACGCGGCTACGAAGCCCGCCGTGGATGAGACGGAGGTAAGGCGCATCCGGGAGGAGCTGCGGACCGTAGAGCGCGGGGTGGTGATCGCCGGGCGTCTCACTTCCCGCGCGCAGGGCGAGTCCGTGATAAAGCTGGCGGAAGCCCTGGGATGGCCGCTCCTGCCGGATGTGGGCTCCCAGGCGCGGCTCGGCGCGGAGTCCCGAAACGTGGTCGCCCACTACGACGCCTTGCTAGCGAGCGAGACGTTCGCGGAGGCGCACGCGCCGGAAGCCGTGCTGCACATCGGGGGGCGCGCGCTCTCGAAACGTCTCGAAAAGCTCGTCGCCCGTAGCCGCCCGCAGCCGTACATCGTCGTGCGCGAGAACCCGTTCCGGCTGGATCCCGGCCACCGCGTTACCCAAAGCGTGGAGATGGACATCGTAGACTTCTGCGCGGCATTCGATGGAGTCTCCCCGCTGCAGCACGGATGGCTTGCGGGATGGCGGGAAGCCTCCGGGAAGGTGAGCCGGAGCCTTGATAAGCTTCTCCCGGAGACGGAAGATCTGAGCGAGCCGCTCGTGGCTCGCCTGGTCTCGCGGCATGTCCCCAAAGATCATGGTCTCGTCGCGGCGAGTAGTATGCCGGTGCGGGACCTCGACACCTTCGCGGTGACGGACGGCGCCGGCGTACTGGTTGCTGCGAACCGGGGCGCGAGCGGCATAGACGGCACCGTCGCAACCGCTGCCGGCTTCGCTCGCGGTCGTGGCGCACCCGTTACGCTCATCATCGGGGACCTTGCGTTGCTGCATGACCTGAACTCGCTGGCGATGCTCCGGGACGCGCTGGTGGTCGTGATCGTTGTGAACAACGATGGCGGTGGTATCTTCTCTTTCCTGCCGGTGGCGGGACACCGGGGGTTCTTCGAGCCGTACTTCGGGACACCGCAGGGAGTGGGGTTCGGCCCGGCGGCGACGATGTTCGGGCTCGGCTACGAGAGTCCGCGCACAGGGACGGAGTTCGTGAAGGCTTATCGTGCGGCCTGCGCTCGCGGGAGCTCGACACTGATCGAAGTGAAGACCGACCGGGAGGAGAACGTGGCGCTGCACCGGGAGCTTGTGGAGGAGATCCATAGAGACCTGAACGGCGGAGTCTAGCGGCTTGCCTCAGCGTCGCCTCGGGGTTATGTTGAGGCAATGATCAAGATTAACTCTATCTTTACCGGAGAACCGCGGACCATTACCGACGAGCGCGGGACCTGGCGGTCCGCGATCTTCCGCGCTCCGGTAGACGGCGAGGTGAGGGTCACAGTACGCGGGCTGGAGGGAGACCGGGTAGCGGACACGAAGAACCACGGGACGCCGGATCAGGCCCTCTGCTGCCATCCTCTGGGTCACTACGCTTTCTGGAACGAGTTCTACGGCCTCTCCGGCGAGGACGCTGTGGGACCCGGCGGCGTGGGGGAGAACTGGACCCTGTTCGGGGACGATGAGAGCGGCATCTGCGTGGGCGACGTGTACGCGGCCGGTACCTCGCGGGTGCAGGTTAGCGGACCGCGAGTCCCGTGCTGGAAGCAGGAGCGGAAGCTAGGGCTGCCCGGCTTCCACAGGCGCACCCTGGAGTCGCTGCGGACGGGTTTCTACATGCGCGTCCTCGAAGAGGGCACGGTGCGTACCGGGGATGAGCTGCGAATCGAGGACCGGCCCAACCCGGGCATCACCCAGCGTCTCGTGAACGAGTGCGCGCACGGGAGCTTCGATCCGGCCCTGGCACGACGGCTTCTCGAAGTCCCGGAGCTGGCCGATGGATGGAAGAAGATCCTGCGCTCCCGTCTCTCCGGGTGAGCCTGCCGGCCGGCTCCCGGCTGCGCTACGAGTCGCGCGGAGATCCCGGACGCCCCCCGGTCCTCTTCCTGCACGGCTTTATGGGAGCTTCCGAAGACTGGCGTGCCGTAATGACGGCCCTCGAAGACAGGTTCTTCTCCGTATCCGTGGACCTGCCGGGACATGGTGGTTCGGTCGGCCTGCTTCCAGGGTCGTACGCCTTTGAGAGCGCCGCGCGAATGGTACTGGACGTGCTGGACGAGCTAGAGATAGACCGGGCGGCTTTCGTAGGCTACTCGATGGGCGGGCGGCTGGCGCTCTACCTCGCGCTGCGCTACCCGGAGCGGTACGGCGGGCTCTTACTGGAATCCGCTTCGCCGGGACTGGAGAGTGAGGAAGCGCGGACGGAGCGCCGGATCGCGGACGAGAGGCGCGCCGCGCGCCTGGAGACGGGAGACTTCGACGAGTTTCTTCGGGATTGGTATCTCCAGCCACTATTCGCGTCGCTAGCGCGGGATAAAGAGCTGCTCCGGCGCACTATCGAGGCGCGGAGGAGCAACGACCCGCGAGAGCTTGCGAAGTCCTTGCGGGGGATGGGGACGGGCAGCCAGCCGTCGCTGTGGAAAGAGCTTGCCGGACTCGACGTTCCGATGCTCGCTGTCGCGGGAGAGCTGGACGGGAAGTTCGCCGGGATCTCGCACCGAATGCGGGAGTCGAATCCACAGGTAAGGACCGCTATTGTTCCCTGCGCGGGGCACAACGTGCGCCTCGAAGCTTGCGAAGCGTACACGACTTTACTGAAAGGTTTTCTGTCAGATATCTATAATCCATTCCATGACTAACATAACTTGGGAACCAGCCGGAGAGTACGAGGACATCAAATACGAGAAGGCGGAGGGGATCGCGAAGATCACCATAAACCGCCCCGAGGTGCGTAACGCCTTCCGTCCGCTGACGGTCATCGAGATGCAGCGGGCGCTCGAAGACGCCCGCGAGGACCACGAGGTCGGGGTGATCATCCTGACCGGTGAGGGGCCGGAGGCTTTCTGCTCCGGCGGGGACCAGAAGGTGCGCGGGGACGCGGGATACCTGGAGGACCCGACCGACCCGCGGCGCACCCCCGGCGGCGCGTCGGTCGGGCGTTTTCACGTTACGGACCTGCATGTGGAGATCCGTCGTTGCCCCAAGCCCGTAGTGGCGATGGTCGCCGGATGGGCGGTCGGCGGGGGGCACGTTCTGCACGTTATCTGCGACCTTACCATCGCGGCGGATAACGCGAAGTTCGGACAGGTGGGCCCGAAGGTCGGCAGCTTCGACGGCGGCTTCGGCGCCTCGGTGCTCACGCAGCTTGTCGGGCCGAAGCGGGCGAAGGAGATGTGGTTCCTGTGCCGGATGTACTCGGCCGAGGAGGCTTACGAGATGGGTCTTGTCAACAAGGTCGTGCCGCTCGCGGAGCTCGAGGCCGAGACCGTAAGCTGGTGCCGGGAGATGCTGGACCGCTCGCCGTTCGCGCTGCGGATGTTGAAGGCGAGCTTCCACGCGCACGAGGACGGGTTCGCCGGCATACAGCAGCTCGCCCACGACGCGAACCTCCTCTTCTACGGGAGCGAGGAGGCTCAGGAAGGCCGCGACGCCTACAAGGAGAAACGCAAGCCGGATTTCTCGAAGTTTCCCCGCCGCCCGTAAGCCCGGCGGTAGACCGGCACTGTGAGGATCGCCGGCGCGGATCTCTACCGCTACAGCCTGCCGCTTACCGGACCGCTCATGTTGAAGGGCGCGACGTTACGCCGGCGTGAGGGGCTCCTGCTGCGGCTGACCGGCGAGGACGGCGCCGTGGGATGGGGCGAGACCTCGCCGCTCCCCGGCTTCAGCCGCGAGAGCCTGGGCGCCGCACTTGGCGAGCTGCGCCGGTTGGCGGCGGCGATGGTTGGCCGGGATATGGAGGACGCCTGGACCCGCGCGGACGGCACTCTCGCCCGCGAGCTGGATGACACGAACCCCGCTCCCTCCGTACGCTTCGGGCTTGAGGCGGCCGCCTGGAACCTGTATGCCGCGGCCAGCGAGGTGACGCTGCCAGAGTTGGTCTCGGCAAGTCCGAGGGACATCGTGTCCGTGAACGGGCTGCTTGCCGGACCGCGCGCCGAAGTCCTGCAAGAGGCTCGCCGGATGCAAGACGCCGGTTACGAGGCCATAAAGCTGAAGGTGGGCGGACTTTCGGTGGAGGAAGATATTAGTCTCGTGCGCGAGGTACGAAGCGTAATTGGTGAGAGTGTTTCGCTGAGGCTGGACGCGAACCGGGCCTGGGATTTCGAGGAGGTTTTGCGGTTCGCTCGCGGCGTAGAGGGGGTGGGGATCGAGTACATCGAAGAGCCGCTCGCGGACCCGGATGGTCTAAAGGAATTCGCAAGCGTCTGTGGTATTCCGGTCGCGCTGGACGAGTCGCTGGCCGGTATGGCTCCCGAGATGCTGGTGGAGCACGGTTACGCGGGCGCGGTCGTGATCAAGCCGACCCTGCTCGGCGGCATCTCGCAAGCGCTGCGGATGGCGAGCCGGGCGCGAGAGATCGGCGCCCGGCCGGTCATAAGCTCGGCCTACGAGACCGGCGTCGGGACGGCGGCGCTGGTGGCGCTGACCGCCGGTATCGGCGAGACGCCGGCGGGGCTGGACACCTACCGGCGCCTCGCCGAAGACGTGGTGGAGCGGCGTCTCCCGCTACCCGCGCCGCGCCTCGACGTTCGGGATGCTGTGACGCGCGGACGCGGGGTGGTTTACTGGCGGATCTCCCGCGTCGAACCTCCTCGATGACGGGAGGATCCAGCAGCTCTCTCTACGCTGTCTTGCTTTTACGCAGGGCTGCGTAGAACTCTGACCGCTCGGGATGTCCGAGAGCTTCCAGGACCTCCTCGGCTACTTCGTCCATGGATCTCCGGGCGTCCACGACGGAGAGCACGCCCCGCGCTTCGTAGTATTCCTTGAGCGCTGCGGCCTCGCGCCGGTAGGCTACCATGTTCCTCTTCAGGGACTCTTCCGTATCATCGCCGCGCTTTTCGAAGGGGCCGGGGTCCTGTCTCTCGCGCTCTTCGGGCGGCGGGTCGTTCTGGAGGTGGTAGACCTCGCCCGTGGCCCGGCTGGTGACCCGGCCGCCGAGGACGCGCCGGATCAACTCCTCCTCGGATGGACCTTCCAGGGAGATGACGCGGGAGATACCCCCGGCGCCGCGCTCTTCGATCTCTTCGTCCAGCGCCTTCGCCTGAGCTACATCAGCGGGGAAGTTGTCCAGGATCCAACCTCCAGACCTCCTCACCCGCGGCAGCACGAGCGAGAGGATCGTCTCGTTCGGGACCCTCTCACCACGCTCATACCGCTCCTCCAACTCGCGGCCCAGATCCGTCCCCGCCTCTATCTGCGCTCGCACCAGCTCCCCGGTGGAGAGCCTGGGACTCGTGTTCCAGTGGGGAAGCGACCGCGCGAGCCGCTTCGCCTGGGTGCTCTTGCCCGCTCCGGGCGGGCCGATGAATGCTATCCTCATGCCTCTTGACCTCCCTCTGTGACTCTTCGGTGTTACTCGGCCACCCGCTGGGCGAGCAGCCGCCGGGCTTCCTCTGCCAGCCGATGGTCCTCCTCGCCTATCCGGTCGAAGAACTCGGCCAGCTCCTGGTCGTCGGACTCCTGAGCCCGCCGCGCGAGATCCTCATACTTCTCCGTTTTGCGCAACGATATGCCGTAAAGCGCTTCCTTCATCGAGTATCGCCTCCGTCTCTAAAGTAATGTGACTTCGATAGTGCGGGCCAGAGTATATGCAGCGAGCATATAGCGTCGAGTCTCCATTGTGAACAGCGCCACTCTGACAGGCATTGATTGCTTCGACTTGCCGGTAATTACGTGCAGTAGCGGTGCAGGAGCGTGTATTCGTCGGATAATATCGTCCTGTGAGC
>DASSMB010000194.1:0-5845 GCA_035689095.1 Rubrobacteraceae bacterium | reverse complement strand
CCGCCGAGGTTCCCGACCGAGTTGACCAGCGCGATCCCCGCGGCCGCCGCCGTGCCGCTCAGGAACGCCGTCGGCAGCGACCAGAACGTCGCCAGCGCGCTGTAAATGCCGAGCGCCGCGATGGTCAGGGCCAGCATCTGGAGCAGGGTCGAGTTCCCGACCAGTCCCGTCAGGATGAGCCCCACCGTGGCTATGAAAGTAGGAATGGCGACGTGCCAGCGCCGCTCGCCCGTCGCGTCCGAGTGCCGGGCGAAGAGGAGCATCCCGATCACGCCGGCGATATACGGTATCGCGGCGAGCAGACCCACCAGCAGGTCGCTGAGCCCCGAGAAGCCCTTGATGATCAGGGGCAGCCAAAGGCCCACGCCGTAGACGCTGGTGACGACTCCGAAGTAGACGAAGGCGAGCAGCCAGACCTTGCCGCTGGTGAGGGACCGGCGCGTGCTGTACTCACCGTGGTCGGCCTTGATGCGGTTCTCGCGCTCCAGGGCGTCCCTCAGCCAGCCGCGCTCGCCTTCCTCCAGCCAGTCGGCGTGCTCCGGCCTGTCGGTCATGTAGAAGAGGACGACGACGCCCAGAATGACGGCCGGTATGCCTTCGAGGAGGAACATAATCTGCCATCCCTGAAGTCCCGCAAGCCCATCCAGGCTCAACAACAACCCCGAGAGCGGGGAGCCGATCACGCCCGCCAGCGGGATGGCCGTCATGAACAGGGCGACACGGCGGGCGCGTTCGCGGGCGGGGAACCAGTAGGTCAGGTAGAGGATCATGCCGGGGAAGAACCCGGCCTCGGCGAGACCCAGCAGGAAGCGCAGCACGTAGAAGCTCACCGGGCCGGTCACGAACATCATCGCCGCAGAGATGACGCCCCAGGTAAGCATGATACGCGCGATCCAGACCCGCGCCCCGACGCGCTCCAGTATGAGGTTGGACGGTATCTCGAAGAGGAAGTACCCGATAAAGAAGATCCCCGCCCCGAGCCCGTACACCGCATCGGAGAACCCGAGGTCCTTGTTCATCTGCAGGGCCGCGAACCCGACGTTCACCCGGTCCAGGAATGCCACGATGTAGAGCAGGAACATAAACGGTATCAACCGCCACGTAACCTTCGAAAGCGTCCTCCGCCCAACCGCCACGCTATCCACGCTAACCACTCTCCTTCTCCCCTTGCCCACAAGAGTCAGGTTAGCGGCACATCCCGCCCGGTTCAAGGCGCCGACCGCCGAAAAGTCCGGGCCGGCCAACTCGACGACGGTCTGAAAGGTGAGTTGACAACCGAGATCTTCTCTTTGGGCTTGCGGGTCTCCGACGCACATACCAACAGAGATACGTCATGCGCGCGTAGTTGACCCTCGTTCCAGGTTAAGTTACCATCGTTACTTGGGGTGATGGCAATGGTACTTCGCGAAAGGGGAAGGTCCGGCAACCAATGCACGGGGCACTCGAGCACATGCCTCACGCCCGAGTGATTACTGCATTCGCTCAAAAGAGACCCGCCTAACGAGGCTCGAAGACGGCTGGTTCCGGCGGTGTGCCGGCATAGAGAGAATGAACTCTGAACCACAACCAGGAGGAGAGAATGTCTAGCGTGGAACAGGACCGCCGGGAAGCCGGCGTAGAGGAACGGACCACCGACTTCGACGCGGTTGTCGTTGGGGCCGGGTTCTCGGGGTTGTACATGCTCCACAGCTTGCGGAATAAGCTTGGGTTCTCGGCGCGAGTATACGAGGCTGGGACCGATGTAGGCGGGACGTGGTACTGGAACCGGTATCCGGGAGCGAAGAGCGACTCTGACAGTTACATCTACTGCTACTCATTCGACGAGGACCTGCGGCAGGAATGGGAGTGGAGCGAGCGGTATCCAGGGCACGAAGAGATCCGGAGCTATTTAGAGCACGTGGCCGACCGGTTCGACCTGCGCCGCGACATCCAGTTCTCCACGCAGGTGGTCGAGGCGGTCTTTGACGAGGACGCGAAGCACTGGAAGATCCGGACGAACAAAGGCGATACCGTCACCGCGCGGTTCTTTATAGCCGCCGTCGGGTCGCTGTCGGCCTCGAACACACCGGACTTTCCGGGCCGCGACACCTTCGAGGGCGACACTTACCACACGGCTCACTGGCCGCACGAGGGCGTGGACTTCACGGGCAAGCGGGTCGGCATCATCGGGACCGGGGCCACCGCGATCCAGGCCATACCCCTGATCGCCGAGCAGGCGGATCACCTCACCGTCTTCCAGCGCACCGCGAACTACGCGATCCCGGCCCGCAACGGCCCGGTGGCCCCCGAGGTGACGGCGGCCCGCAAGGCGGAGTACGACGAGATCTGGGACCGGCTCCGCCAGTCGTACTTCGGCTTCGAGCATTACTTCATAGAGCGCAGCGCCCTCGACGATTCCCCCGAGGAGCGCGAGCGTGAGCTACGGGCCCGGTACGACGACGGCGGCTTCGGCCTGTGGCTGGGCAACTACCAGGACATGTTCTTCGTCAGGGAAGCCAACGAGGCCATCTCCGAGTGGGTGCGCGAGAGGATCCAGGAACGCGTCGACGACCCGGAGACCGCCGAGAAACTGACACCCCGCGACCACCCGTTCGGGACGAAGCGGGTGCCCCTGGAGTCCAACTACTACGAAGCCTTCAACCGCGACAACGTCGAGCTCGTGGACGTGCGGGAAGCGCCGATAGAGGAGATCACACCGACCGGCCTTCGCACCAGTGACGCCGAGTACGAGTTCGACATCCTCGTTTACGCCACCGGCTTCGACGCGATGACCGGCCCGATGAACAAGATAAACATCCGCGGCAGGGGCGGGCGACTGCTACGGGACAAGTGGGCCGAGGGTCCACGCTCCTACCTCGGGCTGACCGTCGCGGACTTCCCCAACATGTTCACCATAACCGGCCCCGGCAGCCCCTCGGTGCTCTCGAATATGCCGGTCTCCATAGAGCAGCACGTCGAGTTCATCTCCCGGATCCTCTCCGACATGCGCGAGCGCGGCGCCGATGTCATCGAGCCAACGCAACAGGCCGAGGACGAGTGGACGGCTCACGCGCAGGAGGTGGCCCACTCGACGCTGCTCCCGCAGTCCGCCACCTGGTACATGGGGGCGAACATCCCCGGCAAGCCGCGCGTCTTCATGCCGTACCTGGGCGGCGTCGGGCCGTACCGCCAGAAGTGCGACGAGATAGCCGAAAACGACTATGAGGGCTTCGCCTTCGCCACCCAAGAAGAAAGGTCCGGCGCGTGATCGAGAACCCGTTCTACACTCACGAGTACCACGGCGAGTACGACCTGGTCAGCATCGGCCGCCTCGACCTGGAGGAAGGCGGTTCCATACCGGACTGCCAGCTCGCGGTGACGACGTGGGGCGAGCTCAACGAGGCCGGGGACAACGCGATCCTGATCCCTACCTGGTATTCGGGGACGCACCAGATCTTCCGCGACGTCTATATCGGGCCGGACCACGCGCTGAACCCGGAGCGTTACTTCATCGTGTGCGTCAACCAGATCGGCAGCGGCCTCTCGACCTCGCCGCACAACGCCGACGGTCCGAACGCCGAGATCGCGATGTCAGCGTTCCCGAAGGTCCGTATCGGTGATGACGTGGTCGCGCAGGAGCGGCTGCTGCGCGAGCATTTCGGCATCGAGAAGCTCGCGCTGGTCGTGGGTGGCTCGATGGGAGCGCAGCAGACCTACGAGTGGGCAGTCCGGTTCCCGGAGAAGGTGCTGCGCGCCGCGCCGATCGCGGGCACCGCGCAGAACACCCCGCACGACTTCCTCTTTACCGAGGTTCTCAATGAAGCGATCTGGTCCGACGCGGGCTGGAACGATGGAGAATACATCTCGAACGAGGACGTGGTCGACGGGCTCATTCGGCACGCGCACATCTGGGGCGTGATGGGCTTCTCGACCGAGTTCTGGAAGCAGGAGGTCTGGCGGGCCCTGGAGTTTGAGTCTATGGAGGCCTTCCTCGAAGGCTTCCTGGAGCCGTACTTCACGGTGATGGACCCGAACGACCTCCTCTGTATGGCGTGGAAGTGGCAGCGCGGCGACGTCGCCCGGCACACCGGCGGGGATCTGGCCGCCGCACTCGGACGCATCACGGCGAAGACGTTCGTGATGCCGATAGACGAGGACATGTTCTTCCCTCCCCGCGATTGCAAGGCCGAGCAGGCGCTCATCCCGAACAGTGAGCTTCGCGTCGTCGAGGACATCCTCGGGCATCTCGGCCTCTTCGGGGTCGCGCCCACCTTCATGCCCCAGATCGATCAACACCTCGGCGAGCTACTTGCCACCGAGGTCTGACGCATCTCCATCGTACCGGGCGGCAAACACCGCCCGGCGCGAAACGTTGACCTTTGTCAACGTCCGAAACTACGCGTGGTTCGAACACAAGGCTAGCTACTCGTAGAGGTGCCGGTAGCTGTTTCTTGTTCCGATTGATTGTAGTGACGCAACAGTTCAGCTACTTCCTTCATCTGCTTGAATACGGCTGATACCACTTCTTGTTTTTCGATCCCAGTTGGCAGGTTTATCGGGACCAAGAGATCTCTGTCGCCAGGAATGAGTCGAGGGGGCTGCTCTCGCTCAAGGCTTGCGAGCGCATCCTTCATCCAAGGTTTGGATTGCAAATGATCGATACGCAGCCACAGCGGGGTCGCCCGCAATCTCCCCCATAGATCCGCGTTGAACTGCAAATGGCATTGATGGCCCTGAAGCCGTAGATAGCGTCCGTAAAAACCAGGTCCGCTTGTAGGGCGTAGTCCCTCAGTCGAAGCAATGTCAGCTTCTCTTGCTTGACTAATCGCTGCGTTTACAATCTCGCAGTACTGACGAACGCGCGCTCCCGTGTCAGAGGTGAGTTCTTCCGAACGTAACGGCAGAAAAGCACCGCTATCCATGCGCTCACACAAACCCTGCAGTTGCTGCACATCAGAAACAGCGCGATACTCTCCCTCGGTTTCCAGCACTCGCAAGATATACGCCAATACTGCTCGCCAACTCGTGAGCGCGAGCGTGTGAGTATGTCCGACTCTTACTTCTCTGAAATCTTGTGCGATGTCGTTGGGACTTTGTTCAATTGCGACACTCTCATCCTGACAGCGCCGTAGCAGCTCGGACCACAACGTGTCTAGGCGCAAGGCTGGAGCAATAAAGAGCAGTAAACCGTCAGCTTGCGATGGCAGACGCTTGAGATAAGTAACCGGCTGATTACCCGTAAGTCCGGCCCAGAACTTGGCTTCGACTAGAAGAACTTGCCTTGACTCAGAATCCGTCCCGACCAAGTCTGGAATAGCATTATCGTCTCCAACCGCTTGAGTCTGAAACAACAACGTGTCAGGCAGTTCGACATTAGCCTGCGCGACGAATTGCAGGAATGCGCGCCTAGCAACCGAGGAGCGATTGATAATGTAATTGAGAGACTCTGTTGCGATATTTTCGGTTTGGCCGCTAAACCTACTTGCTAGATGTCCGAACAAGCTATCGTGTTGCATGGCTATCTCTCCCTCTTTAACGACCGTTTACGAAGCGCACAAACTTCTTTCAGCCGCAATCAGCCAATACTGCTCTCCGGCCCATAGCCTTCCAGCCGCCGCTTGACGGCGTTCAGGAACTTGAGCGCGACACCCCCATCGAGGATGCGGTGGTCGAAGGAGACCTCCAGGTTCATCATGCCGCGGATGGCGATGGCGTCGTCTATGACGACCGGGCGCTTCACGATGGCCTCCGCCGAGAGTATGGCCGCCTGCGGGTAATTGATTATGGGCGTCGAGACCACGCTTCCGAGAGAGCCTGGGTTGTTGACCGTGAAGGTGCCGCCGGAGATGTCCTCCGGGCCGAGCTG
>DASSMB010000193.1:0-3002 GCA_035689095.1 Rubrobacteraceae bacterium | reverse complement strand
TGATCGGCGGCCTCCTCGCCAAACACTTCGGCCTCTCCGCACCCTTCTGGTTCTCCGCCGCCGTGATGATCGTAGTCGCTCTGGCCTTCCTGCCGTTCGTGAACAACCGGACAGTCTCCGAAGCCCGCCGAAACGCCGATTCCCGAGCGTAAAATGTATGTAGATGAGAGGAGAACGCTTGATAGTTAGAGCGCTCCGGGAGACGGACCACGGACCAATTATCGCCGTCGTCAACGAGTGGTGGTACGGCAGGAATGTAGCCAGCAAGCTGCCCAGGCTATTCTTCGACCACTTCCAGGACACGAGCTTCGTGGTGGAGGAGGATGAAGAGATCGTCGCTTTCCTCGTCGGGTTCGTCTCCCAATCCCCCGCAAGAGCGGCTTACGTACACTTCGCCGGTGTGGACCCAGGGTGCAGGAACGAGGGACTCGGGCGGCGACTGTACGAAACGTTCTTCGAGAAGGTCCGGCGCCGCGGTTGCGAGAGGGTGCGCTGCATGACTTCCCCCGCCAACAGAGGCTCCATCGCGTTTCACGCCAGCATGGGATTCGAGATCGAGGAGGGCGATGGCGGGGTGGACGACGTGAGCGTTCATACAAACTACGACGGTGACGGAATCGACAAGGTCGTCTTCGAAGATCCTATCTTGATAGGACGGTGAAGCTTAACGCCTGAACAACCGCCTCAGGAAGCCCTTGCTCTCCGGCTGAACTTCCACGCCTATCTGCCGCTTCAGGAGTTCGACGAGCGATTCGCGAGGGATCACGTTTACTTCCATCCCGCCTGTGAGCCGCTCGGGCGGCGGGCTGAGGGCGACATACTCGACCTCCTCATCCTGGTAATCCAGCAGTTCGATCAGTGCCCGCGCGGATACCTCTTTCGGTCGCCAGTCCTTGCCGAAGTCTCCGGTTGAGGTGAGGAATTCCTCCGCCTCTTCGGCGGAGTCGAAGAGTGGGATCGCCTCGCTGTCGTCCAGCACTATCGCGAGCAGTTCTTCGGTGGTCTCCGGGCCGCCTACTATTACGACATGGGTGGCTGACTCATCCATTACGGGGGCTCAGGTTAGCAGACGGAGGGCCCCGCCGGGAAGGCAAGGCCCATTTTGCCAGCCGGGTGTCGCTTATGAGTTGTCGGTCACTGGCGCGGAGCCGGGCGGAGTGATGCCGATGCTCGGGCCTTCGGGAGTCTCGACGAGGTCCATCGTACTCCCGTCCAGCGCCTCGCTTACGGGCGCGGCGATGTGCAGCAGGCTCTCTCCCTCGTGCTCGACGACCTGGTCTTCTGCCTGGGGCTCCCCGGCGGAGATACCCACCTGCGTCTCTCCGGTGGCCTCGTCCAGGATCGGGTCCAGCCGGAGAACCGTGCCCTCCGGGTGCTCGACGTTCAGAAAGAGCTCTCTGGCTCCTTCGGTTACCGTGATCATTTCTCTCCCCTCCACCTCGCCGCTCGCCGCCATGTCTTTCGCGGCGGCAACGAAGGGTCAGAGCGTTCAGTGTCGCCCCTCAACCTATCAAGTCTCGCGCACGATTCAAGACCGGGATACCGGAATATTTGACGATGGACCACGCTCGTCGTGTAGTACGGTAATGACGAATAGTCGGAGCCGGAGAGTGAGATGAGCGAGAAGGACAGGGACCGCGTAGAGTATGCGGTCAAGCAGGTCGGAGGCCGGTACTACCCCGTAATCATCGACCGTGAGGCGGGAGGACACTACGAGATCAATAACCCTATGACGGGCGGCGTCCTCAGCTACAACAACCCGCAGGCCGCGGAGAAGTACATAGAGCGCGCGCGAGCGAAGGGACGCGCCGATGGCGCTGGATAGTAAGTTGTCACTCAGCCTGCTATCCAGAGGCCCTGGGACGTCACAGCCGGGCGATCAGGAGCGTCAGAATAACGGCGGTAACCAGACGGATCAGTAGCAGCGGCAACACGTCTATCCCTAGAGGGACGAAGATGAGCGTATCCTCGATTACGGCGTGGCAGGCGCAGAGGAACAGGATCATGAGCGTCAGCTCCCGCCTAGTGAACTCCTGCTCGCGGACCTGCTGAATGATTACGCCCGCCCCGAACGCCAGCCCAAAGACGAGCCCTCCCGCCATCGTTACCGCGCCACGCGGCGCTATACCGAGTGGTCCCATCAGGGGCCGCATCAAACCGGCGAACTTCTCCAGCACGCCGAGATTTTTGAGGATCTGGATCCCCATCATTACCGGAAAGACGATAACCGCTAGCTCTACTATGCCGGTCCCGGCCGCGCGCAGGGCGTGGAGTACTACCTCTATCCATCCCGAAGGCTCCTCCCCCGACGCTGCCGCGATCCCGTAACGGGCTATCTCGTCTCCACCGCTCCACAGCGAACCGATGGCGAACGCGGCTGATCCGGCAAGGATGATGCGGAACAGGAACACCAGCGTCACGCTCACCCCGATCCTGCGGCAAACCGCAGACTCTACCGGCAGCGAGTGCGAGAAGCTCAACATTAGAGCGAGTATGAAGACCTGCTTTACCGTGAGGTCCATCGTCAGCATTGCCCCTATCGCCGCATAGAGGTTGAGCAGGTTCCCGAGGGCCAGAGGCACCGCCGCTTCATTGGGGAGGCCGATCAAACCCATAACCGGTGTCAGACCGGAGAGCAGGACATCATACAGTGCAGTGTACTGTAACAATGATACAACAAGCGTAACCGGGAAGATGATCTTGCCTAGTTCCCACGTAGTACGGAGTCCGCTCTTTACTCCCTCGCGCCAGGAGATGCGGCGCAGCACCTTCGCGATCAGGCTCAAGCCGGTATCTCTCTGTTACAGGATAGTGCGAACGTGACCAATGCTTCTCCTCCGATTCGGGCGCCAGGGGCTCACTATACACGTGGCAGGACCGTCTTCTATTCTTGAGGACTTTGAGGACTGTTGCGCGAGTCTACACACTACCCTAATGTTCGCTTCGACACGACGAGATGAAAAGGACGGGCGATGAAGGTCTCCGAGGCGATCGGGAAGGCG
>DASSMB010000192.1:0-10886 GCA_035689095.1 Rubrobacteraceae bacterium | reverse complement strand
GCACGCCTTCCGGGAGCGCGGCCTGGATGTGGACGTCTGGGAGGCGACCCGCGAGGAGATGGAACCTTACCTGGAGCATGTCGGGGAGCAGGAGACGTATGCGGGCCGCCCGAACGTGGTTGGGAGACGGGCGGGCTCCGGTGGAGGACGATCGATCCTGCTGAACGCCCACATTGATACCGTGGACCCCGGAGACCCCGCCGCCTGGACGCGCGATCCGGCCGGCGAGTTGGACGGCAACCTCCTGTACGGACGCGGCGCGTGCGATATGAAGGGCGGGCTCGTCACGCACCTCCTCGCCCTGGACGCGCTGGCGGACCTCGGCATAGAGCTGCGCGGCGACGTGAAGGTGGCGGCGACCGTCGGGGAGGAGAACGGTGGGCTCGGGGCTCTCTCGACCGTCCTGCGCGGCCACCGCGCCGACGCCGCGCTCATTACGGAGCCGACGCGCCTCGCGCTCGTCCCGGCCCAGGGCGGCTCGCTCGTCTTCCGCCTCACCATCCACGGACGCTCCGCCCACGCCGCTGTGCGCGACGCGGGCGTCTCGGCGCTGGAGAAGTTCGTCCCCATCTTCGAAGACCTGCGGGCGCTGGAGCGCGAGCGCAACGCGACGCTATCGCATCCGCTCTACGATGGGATGAAGAACAAGGTCCCGATCAACGTGGGGCTAGTGCGAACCGGCAACTGGGCCTCGACCGTCCCCGAGACGCTGGTAGCCGAGGGACGTATCGGCCTGATCCCCGGCGAGGAGGTCGAACCTTTCCGCCAGCAGGTCGTGGAGCGCATCCTCGCCGTCGCGGGCCGGGACCCCTGGCTGCGCGAGAACCCGCCGGAGGTAGAGTGGTTCGGCGGCCAGTTCGCACCCGCCGAAGTACCGCCCGAAGCTCCGATCTGCCAGGCGGTCGCACGGGCCCACGAGCTGACGACGGGTCGCAAACCGTCCATAGAGGGCGTCCCCTACGGCGCGGATATGCGGCTCTTTATCCGGTTCGGAGAGATGCCGTGCGTGATGTACGGGGCGGGAGACGTGAACGCTGCCCACGCTCCCGACGAGCATATCAGTATCCCGGATCTCCTCACGGCGGCGAAGACTGTCGCGCTGCTGCTGGCCGACTGGTGCGGGGTGGAGGAGTAGCTCCCGTTCAGGAGAGTGCGGACAGGAGCCGGTCGTTCTCCCCGGAGTCGCCGAGCGAGATGCGGCTCCATCCCGGACATCCGAGCGCTTCTCCCTCGCGCACCAGGACGCCGGCCTTCTCGAAGACCTCCGGGCCGATTCGCGCCAGGATGAAGTTCGTCTGGGAGGGAATGTACTCCAGGCCCGCCGCATCGAAGGCGGCCTGGACGCGATCCCGCTCTCCCGCCATGAACCGGGCGCGCTCGGCGATGCTCTCCGTCGCCCGCATCGAAGCCTCGGCGGCGGCCTGGGCGATCAGGTTAACGGAAAATGGCGTGTGCGCGCGTCCGGCGTAATCCGCGACCTTCGGAGGAGCTATGACGTAGCCGACCCTCAGACCGGCCAGGCCGTGGACCTTCGAGAACGTCCGGGTCGTGACGACGTTCTCCGATTCCAGCGCCAGCTCGTGCGAGCCCGGGTAGGCCGGGTCCGTGACGAACTCGTAGTAGGCTTCGTCCAGGATCAGGAGCACTTCCTCGGGCAGCGCCCGCGCGAACGCCCGCACCTCGGAGAGCGGCAGGTGCGTCCCGGTCGGGTTGTTCGGGTTGCACAGGAGAACGGCGCGGGTCTCGGGGCCGACCGCAGCCAGCAGAGCGTCGAGGTCTACGGCATGATGCTCGTCCAGAGGTACGCGGCGTTCCGCGAGGCCGACGATGCGCGCCGCGGAAGAGTAGAGAGGGAACGAGGGCCAGGGGAAGATGACCTCGCCGGGACGCTCCAAGGTCTGCATCAGGTCCACCAGCACCTCGCTGGAGCCGTTGGCGATAAACACGTTGTCGGGCGCGACGCCGGGGTTCGCCTCGGCGATGGCCTGGCGCAGCGGGTCGGAGTCGCGTTCGGGGTAGCGGTTGCCGCGGGCGAGGGCTTCGAGTGCCGCCGCCTTCGCCTCGGGGAGCGGACCAAAGGAGAGCTCGTTCATCGTCAGCTTCACGTATTCGTTCGCGCCTCGGTCGGCCGCGATCTCCCACTCCATCCTCGGCGGGTGGTAGGGGCGGATGGCATCCAGCGCGGATCTGGGCTTCAAGTTCGGGCTCCGATCTATCAGTGCAGGATCTGGGCGAGGAAGCGCTTGGTGCGCTCGTTCTCGGGGTTCTGGAAGAAGTGCTCCGGGGGGCCGACTTCGACGATGCGGCCCTCGTCCATGAAGACCACCCGGTCTGCGACGCGCCGGGCGAAGCCCATCTCGTGGGTGACGACGACCATCGTCATGCCGCCTTTGGCGAGGTCGGCCATCGCCTCCAGTACCTCGTTGATCATCTCCGGGTCCAGGGCGCTCGTCGGCTCGTCGAAGAGCATTATCTTCGGCTCCATCGCCAGGCCGCGCGCGATGGCGACCCGCTGCTGCTGGCCGCCGGAGAGCGAGATCGGGTACTTGTTCGCCTGCTCGGGGATGCCGACCCGCTCCAGTAACCTCTTGCAGCGGTCGTTCGCCTCGCTACTGGAGACGCCCTTGACCTTCGTGGGGGCGAGCTTGATGTTCTCGGCGACCGTCATGTGCGGGTAGAGGTTGAACTGCTGGAAGACCATCCCGATCTCCGTGCGGAGCTTGTTCAGGTCGGTCTTCTTATCATGGACCCGGATGCCGTCCACGATCAGCTCGCCGGTCGTGATCTCCTCCAGGGCGTTTATGCAACGCAGGAGCGTGCTCTTCCCGGACCCCGACGGCCCGATGACGACGACGACCTCGCCTTCGTCCACCGAGAACTCGATGTCTTTCAGGACGTGGAAGTCCCCGAAAAATTTGTTGACCGCGTGAAACTCTATGATGCTCAAACGCCCGCGCCTTCCCCGGAACTCGCCGTATGACGGTAGAATAGTACAGGGAAACCGTACCCTGGAAAAGCCCGGGAGGAGCATTGGACAGTCTCTTTGATTCGGCGGAGAACGGCGAGAGCAGGGAGCAGAGACTCGCCGAACTCTCCCGCCAGGTCTCCGTATGCACGAAGTGCGACCTGGCGATGAGCCGCACGAACACGGTCTTCGGGACCGGCGACCCGCACTCGCCTCTGATGCTTATAGGAGAGGGACCGGGAGAGAACGAGGACGCCACGGGACTGCCGTTCGTGGGGCGGGCGGGCAAGCTCCTCGACGACATCCTGAAAGCGGTGGACCTCACCCGCGACGACGTATACATCACCAACATCGTCAAGTGCCGGGCGGCGGTCCAGGAGGGCGGGAGGATGAAGAACCGGCCACCGAAGACGGGGGAGATCAGGGCCTGCAACCCCTACCTCGAAGCCCAGATAGACGCCGTAAAACCGGAGATTATCCTCTGCCTCGGCGGTCCCGCCGCAAAGACCATGATCGATAAGGACTTCCGCATCACCAAGGACCGCGGCAAGTGGTACGAGGTCCACGGCGCGAAGGCGATGGCGACCTTCCACCCGGCCTACGTCCTGCGCCAGAGCGGCGACGACCTCAAGGCGACCAAGCGCCTGGTCTGGAAGGACGTGCAGGCCGTCTACGCCGAGTACCAGAAGGCGATGGAGGAGCGGGGCTGAAGGTTCGGTGCTCGTGAAAAAGCGTAAACATTCTCATACCGTATTTTGGCATCGCCTGCTATGATGCGATTATGAAGTAGCAAACCGTCGAGAAGGGCTCGTATACCTTGGTCAGCACAACTACCGGCAGTCGCATGATGGACAGCACCGACAAGGACATCCTGAACTTCATCCAGCGCGAGTTTCCGCTGGAGCGGGAGCCGTTCGCGGCCATCGGGCGAGAGGTAGGGCTGGCGGGCGACGAGGTGATCCGGCGGATAGAGATGCTCAAGAGGGGGCGGGTGATTCGTCAGATCTCCGCGATCTTCGACACGCGCGTCCTGGGTTATCAGTCGACTCTGGTAGCCGCCAAGATCCCGAAGGAGAAGCTCGCTACCGGCGCGAAGGCGATCAACTCCCACCCCGGCGTCTCCCACAACTACGAGCGGAACAACGAGCTGAACCTCTGGTACACGGTCGCCGTCCCGCCGGACTCCCGGCTCGGACTCGAAGGCACCGTTGACGTGCTGCACCACATAAGCGGCGCCGAGAAGACCCGCATCCTGCCCACGCTCAAGCTCTTCAAGATCGGGGTGACGCTCGACATGAACGAGGGCGCGACGGCGAAGAAGGAGGCCCCGCAGTACGGCGAGTCCGACCGGCAGGGCGCTGACAGGAACATCTCCGAGGAGGACAAGGCGGCGATCCGGGCTTTGCAGGAGGACGTGCCGCTCACGCCGCGTCCTTTCGACCTCTGGGGAGAGCAGGCCGGGATGAGCTATGGCGAGCTTCTTCAGCGGGCGTTCGACTTGCAGCGGCGCAAGATCATGCGCCGCTTCTCCGCCGTCCTCTACCACCGCAAGGCGGGCTTCCGGGCGAACGCGATGGGCGTCTGGAAGGTCCCGGACGAGCGCATCGAAGAGGTCGGCAACATGTTCGCCCAGTACCAGGCCGTCTCGCACTGCTACCAGCGCCCCGTCTACGAGGACTGGCCCTACGCCCTCTTCAGCATGGTCCACGGCCGCAGCGTGGAGGAGTGCCAGGCCGTCCTGGACGCGATGAGCGAGGAGAGCGGCCTGGCCGACTACGCCTCCCTCTACTCGACTCGCGAGTACAAGAAGACGCGGGTGCGCTACTTCACGCCGGAGATGGAGGCCTGGGAACGCCTCTACGCCGGCGTACTGCGCTAGATCTCCCAGGAGATGAAAACCTCCGACCGGGGACCGTCCGGCGGAGGCTTTCGCGTCCCTGGAGCGCCGCCTTGTTGAGCGCGGCGCTGCTGGTGGCGCTGGTCGCCGCATTTTTGGCTGGGACGGTCTCCGGGCTCACGGGGTTCGGGCTGGCCCTGATCAGCACGCCGCTCCTGCTCTTCGTCTACGAGCCCAGGACGGTCATCGTGCTGTCGGCGATACTCTCGATCTTTATTAACCTCGCCGTCGTCTGGGACTCGTGGCGGGAGGCGCACCGGAGGCTCGTGGTCTCGCTGTTCCTGCCCGCTCTGGTCGGGATCGTGGCCGGCGCGGAGGTGCTGCGGGCCGTGGATGCCGTATACATCCGCCTCGGTGTCGGCATCGTGGTGGTGATCTCGGCGCTACTGCTCGTCCGGGAGGTGCGGTTGCCCGGCGCGGATACGCGTTGGGGAACTCTAGTCGCGGGAACGGCCAGCGGCGCGCTCTCGACCTCGACGGGCCTCGCCGGTCCTCCGATAGTCTTGCTCCTCGCCTCGCGCGGCCTCCCGAAGCATGACTTCCGGGGGACGAGCGCGCTCTACTTCCTCTTCACGAGCATCGCTGGGATAGCGGTCCTCTCACTTAGGGGGCTGGTGGACGCGGGCCAACTCCCGCTGGCGCTCGCCCTGATCCCGGCCTCCTTCCTCGGCAAGGCTCTCGGCACCAGCTTCCTCAAACGCTTCTCCGAGAACGCCTTCCGGGTACTGACCCTCGTCATCGTCATCCTCACGGGCGCCCTGGGCGTCGCGACCGCGGTCTGGGCGCTGCTATAGCTGCTGTCCCAGCGCCGCGTTAAAGGGATCACACCCGGCCAGTTTCCGGGCTGGACCTATACGCGAACTTTGATACTCTCAAATTATGAGATGCAAGATTCCATTGAGACCGAAACTGTAGAGATCCTCGTTCTGAGGCCCGTCCAATGAAGCGGGCCGAGGTGCATGTAGCGGGCAACCTTGCTTTCGCCGTACTCCTGATCTCTCAACTCGCGGCGACGGCGGGCTTTATGTTCGTGATGCCGTTCATGCCGCTCTACGTGCAGCGGCTCGGGGTGGAGGACGCCGGCTCCGCCGCCGCCTGGGCCGGGGTGCTTAATACAGCCACCGCCCTGACGATGGCGCTCGCGGCTCCCATGTGGGGCCGTCTCGCGGACCGGCTCGGCCCGAAGACGATGCTTATGCGGGCGGCGTTCGCGGGGTCCATCGTCGTCGGCCTGATGGGCCTCGCAACGAGCCCGTGGCACCTGCTCGTTCTCAGGCTCGTGCAGGGTACGCTCACCGGTACTGTCGCCGCCGCAACAGTGCTGGCGTCGGCTACCGCGCCACAGGGGAAGGCTGGCGCGCGGCTCGGTACGCTTCAGATGATCATATTCGTCGCAGCCGCCGCGGGGCCGTTCGTCGGCGGTATCTTCGCCGAGGCCGTCGGCATAAGAGCCTCGTTCGGGGTGACGGCGGCGCTGCTCTTCCTTTCCGGGGTGCTGGTGCTCTTCGGGGTCGAGGGCGCGGAGTCCGCGCCTGAGGAAGAGGAGGTCAGAGAGTCCGGACCGCTCCCCTGGCGGGCGTTGCTTATCGGTCTGATCCCGCTCTTCTTCGTAAACGTCGCGATCACGGGCGTGGCTCCGGCGCTGCCGGGTTTTGTGGGGGAGCTGGCGGGGGCCGGCGCGCAGGTGGCGGGTCTCTCCGGACAGATCCTCGGCGCCGGAGCCCTGGCCGCGGCTGTAGGGTCGCTGGTGGGCGGAGGGCTCGCGGCCCGCTTCGGCACGATGAAGGTGATGGTCCTCGCGCTGCTCCTCGCCGGTCTAGCTTCGCTGCCGCAGGCGGCGGTTACCTCGGTCGCCGAGCTGTTCGGGCTGCGGATCATCATCAGCTTCGCCCTGGGGCTGGTGATCCCGGTCGCCAACCTCGCCGTGCGCTCCGCCGTGGCGTCCGGTAGACAGGGCGAAGCCTTCGGCGTGGCGGCGTCCGTCAACTCCGCCGCCTTCGGGCTGGGACCGCTCGGCGGTGGTCTCCTGGCCGCGTCCGTGGGCTTCGAGGCGCCGTTTATCGCTCCGGGAATCCTGCTGCTCGTGGCTTCCGTCGCCCTGCTCGGCCTCGCACTGGCGTCGCGGCCCCGCTACGTCCGGCTGCTGCGCCTTGTCTTCGCCAACCTCGTTACCTGAGCGCTTCTAGCTTCCTCGCGAGGTCCAGGAAGTCTTCGGCGACCAGGTCGAAGGACGGGTCGGGGGCCTCTGCCTCGCCATCCGGTCCCCACTCCCGGGGACGCAGAACATAGGCGGTCCCGAGGCCGTTGTCTCGGGCGGCGCGCAGGTCGTCGGGATGGGCGGCCACGAGCATCACCTGATCCGGCCGGAGGTCCAGAAGCTCCGGGACCATGAGGTAGGTCTCCGGGTCCGGCTTGTAGTGGCGAACTATCTCGGCGGAGAGTACGAGGTCCCACGGCAGCCCCGCCCGCTTCGCCATGTTCGTCAGGAGCGCCACGTTGCCGTTCGAGAGAGTGGTGATGATATAGCTTTCCTTCAGCCGCATCAGTCCCTCCACGGAGTCCGGCCAGGGGGCAAGCCTATGCCAGACGCGGTTGAGGCGGTCCCTCTCCGCTTCTGTCAGGCTCTCTATCCCGAACTCCGTGAGCAGCTCTTCGAGGGAGGCGCGGTGCAGGGCGTCGAGGTTCGTCCACGGCATCTCTCCGCGGCGCACCCGGTCCATCGAGGGCGCATACCTGCCGCGCCAGGCGTCGGCGAAGGCGGCCCAGTCAATGCCGAGACTCTTTTCCCGGCCAAGCTCCTCGCCCTCCCGGATGATGGTGGAGCGCCAGTCCACGACGGTGCCGAAGACGTCGAAGGCGAGGGCGCGGATGTCTCCGACATCAATGTCTGGTGAGGTCATGGCCCGCAATATACCTGATCCTCGGCTTTTCCGGTCGCCGGGTGCGGCGGGTCTTGCTAAACTCGGTCGGCTGGCGAAGACGACGGGAGAGCTGTTGAGCAGTAAGAGTATCGTGCGGTTGATCGTGGTGTTACTGATCCTGGCTGTAGGAGGGACCGGCGTCTTCTCCGAGCTGGACAACACCGGCGGCGGATCGGGCGGCGGCAAGGTGGATACTGGAGCGGCCCCGGCCAGCGTGGTGAAGACGCTCGACGGTCTAACGGTCTCGCCGCCGGGCTCTATGGCCGGGTACTCGCGCGAGAAATTCCCGCACTGGAGCGACGCGCAGGAGTCCGGGTGGGACGCGGACCCTTCCTGCGACGCTCGGGACGCCGCCCTGATCCGGGACGGCAAAGACGTCCAGGTAGGAAGCGGCTGCGACGTCATCTCCGGCAAGTGGCTCGACCCGTACACTACCCGTACCTACACCGAACCGCTGGACATAGACATAGACCACGTCGTTCCGCTCGCCAACGCCTGGAGAAGCGGCGCCTCCGGGTGGGACACGGCCGAGCGCGAGCGCTACGCCAACGACCCGGACGTCCTCCTCTCGGTAGAGGACAACGCCAACCAGGAGAAGGGCGACAAGGGGCCGGAGGCGTGGAAACCGCCCAACAAAGGCGAGTGGTGCGACTACGCGAAACGCTGGGTCCAGATAAAGGACAAGTACGACCTGAGCGTGAACGAGCAGGAGAAACAGTCGCTCGTCCAGATGCTGAACGGCTGCGGAGGCTAGCGGATGACGGATAGGGACGGCGGCACCCGGACGACCTTCGAGTCAACTACCGGCGGCGTCATGACCGAGGAGGCCGGTGCCGTTACGGGCGAGTTGGAGCTATCCACGGAAGTCGGGGAGGGTCTGCGGGCGTCCGTCAGGTACGCGGGCGCGGAGGAGTGGTACACCGTCGAGGGGTCCCCGATCCCGCTGAAAGCCGGCGCTGGCGAAGACCCCACGGAGTTGCACCGGCGCGTAGAGGAGTGTCTGAAGACACCCGGTCCGGTGGTCGACGCCAACGAGCGGGCGGCCACCCTCAAGTGGTTCTCTGTGGTTTGATCCCTTCCAGGGGTGCATAATGCCGGGGTTGGCGACGACGTGAGGAGGCGGAGAGTGACGGTAAGGGTCGGGGCGCAGATTCAGCCGCAGCACGCGGAGTACAAGCAGATGCGCGACACGTGGCTCAGGGTGGAGGAGATGGGCGCGGACACGCTCTTCAACTGGGACCATTTCTACCCGCTCTACGGAGAGCCGGAGGGCAAACACTTCGAGTGCTGGACGCTCCTCGGGGCGATGGCGGAGGTCACGGAGAGAGTCGAGTTCGGGGCGCTGGTGACGTGCAACTCGTACCGGAACCCGAACCTGCTCGCGGACATGGCGCGCACGGTGGACCACATCTCCGGCGGGCGGCTGATACTCGGGATCGGCTCCGGCTGGTTCGAGAAGGACTACGACGAGTACGGTTACGAGTTCGGGACGGCGCCGGGGAGGCTCAAGAAGCTGGACGCGGCGCTGCCGGTCATCGAGGAGCGGTTCGGGAAGCTGAATCCGGCTCCGACGCGCGAGATCCCGATCCTCATCGGCGGCGGGGGTGAGAAGGTTACGCTCCGTATCGTCGCCGAGCACGCGCATATCTGGAACGGCTTCGGAGACCCGGAAGCGGCGGGCCGCAAGAGCAGGATCCTGGACGACTGGTGCGAGAAGGTCGGACGCGACCCGAAAGAGATAGAGCGCTCCATCCTCATCGGGCCGGAGCAGGTCAAGAACGGCGACGCCTACGCCGAGAACGGCATCACGCACCTCATCCTCCGCGCCGGCGGCCCGGACTACGACATCTCCGCCCTCAAGGACCTCGTCGCCTGGCGCGACGACTACAACGAGCGCAACGGGGAGGCCGTGGCCTAGCTGCTGATAGCCCGGTCCAAGTCCGCGATGAGGTCCTCCGCGTCCTCGATGCCGACGGAGAGGCGCATTAGCCCGTCCGTCACTCCCCGCGCCTCCCGCTGCTCGCGCGGGATGGCCGCGTGGGTCATCGTGGCCGGGTGAGTGATGAGCGACTCGACGCCGCCCAGAGACTCGGCGAAGGAGAATATCCTGGTCTTCTTGACCGCCGCGTAGGCCGCCTCCGCGCCGCCCTTGAGGGTAAAGGAGACCATCCCGGAGAAGCCGCTCATCTGCTTCTTCGCCAGCTCGTGCTGCGGATGACTCGGCAAGCCGGGGTAGTTGACGGTCTCGACCTCGGGGTGGCCCTTCAGGAACTCCGCGACGGCGAGTGCGTTCTGCTCGTGCTGGCGCATCCTCACGGCGAGGGTCTTGAGGCCCCGGAGCACGATCCAGGAGTCGAACGGTCCCGGAACCGCCCCGGCGGCGTTCTGGTAGAAGGCCATCCGCTCGTGCAGGTCCGTGTCGGAGGTGACGGCCGCCCCGCCGACCACGTCCGAGTGCCCGCCCATGTACTTCGTCGTCGAGTGGACCACGATGTCCGCGCCTAGAGAGAGCGGCTGCTGGAAGTACGGCGAGGCGAAGGTGTTGTCCACGGCGACTATCGCCCCGCGCTCGTGCGCCATCTCGGAGAGCGCCTGTATGTCCGAGAGGGTGAGCATCGGATTGGTGGGAGTCTCGATCCAGAGCATTTTCGTCTCCGGCCGCAGCGCATTCTCCACGGATGCCAGGTCGCTCGTATCCACGAAGGTGAAGTCGAGGCCGTTGCTCTTCTGGAGGACCTTGTCGAAGAGTCGGTAGCTGCCGCCGTAGAGGTCATCTCCGGCGACGACGTGATCTCCTGGAGAGAGCAGGCTCATCACGGCGGTCGTGGCGGCGAGCCCGGAGGCAAAGGCGAGACCGTGCTCGGCGTCTTCGAGGGCGGCGACGCACTTCTCCAGGGCTGTGCGGGTCGGGTTGCCGGTGCGGCTGTACTCGTAGCCCTTGTGCTGGCCGGGACCTTCCTGAGTGTAGGTGGAGGTCTGGTAGATCGGGACTATCGTGGCGCCTGTCGCCGGGTCTGCCTCTTGCCCGACGTGGATGGCTCGCGTGGAGAACTTCATATCATCCCTCCCCGAAGATCCGGTACGGTTTTTCGAGGTCTTCCTT
>DASSMB010000191.1:0-14739 GCA_035689095.1 Rubrobacteraceae bacterium | reverse complement strand
CTTGGCCTGGATCTGAAGGTCATCTCCGGCGACGACCCGCGCACCGTCGCCGCCCTGGCCCGCCAGGCCGGGTTCCCGGACGGCATAGAGCTGGTCTCCGGGCCGGAGCTGGCGGCGATGGATGACGAAGAGTTCGACCGGGCGGCCGCCGGGGCTACGGTCTTCGGACGCATCATCCCCGAGCAGAAAGACCGGCTGGTGGACGCCCTGATGCGCCGGGGCCTGCGGGTCGCGATGATGGGAGATGGCGTCAACGACGTGCTGGCGCTCAAAAAAGCTTCGCTGGGGATCGCGATGCAGAGCGGCAGCGGAGCGGCGCGGGACGTGGCCGACATGGTCTTGCTCGACGACTCCTTCGGCGTGTTGCGCCCGGCGTTCCACGAGGGGCGGCGCATCATCGGCGGCATGATCAACTCGCTGTACCTCTTCCTGACCCGCGTGGCGACGAGCACCCTGATCATCATGGCGGTAACAATGATCGGGCTGGACTTCCCCTTCGACCCGGCCCAGGTCTCCCTGACCACGTTCAGCGTGGGCGTGCCTTCGTTCTTCCTGACGCTGTGGGCGCGCCCCCAACGGATGGAGGAGGACCTCTTGCCGTCCCTGGCGCGCTTCGTCACCCCCGCCGCCCTCGTGGGCATGCTCATGGGCGCGGGCATCTACGTGGCCGATTACAACGTGGTGCTCGGCAGCCCCCTGGTGAGCGGCGACATCCCCGACAAGGTGAAGCAGGTGTACGAGTCGTACACCGGGGTCTCCTTCGGGAGCGAGGGTTACAGGGACATCGTCGCTACCGTCACGGCTCAGGGCAGCCTCTCCATCTTCGTCTCCTGGATCGCCTGCTTCGTCATCCTGTTTTTGGAACCGCCCAGCCGCCTCTTCCTCGGCTGGCGCAAGGAGGTGAGCCCGGACAAGCGACCGGCCCTCCTGGCCGCTGCGCTCTTCGTGTTGTTCTTCGTCATCTGGTCGGTACCCTCGGTCGGGTACTACTTCGGCATCCTGGTGAAACCTCTGCCGATAACCATGATCCTCCTGGGACTGGCGGTTGTCTGGTTCTTCCTCGTCCGGACTATCTGGCGGACGAACCTGTTCGAGCGCGTCCTGGGCCTGGATAAAGTCAAGTAACGATGCCGGGGAAGCCAGGCTCCTCCACGACCTTCCAATGAAAATTCATAGACTAAATACAGGCGAATCACAGGTTCGAGGTCCAGACTACTGACAAGACACGAAAGAGACGCGGGAGGATCCCGAATGCAACGCGGAGAGCGCGCGTCCGACACCGGTCATTCACGAGTAGGGCGAGAAGGGAGCAGATGATGGAAATGCACGAAATGGGGATGCATGGGATGGACGGAGCAATGGGAGGATGGGGCATCTTCGGGATAGCCGCGTCCCTCATAAGCCTGCTCTTTCTGGCGGGGCTGGTAGCCCTGATCCTCCTCATCGCCTCACGGGTTCTCTCCGGAGGCCGAGGCTTCGCCAGGACGAACTCTGCGGAGGACATACTCCGGGAGCGGTTCGCCCGCGGCGAGATCCCCGCCGAGGAGTACGAGAGGTCCATGGAGGTCCTGCGGGATAACCCGCCGCACAAGAGCTACGAGGACTACATCCGCGACGCGATGAACCGGCTCAGGTTCGGACGCAGCGCGGGCTCCTGACAGCGCGGGTCCCGCCTGGCCGGAAGGCCGGCTCACCTCACCGGGATCACCTCTCCGCCGGAAGCCTCCAGTAGATCGGCGGGACGGAGCCCAAAGACGACGTGCGTGTGACCCGCCGCGGCCCAGACCGTCTCGTGCAGCATGAGGTCCTCGTCCACGAACGTAAGATGCGGCGCGGCGTGTCCGAACGGGGGCACGCCGCCGATCGCGTATCCGGTCTTATCGCGCACGAACGCGGCGTCGGCCTTCTCGACCGGCTCTGAGATTAGCGCTGAAAGGCGCTCCTCGTTCACCCGGTTCGGGCCGCTGGCGAGGACCAGGATAGGACCTCCGCTCTCGCTACCCCGGAAGACCAGGGACTTTACGATCTGCTCCACCCGGCAGCCTAAAGCGTCCGCGGCCTCCGCCGCGCTCCGGGCGGTCTGTTCGAGCTCCACCATCTCCGCGGAGATGCCGCGTTCCTCCAGCGCTTCGCGCACCCTCCGTACGCTCGCCCTATCCGCGTAAGCCATCTTCCGACCCTCCTGCTCTTGGATGTTCCAGGACACCCCGCGCATTGTAGCGAGGCGCTAGAATAACCGCCGTGCGTCGTCTCCTGATCCTCACCTGCGCGATAGTCCTCGTCGACACGATCTTCTACGCTGCCCTGACGCCGCTGGTGCCGCACTTCAAGGAGGAGTTCGGTCTCTCCAAGTCCGCAGTCGGCGTCCTGAGCGGGGCGTTTGGGGCCGGGGTCCTCGTAGGCGCGGCTCCCGGCGGCTACATGGCCTCCCGACTAGGGATCAAGGTGACGGCGCTTGCCGGGCTCGCCCTGATGTCGGCCACGAGCCTCGCTTTCGGGCTGGCGGATACCGCGCCCCTGCTGGTGCTGACCCGGTTCGCCGGCGGGTTCGGGAGCGCGCTCTCGTGGGTCGCGGCCTTCACCTGGCTCGTGCGGCGCGCGCCGGAGGAGCGTCGGGGAGAGTTGATCGGGGTGATGCTCAGCGCCGCCGTCTTCGGGGCGCTGCTCGGTCCGGTGCTCGGGAGCGTCGCGGCGATAGTCGGCGTCTTCCCCGCCTTCGCAACCGTCGCAGCAGCGGGAGTCGGGATCTCGGCCTGGGCCGCCCTGGAGCCGGGTCCGGGGCTCGTCGAGCGGCAGTCCCTGCTCGGCGCGCTGCGTACGGTGCGGCAGCCGCGGCTCCTGACCGGGCTCTGGTTCATCGCGCTCTCGCCCCTGATCTTCTCCGCCCTCGCCGTCCTCGTGCCCCTCGAACTGAACCGGCTCGGATGGGGCGCGGCGGCGGTCGGCGCGGTCTTCCTCGCGAGCGCCGCCTTCGAGGCCAGCGTCCATCCGCTGCTCGGACGCTGGGCCGACCGCTCCGGCTTTCGACCGCCGATCCTGATCGGTCTCCTCGCCTCGATACTGATCCTCATCGCCCTGCCGTTCGCCGGAAGCCCGTGGCTTCTGGCGGGCCTCGTCGTGCTCGCCGCCGGAGCTTTCAACGCGACGCTCGTACCCGGCACGACGCTCTTCTCTCGCGGTACGGAGAAGGCGGGGATGGACCAGGCGATAGCCTTCGCCATCACCAACTTCGCGTGGGCGGCAGGCTACGCCGTCGGCGCGCCCCTGGGCGGCGCTCTGGCCGATATACAGGGCGACGCGCTCTCGTACCTGGTCCTGACCATCGTCTGCGCCCTGACCCTGCTCCTGCTCAGGAGAGCGTCCTGAAAACCGTACGACACAGGCTCTCGGATAGAAGTTCGGCCTTGACCTCCCGCCTACGCGCTTCCCGTCTCTGGTCTGTCGAGGCGCTGGTCGTTGCGGCGAGCCTTTTGGCAGCGCTCGTGCTGGGACTCGGGCGAAACCTTCCCGGCTCCTTCGACCCGGTCCTCTTCGTGTGCGCCGCCGTCCTGTTCCTCGCCCCCGGCGCTTTGGTAGCGCGCCGGTTCGCGGCAGACCTCTTCCCCGGCGCCGCGCTCGTGCCTGCGGCGTTCGCGATAAGCGCGGGACTATTCGGCATCCTGGGAGTCCCCGCCCTCATCCTGCACCGCAGCCTCGACCTCTATCTGTCTATCTGTGGAACCGTCCTGGCGGCGTCGCTGGCGGTCGCCGCGGTGCGCGCCGCGCGGCGAAAACCGGAGATCGGAAGCAAAAGCGGGGCAAAGACCGCAAGCAGCCCCACCTTCTGGCTCTGGGGTCCGTTCCTGATCCTCGGGGGGGTCCTGGCCTGGACATCCAGAGTGGCGCGGATCGACGGCGACACCTGGAACTATCTCGCCTGGGTCCGCGAGTACCTGAACACGCGCAGCCTCGCCCTCTACGATCCCTACTTCGGCACCCGGACGCCCGAGTTCTCGCGGGTGAAGATTAACGGCTGGATCCTGGAGCAGGCCGCCCTCTCCCGCGTCACGGGGATAGACCCGATTCCGCTCGCCCTTCAGTACCTGGGTCCGGCCCTGATCCTGGTCTCTCTCCTCGCCGTCTACGCTCTGGCCCGCGCGCTCTTCCAGAACCGGGGAGCGGCGCTCCTGACCGCCACCATCTACACTCTGTTCTTCCTGGCCTACCTGCGCGCGTCGCAGTTCTCCATCGGCGGCGAACTCCTGAGCCGCATAGTCCAGGACAAGGACGTAACCCGCTTTCTCTTCCTGCCGGTAGCGCTTTGCTTCGCCGCCGCGTTCCTCGAAAAACGCCGGCTCGCGCACCTCCTGCTCTTCGGCTTCCTGTGCTGGTCGGTGGTGAGCGTACATCCGGCGGGGCTGGCGGTCATCGGTCTGTCGGCGGCCGGTCTCGGTATGTTCCACGTCGCGGCGCACCCGCGCACACCCGAAGTCTGGACACGCGCGGTCGCGCTGGGGCTGGCGCTACTCAGCGTCCTGCTGGTCCCTCTACTTTACGTCCTCCTAACCGGGAAGGCCCTCTCCTCGGCACTGTACTCGGCGGACATCGGGGCCAGCGATCCCGCCGTCCTCGCCAACCAGGTGTTCGTCCAGAAGAGTTGGATGCGCATCTTCGTGCTGGGGGACGGCTCGTACATAATGCACCCCTACCTGGTCGAGAACCCCGTCATCGCCGCGTCCTATCTCCTGGGCGTGCCGTTCCTGATCTGGCGCCTGCGGCGCTCGGTCGCGGCCCGGCTGCTCCTGGGAATGCTGTTCGCAGCGACCATAGTGTGCTACGTCCCGCCGGTCGCCACGTTCGTCGGCGACGAGATCGTCGCTCCCGGCCAGCTCTACCGTCTCTCCTGGCCCATACCTCTCGCGGCGCTGCTCACCCTGGGCTGGATGGCCTGGGAGGCGATCCGGCGCGTCTCGGAGAGGCTCCGGCTCAGACCCGGCGCGTCCGCGCTCCTTGGCTTGGCGTTGGTGCTCGCGCTATCGGGCGCGGCCCTGCCGTCCGCGGCTTCGGGGATAAAGGAGGTCCGGGCGCAGAGAGACCCGCAGGGCAACACCGGCCGCCTCGATCCCATGTTCTGGTGGATGCAGCGCAACATAAAGGAGCCGAGCGTGGTGCTGGCGAACGACAAGGCGAACGTCCTTATTCCAGCCTACTCCGCGAACGCCAACGTCATCAGCTTCCGCGGCCAACCGGTCCTGGACCATCTGTCCGCGCTGGAGCGGCTCGCGGGCAGGCCGATAAAAGTGCGCCAGGGCTCTCTCGACATGCGCGACTTCTACTCCGGACCGACCTTCGGAGAGGCTTACGACATCCTGCGTCGCAACCGGGTGGACTACGTGCTCGTCGGGGCCGGCAGCACGCTGGACAGTCAGATGAAGCACCTGCCGGGGTTCACCCGGCTAGACATCCCCAGCAAAAGATACGCCCTCTTCAAAGTGGACCGCAGCAAATTAGGCAAACCGTGAGATGCAGCCACCCATCGTGCTCTCGCCGTGGTCGTGCGGCAAACGTGGGGGTGTTTCGTTAGAGTATGGGCCGGGATACAGACCTTCGAGGAGGAGCTTTGGACATTAAGGCGGCTGTGGCATTTGGGGCGGGAGAGCCCCTGAAGATCGAAACGGTGCAGCTTGAGGGACCAAAGGCCGGCGAGGTGCTGGTCGAGATCAAATCCACCGGCGTGTGCCACACGGATGAGTACACGCGTAGCGGCGCAGATCCAGAGGGTCTCTTCCCGTCGGTCTTGGGCCACGAGGGAGCAGGCATCGTGGTCGAGGTCGGACCGGGCGTAACCAGCGTGACGGAAGGGGATCACGTGATCCCGCTCTACACCCCCGAGTGCCGGGAGTGCGAGTATTGCCTGAACCCGAAGACGAACCTCTGCCAGGCTATCCGGACGACCCAGGGCCAGGGCCTGATGCCCGACGGCACGAGCCGCCTCTCCCTGAATGGCGACCCGCTCTACCATTACATGGGGACCTCGACCTTCGCCACGCACAGCGTCGTACCGGAGATCGCGCTGGCGAAGATCCGGGAGGACGCCCCGTTCGAGAAGGTCTGCTACATCGGCTGCGGCGTCACCACCGGGGTCGGAGCGGTAGTCAACACCGCGAAGGTCGAGCCAGGCTCGAATGTCGTGATCTTCGGACTCGGCGGCATCGGCCTCAACGTCGTTCAGGGCGCGAAGATGGTCGGGGCGGACAAGATCGTGGGCGTCGACATCAACCCCGCCCGCAAGGAACTCGCCGAGAAGTTCGGGATGACCCACTTCGTCAACCCGAAGGAGGTCGAGGGGGACCTGGTGCCGTATCTCGTGGACCTGACCGGCGGCGGCGCGGACTACTCGTTCGAGTGCATCGGGAACGTGGACGTGATGCGTCAGGCTCTGGAGTGCTGCCACAAGGGCTGGGGCGTCTCGGTTATCATCGGGGTCGCGGGGTCTGGGGAGGAGATCTCCACCCGTCCCTTCCAGCTCGTCACGGGCCGTAGCTGGCGGGGCAGCGCCTTCGGAGGAGCGCGAGGCCGGACGGACGTGCCGAAGATAGTTGACTGGTACATGGAAGGCAAGCTGAACATCGACGACCTCATAACCCACTCCATGCCCCTCGAAGACATAAACACCGCCTTCGACCTGATGCACCGGGGCGAGTCTATCCGCAGCGTCGTCAACTTCTAGAGGGGAATGCCTTGTGACTCAAGACCTCACTACCATTAGCGAGCACGCCTGCTTCGGCGGGACGACGAGCTTCCACGAGCACCTCTCGGAGTCCTGCGACGCGAACATGCGCTTCGCCGTCTACGCGCCGCCGCAGGCAGCGGAGAGTCCGGTGCCTGCGCTCTACTACCTGGCGGGCCTGACCTCCACCGAGGCGAACTTCGTGGAGAAGAGCGGCGCCCAGCGGTACGCCGCCGAGCACGGCCTGATGCTCGTCGCCCCGGACACCAGCCCCCGCGGCCTGGGGATACCCGGCGAGGACGACGACTGGGACTTCGGCTCCGGCGCGAGCTTCTACATCGACGCAACAGCCGAGCCCTGGTCAAAGCACTACAGGATGTACAGCTACGTCACGGAGGAGCTACCACGGATCATCGAAGCCAACTTCTCCGCCAGTTCGGAGGTCCGCGGCATCTTCGGCCACTCGATGGGCGGTCACGGCGCGCTCACCATCGCCCTGAAAAACCCGGACCGTTACAGAAGCGTCTCCGCCTTCGCCCCGATAGCCGCGCCCACCCGCGCTCCCTGGGGTGAGAAGGCGTTCTCCGGTTATTTGGGGACGGAAGACAAAGAGAAGTGGCGCGAGCACGACGCGAGCGAGTTGGTGCGCGAGCGTCCGTTCCCCGACGGTCGGGAGATACTCGTGGATCAGGGCACCGGAGACCAGTTCCTGGAGGAGCAACTGTATCCCGAGGTCTTCGAGAATGCGTGCGCCGACGCCGGACAACCACTGACCCTCCGCCGGCACGAGGGCTACGACCACGGCTACTACTTCATCTCGACGTTCATGGAGGACCACATCCGGCATCACGCGAAGACGCTGAACGCCCTATTTTAGCTTGTGGTAAAGCGCCGCATGGAGGGCGGCGCAGACCAGAGTCTGCGCCACCCTCCTTTTCCGATTTGCGATCCGTTTAGCTGAAGGCCGCCAGTCCCGCCTCGGCTACCTCCTGGTCCTGGTCGACCGTGCCGCCGCTCACGCCCACGGCGCCGACGAGCGCGCCATCGCGCATGAGCGGGATACCACCGCCGAAGAGCGGCTGTCCGGGCTGCGCCATCCCGGACAGCTTCTCCGTGGACAGACCGAGGGACTGTTCATCGGCTGGCCGATCTCCCGCGCCTTCTCTTCGGCGGCGTACAGAGTCTGAAGCCAGAGAACCAACCGCTCCCCGACTCCCGACTCGAACTAGAACCTTATCTACGCGACCAGTGCTGCTCGTCGACCTCGGTCTCCGCCAACTCCAGGGTAGCGGCATGGCCGGTGAACCTGACGTGCTTGTTGACCGCGAAGAGCGCCATCGGGCAACACAGGAAAACGCTCAGAGCCTCGTCGTAGACGAGCCTGTCGATCTGCTTGCCCAGCTCCGTCAGCCGCTCTCCGTCGGTCTCCACGACAGAGCGACCGAATAGATCCTCGAACTCCGGGATCGGCGGACCGGCGCGGAAGGCGCCGAGAGAGTGGAAGTACTCGCGGTGGATGACCGCCGGCGGGTAGCCCGCGGCCAGGTCGAACCAGGCGTGCACGAGCACGTCGAACTCTAGCGGCAGGTTCTTCTCGATCAGGGTCTTCTGGGCCGCGAGAAGCTGGTCGTCGGGGATGGAGATCAGGTCTACCTCGATCCCCAGGGCATCGCGGAAGTCGCCGGCGAGGCGCTCCGCCACGGCCGCGACGTCGCTGGTGGCGGCGAGCCGAAGAGGCCGTCCCTCGGGCCAGCCAGCCTCTGAGAGAAGCCGTTTTGCCTCCTCCGGGTCGCGCGGGTAGGGTTCCACCCCGTCGGGCGCACCGCCGGAGTACGGAGGCGCGAGCGCGGCGACCGGGTGCGCGTAGCCCCCGAAAACTTCGTCTATCACGCGGCCGCGGTCCACGGCCAGGTTGAGCGCCTTGCGGACACGCACGTCGTCCATAAAATCCGCGTTGCGGTTGATCAGTCCGGAGACGACGCGCAGGGCGTCCACGCTCACCAGGTTGGCGTGCTCGGAGTCGATGACCTTCCGAGCGTCGGCGGGCGAGACTTCGGAGACGATGTCGATCTCACCTTCGGTGTTGCAGACTTTCTCCAGCGCCTCGGCGGGGTCTATGTCGTTGACGTAGACGACCCTCTCCAGGCGCGGGCCGCGCTGCTTGTTCCAGTGATCGGTGTTCGCCTCCAGCACCACGCGGGGCGACCGCGGGAAGTCGGTGAACAGCCAGGTGCAGGCAAACGGGTCGCCGGAGACCATGGCGATCACGTTCTCGATGGTGGAGTAGCCCTCGACGAGGGTGAACGGTCCCGAGCCCCACGGGCCCGGAGCGTCGATCGCTCACCAGTGTCCTTCGCCGCTCCCCAGCTTTCTGTATCCGAACCCCCCTCCGTCGGTCCAGAAGCTCTCGCTCGGGATGTGGAAGCCTCGGAACTTCGCCAGGGCGAGCCCGTCCGGCTCGGGGAAGTTGAAGCGGATGGTGTAGTCGTCGGTAACGTCCACCGTGGTGTCCGGGTGGAAGTTCAGGTACGTCCCAGGTGGATGGGGCGCCTTCCACTTCTGTACCTCATCAAAAGCGCGCCGGATGCTGTGCGCCGTCAGCGTGGTGCCGTCCTGAAAACGAACGCCCTCGCGGACCTTCACCACCAGGGTCGCGCCCTCCCAGTAGGAGCTCTCCATCGCCGCACCAACGATGTTCCCCCGCTCGTCGGTGCGGACCGGCTCCTCCATCGTGTTCCAGGTAATGTATAACCAGTTCAGAGGATGCGGGTCCACGACGTAGACCGTGCCTGCCGTCGTTCGTCCCTCCTCTCCCGTGGTAGCTTGCGGCTCGGCCTGACTCGTCATGCCTCTCCCTTCCAATTTGTCCCTTCGACGCGGGAATACTACTAGAATTACATACCCCACAACCACAACGGAAGCCGGCGCTGAATAGATCACCCCGGTGATCGAAAAAGTCTGTGTTGTGGAGTCCCTTGCGTGATGCAAGCATGTACGCGGTACAGGAGAACACTGATGCGAAGAAATCTCATTACGTCACGATGGGCGGCCCTCTGCGGCATCATCGGTCCGGCGATCTTCGCCATAGACCTGACGGCCCTGACGATCGCGCAGTACGGGTTCATGATCAATATCGGATGGCATCCGCTCACCGATCCGGCGAACGCCTGGCCGAGCGGCCTCGCCCTCGGTCCCTACGGAGCCCTCCAGGACGCGAGCTTCGCCGTCTCCGGCTCCCTGCTCGCCGTCTTCGCCATCGGCCTGCACCGGGGCTTGCGCGGGCGCTCGAAGGCGGGACCGGCGCTACTCTTCGTCTCCGGCGCCGCGATGTCGCTCCTCGCCTTCGAGACCGACCCGATAGACCGCACCGGCCCCCGCTCCCCGCACGGCCTCATCCACGACGCCTCGTTCGTCCTCTTCGTGGCCGCGCTGCTCCTTGCTCTGTTGTACCTCTCTCTCCGGATGCGCGGCGATTCAAGATGGCGTACGCACTCCCACTACACACTCGGAACCGCGCTTGGCGCATCCGCCTGCCTCCTCCTCGGCGGACCGGCCTACTACCTGTTCATCGCCGGGACCCTGCTGTGGTTCGAGCTGACGGCGGTGAAGCTCGCTAGCTCACCTCGCACATGAAGAGCGGCGGGATGTGCATGTAGGTCTTGGAGGGGTTCGGGCCGACGGTGTCCTGGGCGATCTGGAGGGCTTCGGCGACGGTGTCGGCGCGCTTGTAGCCCATCCTCGCGGTGGTGTACGGGTCGCCGCCGACGAAGATCACGTCCCCGAGGTGGTCGAGGGCGTGCGCGCCCCACTGCCAGGTCGTGAACGGGTGGAAGCCGTGGTAGGCGTAGGAGCTGCGGTAGAGGGTCCGGTACCAGGGGTCTTCGGCGTACTTGTCCTGGAACAAACGCTCGCCCTCGTCCGGGTCGGTCGTCTTGGCGATCACCTCCTCGAAGTACGGCCGGTAGCTCGGGTGAGTAGCGTCGTCGAACTCGTTGGGGACGGGATGGGTCGCTATGATAACGCCGCCCTTCCTCACGAGCGGCTTCCCCCTGTAGAGGTTAAAGAGGTACCCGAGCACCATGTTGTGGACCAGTATCGGGTTCATTACGGAGTTGACGTTGTACGGGCCGATGTACGGAACGCCGAGCATCAGGACGTCGGACTGGCCCTCAACGTGGACGAGTTGCTGGCGGTGGAGGTGTTTGATCGTCTCCTCGTGCACCGGGTGCGTCGCGCCCGCCTGGACGCTCGTCATCCTGTGCGGGGCGACGATGGACTGGAAGATCCTGCGCGCCACGGCTCGCGGCATCCTCTGCGTGGCCTTGTGGTTGGCGAGAAAGTTCGCCTTCGTCACGGCGTTCCACTCGTGCTCCGGCTGGCCCATGAAGTTGAAGACCGCCGGGAAAGTCGCGTTGTTCAGGGTGGTCTCGATGTGGAAGACCCTGACGTTTGCGTCCAGGATCTCGCCCATCCGGTCCACCGAGGCGTGCAGCGCCGAGTTCTTCGGGTCCATCAGCGAGCGGGTGTTCCTTAGCGTCTCGGCGTTGTGGTGGTGGCGGATGGAGGAGTAGGGCGAGATGCCGGTGTGGACGGACTTGTGGCCGCCGTTCATCGAAACGAGGTTGATGTTCACGTACACGACCAGGTCACTCTCGGCGGCGCGGCGGCTGACGCGCACCTCCTCGCCGTGTTTCGTGTGCCCGATGACTACGTTGCCCTCTTCATCCTCGGCGTCGTAGTTGTAGAGGCGGTCGGGGTAGAACCTGGACATGATCTTCTTCCCCAGCGCCCACCGCAGCTCTTTCTCCGTCATCCGGCGGTGCAGGCCCAGCGCGGAGATCAGGTGTATGTCCTCCACACCCTTCGCGGCAGCCTTCTCAAGCACCTTCTCTATCACGAGCTGGCGGTTGTCCGGCGGCTTCATCGGCGGCAGCGGGCACGAGACGTCGTCGAAGACGATGGTGAGCTTCATTCCGGGCTTCAGAAGCTCGTGCAGCGGCTCCATGCCCATCGGCTCCAGTAGCGCCCGTTCGATGGCGACGTTCGGGTCTTCGAGCGGGTCCACGGGACCGGGAGGATAGATCACGCGCGTCCCCTCCGGCAGCTTCTCGTAGTGGAAGCCGTCGCCCGCGTTGAACATCATCGGCGGGCTATCTTTCTCCAGTATGGTCGTGAAACCGGGACGGCTCATCTACTCTTCCTCCCGTGGGGTCTGTAACCGGCTTTTCGGATACTTTACTCGATCAGCCGCCGGTTGACCCGCTCCGGGAGCGCCGCGAACGCCGGTTCAGCGGGTGGAAGCGCGCAACTCCCTGGGACGCAGGATCAGGTACGCGACGGCGGCGAAGATTATGCCCAGCTCGAACCCCACGTCCATGCCGAAGGGCTTGTTGATCAGACCCGCCACCGGCCCCACGTAATACACCTGCGACGCTCCCAGGACGACCCCGAAGAGCCCCGCGACCATCGCTGCAATCGCGGCCCATCCAACGGGCAACCTGGAACGGGTGTTCCAGTCGTCCACGTTGTAGACGCCCCGCCGGTACACGAAGTGCTCCAGCACCAGGATGATAGACCACGGCCCCAGCCAGTAGGCGATGAGCAGGAGGAAGCCCTCCAAAGTGAGGCTGAAGTCCGCCGCCACCGGCAGCGCAATCGCCACGTAGGCGACGGCCCCGACGAGCGTCCACACCCACCGCGGCACGCGCTGGAAGGACCGGCTCACCACCTGCATCGAGAGGCCCAGACTGTAGTCGTTGGGGATGTTGTTCGCCACCACGCTCAGGGCGAGCAGGCCGACGAGCAGCGTCCCGAAGCCTCCGAGCGGGGCGACAGCTCCGGCCAGGAGATCTCCGCCCGCCTTGCCCTTCAGGTCGGGGATGGTGGTGAGGGCTACGCCGAGGGTTTCGAGCAGGACGCAGGCCGAGAAGATGCCGAGGTACGTCATAGCGAACACCCGGCCCGGAGGGGTGTCCTCCGGCTGGTTGACGTTGTAGTCGGCGGCGTAGGAGCTCCAGCCGGTGGCGAAGCCGTAGATCGCGCCGCCGAAGGAGATGAAGGAGGCAATGTGCGCGGCGTTCCAAGCCGGGGTCGGGATGATACTGGCGTGCGGCAGCGCGACGACGGCGATGATCAGGAAGATCACGGCCATCGGGATCCAGGCGTACCGCTCGTAGCGGTGGACGTAGCGGTAGCCGTAGATGCTGACGATGGTGGTCGCGATGGCTATGATCAGGATGCCGAGCCAGCGCGGTATCGCCCCGTTCGTCACCGCCGCGATGAGCTGGCCGCCGATGATCACGTTGACGGCGGACCACCCGATACACGCGGCGATGTTGAACACCGCCATGATGGCCGCCCCGATCCACCCGAAGGAGAACCGTGAGATGGTCATCTGCCGGAGCCCCAGCTTGGGCCCCAGGGTGGAGAAGAACGCCACCGGCAACACCCCGAGGGCGTTGAAGATCAAGACAACCGCGACGCTGTCCCAGAACCCCAACCCGAAGATCGGGAGCGCCAGCGCCCCCAGAGAGACGGTCGAGAGCACCAGGTTGGCCGACAACCACATGGTCAGGTTGTCCCGTATCCTCATGTGGACCCGGGCCTTGGGCGCGACGCGCTCGATGCCGTGCGTCTCCAGACCGTGCTCTTCGGGGATATTTATGACATCGGTCGTCATGCGCCTCTCCTCAGCAACCGCGCCCGCGTCTCCGCAGGACGCAAACCTCACTGCCGCTACCGCCGCACAGCCCATCACCGGTCTTGCTCGTGCCTTTGCGGTCGTCAGAATAACCGAAGTTTACGCAAACCAGATTATCCCGTCTACTCTCCATCGGGCCAAAACTTGAGGCCGGATCCCACCCGCGACGGTCCCGCAGGGTAGAGCGCGCGGCCCGGAATACTCTATTATCCTCCTCATGGACTCTCCCGGAAGCGTCGACCTCCTTATAGCCAACGCCCGGCTGCTCGATGGGCAAGTCGTGGACATAGCAGTAAAAGACGGAACCTTCTACCGGATCGGCGCGGGGCTGGACCTCTCGGCCGACCAGCGGATCGAGGCCGGCGGGCGCCTGGTCGCGCCGCCGCTGGTGGACAGCCACGTCCACCTGGACGCCGTCCTGACGGTGGGCGAGCCGCGCTTCAACCAGAGCGGGACGCTTTTGGAAGGGATCCAGATCTGGGGCGAGCGCAAGAAGAGCCTCACGAAGGAAGACGTGAAACGCCGCGCCCTGGAAGCAATAAAGTGGGAGGTCGCCCAGGGGACGCTCTTTATCCGCAGCCACGTTGACGTCTGCGACCCAAACCTCACCGCCCTGAAAGCCCTCGTTGAGCTGCGCGAGGAGGTCCGCGACATTGTGGACCTGCAACTCGTCGCCTTCCCCCAGGATGGGATCTTCGCCATCCCCGAGGGACCACGGCTCATGGAGCGGGCGATGGAGCTTGGAGCGGACGTGGTCGGCGGCATCCCCCACTACGAGTTCACCCGGGATCTCGGGGAGAAGGACGTACACCTCGCCTTCGACCTTGCAAAAAGGTTTGGCCGGCCGCTCGACCTGCACACTGACGAGACCGACGACCCGAACTCACGCTTCACTGAAATCATCGCCGCGAACGCCATCCGCGACGGGCTCTCCGGCAAGGCGACCGCGAGCCACTGCACGGCCATGCACTCCTACGACAACGCCTACGCCTTCAAGCTGATCCGGCTACTCGCCCGAGCCGGCGTGAACGTCGTCGCCAATCCCTTCGACAACGTCGTCCTCCAGGGCCGCTTCGACACCTACCCCAAGAGGCGCGGCATGGCCCGCGTCAAGGAGCTTCTGGAGGCGGGCGTGAACGTCTCTCTGGGGCACGACTCGATCATGGACCCCTGGTATCCCCTGGGACGCGGGGACATGCTCGGCGCGGCCAGCCTCGGCCTGCACGTCCTACAGATGAGCGGCCAGAGCGAGATAGACGAGATGCTGAACCTCGTCACCACCCGCGCCGCCCGAACTTTAGGCATAGAAGACCGCTACGGCATCGAAGAG
>DASSMB010000190.1:0-2675 GCA_035689095.1 Rubrobacteraceae bacterium | reverse complement strand
ACCACGTTCGCGCCCGCTTTGTAAGCCAGTAGGGCGGTACCCAGCATGTAAGGAGCGTCGGCGCTGCCGCCGAGACCATGCACCAGGACGAGGGTCGTCCGCGCGAGTCGATCCTCGTGCCAGCGGCAGCGCGCCAGGAGGCGGACGCCCGGCTCGACCTCGAAGAGCCGCGGCTCGTCCACAGGGTGCGGCCGGAAACGCCGGGGCCACGCCCAGCCCCCAACCGTCTGGGCATGGCCTCCGCGCAGCAGCGGGTGCGGCCGGAACGGCTTCGCCGCGAGCAGACGGCCAGGCCCCGGCGGAGATCCTTCCCAGCGCGTCTCCTTCATCCCGTCGCCGATCTGCTCGTCTTTGTTGTCCAAGAGTCCTTGCCTCCGGCCGAAGTGTTGCCAGAAGCATATATTCGATGAACGCGCATCTCAAAAGTAACGTTAGGACGAGGAAGAAATTATGCGGTCGTACCTGGAGCGAGATGCGGTATAGTCTGGGTCAGAGGCTCGCACCGCGGGGCCTTTTCTTTTGCCTTGATCTCCGGCACGTGTGTCCTGCAAGGCGTTTACGTCGCGGTAAGACGATTGGGTCAGGAGAACGCATGGAATACCGTAACATCGCAATCATCGCGCACGTGGACCACGGGAAGACCACGCTCGTGGACGGCATGCTCCGGCAGACGCTGCAACTCGGCCACGGGCAGGAGATTACGGAGCGAGCCCTCGACAGCAACGTCCTGGAGAAGGAGCGCGGCATCACCATCCTCTCCAAGAACACGGCCGTGGAGTACGGCGGCGTCAAGATCAACATAGTGGATACGCCCGGCCACGCCGATTTCGGCGGCGAGGTCGAGCGAGTCCTCGGCATGGTGGACGGCTGCCTGTTGCTGGTCGACGCGGCCGAGGGCCCGATGCCGCAGACGCGCTTCGTGCTCAGGAAGGCTATCGAGCTGGGCCTCAAACCGATTGTGGTAGTCAACAAGGTAGACCGCCAGGACGCCCGGCCCGAGGAGGTCGTCGACCTCACCTTCGACCTGATGGCCGAGCTGGGAGCGACGGACGAGCAGTTAGACTTCCCGATCCTGTACGCGGTCGCGCGCGAGGGCCGGGCCTTCATGGATATAGAGGAGCCGCGGGAGGACATGCGGGAGCTATTCGAGACCATCCTGGAGCAGATCCCGGCTCCCGAGGTGGGCCTCGCGGAGCCCTTCCAGATGCTCGTCGCAAACCTTGACTACTCGGATTACCTGGGACGGATCGTGGTGGGCCGGGTACGACGCGGCACGGTGAGGCGCGGCGAGTTCGTGAACCTGATCCACAAGGACGGCACGATGACGAAGACGCGCGTGGTGCAGCCCTTCACACACCTGGGGCTGGCGCGCATAGAGGCCGAGGAGGTCGGCGCGGGAGACATCGTGGCCCTCTCCGGCATCGAGGACGCCCAGATCGGGGAGACGGTCGCCGACCTCGCGGACCCCGAGGCGCTTCCGGTCATCACCGTGGACGAGCCGACGGTCAGCATGATCTTTCAGCCGAACACCAGCCCCTTCGCGGGCACGGAGGGCAGATACGTCACCTCTCGCCATATCCAGGACCGTCTGAAGCGCGAGGTGCAGACTAACGTCTCCCTGCGCGTGGAGGAGCTACGTCCCGATGAGTTCAAGGTCTCCGGACGCGGTGAGTTGCACCTCTCCATCCTGCTTGAGACCATGCGCCGAGAGGGGTACGAGGTGCAGGTCGGCTCGCCGCAAGTCATCACGCGGGAGATCAACGGCAAGAAACACGAGCCCATCGAGCACCTGGTAATCGACGTGCCGGAGCAGTTCGCCTCGGCGCTCATCGGGACTCTCTCCAGCCGCAAGGGCCAGCTCGTTGAGATGGAGCCGCAGGGCGCACGCACGCGGATAGAGTTCAAGATACCGTCCCGCGCCCTGTTCGGGTTCCGCACGGAGTTCCTCTCCATGACGCAGGGCGAGGGCATCATGAGCCACGTCTACGACGGCTACGCGCCCTGGGCGGGCGACTTCAAGACGCGCCGGAACGGCAGCCTCGTCGCCTCGGAGGCCGGGAGCGCGTTCGCGTACTCGATCTGGAAGCTGCAGGAGCGCGGCCGTTTCTTCATCACGCCCGCTACCGAGGTCTACGTCGGCATGGTAGTCGGCGCGAACAGCCGCGAGAACGACCTGAACGTCAACGTGTGCAAGAACAAGAAGCTCACCAACGTCCGCTCCGCCGGCGCCGACGACGCGCTAAACCTCACCCCGGTCCGCCCGATGACCCTTGAAGACGCCCTCGAATACATCGGCGAGGACGAGCTGGTCGAGATCACGCCGGAATCCATCCGACTGCGCAAGAAGGTCCTCGAACCGGGGATGCGGAAGTAAGCTTCAGGTTCTGACGACGGGGGCTTCAAAGAGGCAAAGCCCCCGTCGAGGCAGTCTCAGGTTCCGTACTTGATGGCTACGGTCTTTACCTGGCTGTACTCGTAAAGGGCTTCGTAGCCCTTCTCCCGGCCGTGCCCGCTCTTCTTGAAGCCGCCGAACGGCATCTCGACACCGCCGCCCGCGCCGTAGGTATTGACGAACACCTGGCCGGACCGGATCTCCCGGGCCAGCCAGTGCGCTTTCCCGACGTCCCGCGTCCAGACCGCGGCCACGAGGCCGTACTCCGTGTTGTTGGCTATCT
>DASSMB010000189.1:0-39375 GCA_035689095.1 Rubrobacteraceae bacterium | reverse complement strand
CGCGGGCGGGAGCGGGCAGTTTCAGGAATTCTCTTGCCGTGTGGCGAGTGAGGTTCAGGAGCCTGTACAGGTACCGGGCGCTATGCGTCAAGACTCGCACGACGCAGAGGTGAGGTGATGGAGCGCTGGCCGAGGCGAGGGTGCCGGGCATACCGCCCAACGATGCGTGCAACTCGTCGGCCAGTGCTCCCAGAGGCTCCGGCTTCGAGATGTACGCCGCCGCCATGTAGGCATAGCCGCCAAACGGCTCTCCTCCCGCGATAAGCTCGAAGCCGTCTATAGCTTCCGGGACGGCGTCCCGGAAGATGGCGGTCCTGCCGTGGAGGGAGTCAAAGGCGAAGCGCTCGCCACGGGCGATGCGCCCGGCGGAGTACGCGTCCCAGGTGATGAGCGCGGCGCCGGGGGCGAGATGGAAGATGGTCCGCTGGCTGTAGGATGAACCAGAGTAGGGGATCAGGTGGTGCGGCAGATACTCCAGAAGAGCGCCCTCTCCGGCACGGAGTACCGTTTGCTGGCTCGCGCGCGTTCCCCGGTACGCCTTGTTGGCGGCCTGGGTGAGGACCGTCGCCGAGGAGCCGGGGGCGAGAGAGACATCCAGTTCCAGGCAGTCGCCGCCGAGAATGCCGCCGGAGGGGTTGGTGATCTGGACTTCGGGAATGCCAGAGCCGTCCGGATAATTTGCTCGAACCGCCCCGAACGGCGCCGATGCGTACCGCTCCTTGAGGACCGTTCTGTTACCCCGAGGCTCGAACGAGAGACGGAGGGAGCCGCGTTGTCCCGTCTCTCTAGTGCGAGTGGGGATGCTCGTGATGATGGTCTCTCCTGGCAGTTGAGGTAGCCGGGACCCATCGGCGATCGAGCACCGCCTCGCGCACCCACCCGACTACGGCGTCCATACCGTCGCCGTGCAACACGGAGGCGAAGAGCGTTGGAGCCTCGCCGCGCAGGGCGCCCGCGTCCCGGTCCATGACGGAGAGGTCAGCTCCGACAAGAGGGGCGAGATCTATCTTGTTGATGATCAGCAACTCCGAGCGGGTTACGCCGGGACCGCCCTTGCGAGGGACCTTGTCGCCTCCGGCAACGTCTATCACGTAGATCGAGGCATCCACCAGTTCCGGGGAGAAGGAAGCCGCCAGGTTATCTCCGCCGCTCTCGACGAAGATCAGGTCGAGACTGAACTTCCGCTCCAACGCTTCGACAGCCTCCAGGTTCATCGACACGTCGTCCCGGATGGCGGTGTGCGGACATCCTCCCGTCTCTACGCCGACGACACGGCCTTCCGGGAGCACGGCGGCTCGCTGCAAGAACTCGGCGTCCTCGCGAGTGTAGATGTCGTTGGTGACGGCGGCTATCGCGAGCTCGTCCCCGAGCCTGCGGCAAAGCTCCGCCACCAGCGCCGTCTTCCCGGAGCCTACCGGACCGCCGATACCGATCCTCAGCGCTAGCTCCCGCGCGCTCACGAGATGTACAGCCTTGTCCGCTGGCGCTCGTGCATCATCGAGCGCACGTCTATAGTTGGCGCAAACGCATACATTTCTTCTACCTCCATCGTCTCACTGGTCTTCGCTGCGATCTCGATCTTATCTCCCAACTCGTACAGCACCCGCTGCGCCGCGCTCCCGCCTAGAGGGATGAGCTTCTGCCCCGCCGCGACGAGAGAAGCCGCCGTCGAGTAGAGATATGCGCGCAACGTCTCGTCCAGAGTAAGTCCCAGCGCCGGAGCCGCGACCCCATATCCGACCGCCAGGTTGCCCGGTGTCTCACTATTCCGCGCGGCGTCCGTGAAGGCCCCGAGCACCGCACCCTCGACACCCAGAGCGGCGACGCTCAACAGGAAACGCCTGCCCGTCGAAGAGCTGGCCGCGCGAAGCTCACGGGTGAGCCTGGTTGCCGTGAGGAGCCGGTCTATCCGAAACAACTCCTCCAACTCCGCTCCGAACGCCGCCCGGAGCGCGACGCAGTCCGAGGTCGCCATTGTCGAGAGATGGAGTCCGGCGACGCGCTTCAGGTCTTCAGCGTGTTGTAATTCTCCGGCTTCGGCGAACGCCTCCACGGCCATCGAGTGTGAGAAGGAGCCGGTCGGGAAGGCGGTGTCGGAGACCTGGAGCACGCGCAGCAAGGCTTCGCCTCGCATCAGAAGAGGAAGTAGCGCTGGGCCAACGGAAGCTCGGCGGCGGGCTCACAGGTGATTACCTCGCCGTCCACGCGGACCTCGTAGGTCTCGGGGTCTACCTCGATGTCCGGGAGGAGGTCGTTGTGGATCAGGTCCGTCTTGCCGAGAGCGCGCGTATTACGCACCGGAGTAAGTTGCTTCTTCAATCCCAGGCTCTCTCTCAGCCCGTTCTCGGCGGCGTACCCCGAAACGAAGGTCAGGGAAGTCGCGGCGGGAGCGGAGCCGAACGCGCCGAACATCGGGCGCTGGAAGACCGGGCCGGGCGTCGGGATGGAGGCGTTCGGGTCGCCCATCTGGGCGTAGGCTATGAAGCCGCCCTTCAGCACGATCTCCGGCTTCACCCCGAAGAAGGCCGGGCTCCAGAGGATCAGGTCCGCAAGCTTGCCGGTCTCGATAGATCCGACATGGTCCGCGACGCCGTGCGTTATGGCCGGGTTGATGGTGCACTTGGCGAGGTAGCGCTTCACGCGGTGGTTGTCGTTGCGGTCGGTGTCTTCGGGAAGCGGGCCGCGCTGTGTCTTCATCTTGCTCGCGGTCTGGAGGGTCCGGATCCAGACCTCCCCCACACGCCCCATCGCCTGCGAGTCGCTGGACATCATGCTGAGAGCGCCCAGATCGTGCAGCACGTCCTCCGCAGCTATGGTCTCCGCCCGGATGCGGCTCTCGGCGAAGGATACGTCCTCCGGGACACCGCGGCTAAGGTGATGGCAGACCATGAGCATATCGAGATGCTCGTCCACGGTGTTGACGGTGTAGGGGCGGGTCGGGTTGGTGCTGGACGGCAGCACGTTCGCTTCGCCGCACAGCTTGATGATGTCCGGCGCATGGCCGCCGCCCGCGCCCTCGGTGTGGTAGGTGTGGATGGTGCGTCCCTCGAACGCCGCCGTCGTGTCCTCCACGAAGCCGGACTCGTTCAAGGTGTCGGTGTGAATGGCGACCTGCACGTCCAGATCGTCCGCCACCGTGAGGCACGTCCGGATCGCCTGCGGCGTCGTCCCCCAGTCCTCGTGCAGCTTCAGGCCCGCGGCTCCGGCAAGGACCTGTTCGCGCAAAGCCTCCGGGTTCGAGGAGTTCCCCTTTCCGAGGAAGCCGAAGTTGAGGGGCAGGTCCTCGACGGCCTGAAGCATCCGGGCGATGTTCCAGGCTCCCGGCGTGCAAGTCGTCGCGTTCGTGCCGGTCGCCGGTCCGGTGCCGCCCCCGATCATGGTCGTGACGCCGGACGCTATGGCGTGCGTCGTCTGCTGCGGGGAGATGAAGTGGATGTGGGTGTCTATCCCTCCGGCGGTCAGCAGCTTGCCTTCCCCGGCGATGATCTCCGTGGACGCGCCGATCTCCACCGTAACGCCGTCCATCGTGTCCGGATTTCCGGCCTTGCCGATAGCCGCGATGCGCCCGTCCCGCACGCCCACGTCGGCCTTGACGATCCCCCAGTGGTCCAGGATGAGGGCGTTCGTGATGACGAGATCCATCACGCCCTCTTCGCGTGTGGCGGCGCCCTGCGCCATCCCCTCGCGCACGGACTTGCCGCCCCCGAAGGTCGCCTCCTCCCCGGCCAGCGTCAGGTCCTGTTCGACCTCGACAACGAGCGACGTATCAGCAAGCCGCAGCCGGTCCCCAACTGTCGGCCCGAACATCCCACCGTAGCGCCTTCTGGAAAGATCGCTCATGCTTCCTCCATGAATCCCTGCTCTCGCGCCCGGCGGAACGCCGCATCTCTAACGTCCGCATCGTCCAGCGCGCCCTCGACGAGCCCGTTCAGGCCGCGCACGACCCTGCGGCCTCCTATGGCGACTAACTCTACCTCCCTCTCGTCGCCCGGCTCGAAGCGCACCGACGTGCCCGCCGGTATATTCAGGCGCATCCCGTAGGCGCTCTCACGGTCGAACTTGAGCGCGCGATTCGTCTCGAAGAAGTGGAAGTGGCTCCCGACCTGGATGGGCCGGTCTCCCGTGTTGGCGACGGTGATGGCGTTTGTTTCGCGGCCCGCGTTCAGTTCCACGGAGCCTTCGTTTGGGAGAAGTTCGCCGGGGATCATGGCTTCACCACTGATAGGGCAGGAACTTGCCCTCGTAGGTGATCCTGACGCGGTCGCCCTCCGGGTTCTCGACCCGCTCTATATCCATGTTGAAGTTTATGGCGCTCATGATGCCGTCGCCGAACTCCTCGTGGATGAGGGCCTTGATTGTGGTGCCGTAGACCTGCGTGATCTCGTGTATCCGGTAGATCGTGGGGTCGGTGGGCACGGTTGAGCTGAGGCTCCCGCGCATCGGGACTTCCTGCAGCACCGCGACTACTTCGGGTTCCAGCCCCAGGAGGCTTACCACGGCGTCGGCTTCCCCGGCGCTCATCGGATGCTGGCCCATCAGCGCCGCCGTGGTCCACACTTTATGACGGCCCACCTTCTTCGCGATGGCTTCGAAGGTCAGGCTCTTCTCGCGCTTCGCTTCGAGTATGAGTTGGGTCGCCTCTTCGCGGTTCATCGCGTCCTCCCTAGACTATAGGGTCGTGGATGGTGACAAGCTTGGTGCCGTCTGGGAAGGTGGCTTCGATCTGCACCTCGTCCACCATCTCCGGGACTCCTTCCATCACGTCGTCGCGGGAGAGTATGGTCGCGCCGAAGCTCATCAACTGGGCGACGCTCTGACCATCACGGGCGCCCTCCAGAAGCTCGGCGGAGATGATGGCCACGGCCTCCGGGTAGTTCAGCTTCAGTCCGCGCTCGCGGCGGCGACGAGCCACCTCGGCGGCGGTGAAGATCATGAGCTTCTCCTGCTCCATCGGTGAGAGCTTCATTCCCCTCCTCCGGGTTCTACCCTGGCTCCGTCCTGAACGCGAACATCGGACAATGGATGCGAGAATCTTAGGTTCTACTCACGATATAGTCTCCGGCCGAAAGTCCAAATGGGGCAGTCCAGGAAGCGCCGTTCTTTGGACATTGGTACAAACCCTGGTGGGACAGTCTGTAGCTTCCCGCCAGGGTAGGCTGCGTGAGGTCCGGATCAGGCCGGCTCCGCGCCGGGCTTTCTCCCTATCTCAAGAGGCTTCTTGCAGTGGTCGTGGCAGGTCTTCTCCAGGGTGCAGCACAGGGAGCAGATCTGCTCCTCGTGGAACGTGCAGTGCGCCATGTCGGGTGTCTCATAGCCCTGCCCGCACTGGCTGCAAGTGGTCAGCGCGTAACGGTCGTCCCCGCTCTCCAGGCGCGCGCTGGTCGAGCCCTCGCGGGCGATGTAGTACTTGCCGCGGGTAGCGAGCGCGAGCACCGGAGAGAGGACGAACGCGATGGTCAGAGCAAGGTACGGCGAGAAGGCCTGAGCGTACTCGCCGAATACGCCGAAGAACGCCGGTATGGATACCGCCGCGCCGGCGATCATGGCGCCGAAGCCCACCGGGTTTACCTGATAGAGGTGCGCCCGCTTGAACTCGATGTAGGAGGGGCTCACCTTCAAGAACGGCTTGTTGATCACGAGATCCGCTACGACGGCCCCGATCCACGCGATAGCAACGTTGGAGTAGAAGCCGAGCACGAAGTTCAGGAAACCGAAGACCCCGCCGAGCATCAAGGCGAGCGAGATGCCGACGTTGAAGAAGACCCACCACACTCGCCCCGGATGCCAGTGCAACACCCGCGAGAAGAAGTTCGACCACGATAGAGAACCCGAGTAGGCATTGGTCACGTTGATCTTGACCTGCGAGAGCACCACCAGCACGGTCGCCACCGCCAGAGCCGCCGTGCCGTTCGGGATGATCAGCTCGAACCCCCTGACGAACTGCCGGATCGGCTCGACCGCCCCATCAGGTCCGGCCTCCGAGATAATGAAGACCGCCAGGATCGCACCGCCCATCTGCTTGAGCGCGCCCAGTATGACCCAGCCCGGACCGGCCGCCAGGACCGCCGTCCACCACCTGAAGCTGTTCTCCGGGGTCTTCTCCGGCATGAACCGCAGGTAGTCCACCTGTTCCCCGATCTGGGCGATGAGCGAGAGCGCCACGCCCGCCGCGAGGCCAAAGCCCAGCAGCGCGAAGCCAGCCGTATGATTCTCCGTCCCGGCGAACCTCGTCCAGTCGGAGTAGACACCCGGCTCGATGAAAAGGATCGCGACGAACGGCGCGAGTATGAGAGCGAACCAGATCGGCTGCGTCCAAACCTGCAACTTCGAGAGCAGCGTCATCCCGAAGACCACGAACGGGATGATCGCTAAAGCACAGATCACATACGCCAGCGCCAACGGAAGCCCGAATAGCAGGTTCAGCGCCTGGGACATTACCGACGCTTCGAGTGCGAAGAAGATGAACGTGAAGCTCGCGTAGATGAGCGAGGTGATCGTGGACCCCAGATATCCGAAGCCCGCCCCACGGGTAAGCAGGTCCATGTCAATGTTGTAGCGGGCCGAGTAATAAGCTATCGGTATTCCGGTAAGGAAGATGGTGACGGCGGCGAGCAGGATGGCGAGCGTCGCGCTGGTGAATCCAAAGGAGACCGTGATCGAAGCCCCGATGGCGAAGTCCACCAGATACGCTATCCCCCCGAGAGCCGCCGTCGCGCAGGCATACTCGCTCCACTTCCTGAAAGAGCGCGGCGCGTACCGCAGCGAGTAATCCTCCAGCACCGGGTTGTCCACGAACGAGTTGAACTTCCGCTTTACGCCGCTTCCCTGACGTTCCTGCTCGCCGATCATCCAGCAGACCTCCCTATAGATGCACTACGAATCTATATGACTTTTCATATTGTGAGGGAGGTTGGGAACGAGGTCTTTGGCCCGTTTACCAGAAAGGTCCCTCCCGGAGTGTCTGAGTTTTGTACTCCGGGAGGGACGAGGTTCTCTAGCCTTCCGCGACCGCAGGCTCTGGTTCCCGGCTGTGGAGGTCGAGGGTAACGGGCTCGTGGCTCTTCTGGGTGGCGAGTGCCACGCCGACGAAGGCCGCGAGGCCGACGAGGGCGCTCAGGATTGTGGGTATCCCATCGAAGGAGGCGCTGAAGATCTTGTTCGGGATGTAGAGCAGGGTGTTCTCGACGCCGTAGGTGGTGGGGGTCAGGACGAAGAGCACCAGGCGCGTCACGGAACCGGCGACGATGGCGACTAGGGCCGCGGGCGCGTTGGACTTGGACCAGTAGATGCCGAGCGCGAACGGAACCAGCAGGCCGGCGAGGGTCACGTCGAAGGCGAGCGTGAGCAGGATGCCCGTCTGGGGGACGCGCAGGGCGATGATCACGGCGAAGAGGAGGATGGGTATCATCCCGATCCTGGTGATCAGGAGTAGCCGGTCGCGTCCGGCGCCCTCTCCCGGCCGGATGCCCAGGATATTACGCGCGCAGACGGAGGACATGGCGAGGATTGCGCCGGTCCCCGTCGAGAGCGAGGCCGCCACCACGCCGGAGAGTACGATCACCACGATCACGGCCGGCGCTGTGTCCTGCAAGAGCGCGAAGAGCACCGGGCCGTCCGGCTTTACCCCCAGCTCCTTGAAGATGCTCCCCGCCGAAAGCGCCACGATGGAGAACGGTATCCCGATAATCAGCGTGCCCAGGGCGCCGACGTAGCACGCCCGACGGGCCGTCCGCGGGCTCTCGGCGGCGAAGACGCGCTCCATGAAGTCCAGCGCGACGATGTCTCCCAGGCCGAGCGCGATGAGCGTCGCCCAGTTTATGTACGCGCCCACCTTCGGGTCTGTTAGCTGCTCGAAGTCGAACGGTCCCATGCCGTCGGGGATGGAGATCCCGTAATTCATGGCGACGAACACGAGCAGGGCCACGGCCCCCAGGAACGCGAGCGTGGCCTGCAAGAGGTCCGTGTAGACCACGGAGAGCAGACCACCCGGCAGCGTATACAGGAGCATGACCGCCGCGATGATCAAGACCCCTACAAGGAAGCTCGTTCCCAGGAAAGCCTGAAATAGGTAGCCGCCCGCGACCAGGTTGCCTGCCAGCAGGATGCAGAAGCTGAGCACCATGATCGGAGCCGCCAGCATCTCCACCGTACGCCCGTACTTGCGGCGGTAGAAATCCGGGAGCGTCAGGAGGCCCATCCGGTTCATCGGCTTGGCGAAGAACAGCCCCGTCAGGAAGAGACACAGCGCGAGCCCTATCGGGAGCGAAGCCCCGGCCCAGAACCCGAACTGCGCGGAGAGGTCCGTGTTGCCTAAAGTTGCGTTAGAGTCGACCGCCTGCGCCATCAGAGCGGCGGCGGCGAACGGCAAGATTAATCCACGTCCCGCGACGATGAAGTTGGTGCTGCTGCCCCGCACCCTGCGGACGAACTGCAATCCGATAGCCACCTGCAAAAAGATAAAGAACGCTACTCCGAAAACGATCATGCTCGCCTCCTCTCTACACCGCCGGATACGTCCCGAGGTGCCCCTCGGTGACCAGCGTCGCCAGTACGTCCGCTACCGCCCGCGCCGCGAGCAGCGCCGTGGTGTCGCTCGTGTCGTAGGGTGGCGAGACCTCCACCACCTCCATGCCGCACAGTCCCTCCTTCGCCACCAGGTGCAGGAACTTGAGCGCCTCCCGCGGCAGGTATCCGCCCGGCTCCGGCCAGCCCGTACCCGGCACCAGCCCGCCGTCCACGGAGTCGATGTCGAACGAGAGGTAGACCGCCTCCGCGCCGTCCCAGGCGACCTCCAGCGCCATCTCGGCGGCCTTCTCAATCCCCATCGCCTCCACGTCTCCGATGGTCATGATGGTCGTCTGGCGCTCGCGGGCGACCGTGACGCCGCTACGCGGGACCTGCCAGCCGCCGATTCCGCACTGCACCAGGTTCTTCGGCGGGGCGTTCGGGATGTTCGTCGCATGGAACCACGGCGTAGTGTGCATACGCTCGTCCATGTCCTTCTCCTGGATGTCCACGTGCCGGTCCAGGTGGATGATGCCGATGTTGCCGTCGATGTGCGGCGCGATGCCGCGCACGTCCGGGTAGCCGATCGAGTGGTCGCCGCCCAGGATCACCGGGAATACCCCACTCTCGACCACGTGGCTGACGGCGTTTGCGATCTGGTCGAACGTCTTCTCGATGTTCGCCGGGATAACGAACACGTCCCCCAGGTCCGCCACCTTCAGCGACTCCCTGAGGTCCACCGCGAACTCGTAGTTGTACGTGGAGTAGAGAGCGGAGATCCTTCGTATCGCCTGCGGCCCGAACCTCGTCCCCGAGCGGTAAGTCGTCCCCATGTCGAACGGCGCCCCGAGGATCGCCACGTCGTAGTTGCCGACCTCGCGCACGTCCTCCAGGTACGGGAAGCTCATGAACGTGTTGATCCCCGCGAAGTGTGGAAGCTCCGTCCGCGAGAACGTCGAGATGGTCTTATCTTCTATAGAGTCCGCGCCCGGAAGACCGATCTCCAGCGACCGCTCCACCTCCGCGTCCCACCGGGCGCTCCCCAGCGCCGCCTCGCGCTCCCTTGCTTCGTAGCCGCGCAGCCGCTTCAACGCCTCCGGGTCCGGCGGCCCGACCCTCCGGTGGTGATGGTGGTGATTTCCTCCCAAGACTCGCTCCTTCCGGTAGCTGTTCCGCTCCCCGAAATGCGAACACCCGGGAAGCTCTTCTCGCTGCCTCCCGGGCTTTTATCCCGCCGTGTGGCGGCCGGATGTCTCCCGGCCGCTTACCGCTCTCGGTCACTGACCCGCCGGCGCCTGCCGGCGGCGGAACCCTAGCGATACTCGAAGTACTCTAGGAAATACTCGTCTCGGGGTCTTTAGCCCGCCGGACAAACTTTCCGGTAATGTCCGGCGGGCTGCTTGTACAGAAGGGCGAAACTTCTTCTAGACCTGTACCGCACTCGGGCGCGGTAGAGTACAAATGCCCAGGTGTGCATCCGATTCGGCGTTCGCCTTTGTCGTATCCTCATCCACGTCCGTAAGGAACGTCGCGTGGAAGCGGTTGACCACGTTGCTGAGACCGACGACTATGCAGATCTCCACGATCTGCTCGTCCGTGTAGTGTCTCGCAAGCTCATCGTAAATCTCGTCGTTGATGAAGATGCTGCTGGTAGAGACCTGGGCGTAGCGCACTATCGCGGCCTCGGACTCGCTGTAGACGCCTTCCGGCAGCGGGTCGTCTCCCAGGTGGTTGAGCTGTTCAGTAGTAAGTCCCACGCTCCGACCGAGCATGATATGCGTGGGTATTCAGTAGTGGCAATTGTTGACGACGGTCGCTGTCGTGTAGGCCAGCTCCCGCTCCGCAGCGGTGATGGCGCCGCCCTCTTCGCCATAGAAGGTCGCGACGAGATCGCTGAACCCCTTGAGGATCTTCGGATTGTTCGCCATCTCGCGCTGGATGTTGAGGGCGAAGCCCGTGCCGCCCTTCGCGTACTCTATCGCCTCGGTGATCTCCGGCGGTGTATCCGGTGTATCGTCCTGCCAGATCGGTATCCGGGCCATGCCGTGCCATCTCCTTTCAATGGTTGCCTGCTCTTTTACAACATGCACATATGTGCTGCGAGTAACTTACAGACGTGTCCCCTGACGAGTCTTCGGCCCGGTCCATAAGAATCCCGCGCGGCGTTGAGAGGGTTGTTATGCAGGAGGATAACCACGCGAAGAGCGAATGCAGACTCGCTCTCGGGAGGCATTATCATACTGCCGGCTTCTCACCGGCAGAGCGACTGGCGAATCAGCTTGTGTGGAGAAAAACCTACCCGAGCAGCAGGCTGTAGCCCATGAGGTGCTCGTCCGCCTGACGGGCGGCCTTCCGGCCTTCGGCGATGGCCCAGACTATAAGGGAAGCGCCACGCTTGGCGTCGCCGGCGAAGAAGACGCCGGGCTCGCGGGTGGCGTAACCGTTCTCGGAGTGGATCGCGCCGCGGTCCGTATAACCGAGGTCCAACTCCTCCTGAAGCCTGTCACGCACTGGCCCGGTGAAGCCGATAGCGAGCAGCACGAGGTCCGTCTCGATCTCGAACTCCGTACCCTCGATAGGTATGGTCTTACCGTTCTCGCGCTCGGTCCGGACGGCGTGCATCCTCTCGACGTGGCCGTTCGAGCCGGAGAAGCCCTTGACGGCGACGCTCCAGCCGCGCTCGCCGCCCTCCTCGTGGACCGGGTAGGTGTGCAGGATGAACGGCCAGTCGGGCCAGGTGAGGTGGTCCGGGTTCTCGGGAGGCCTCGGGCCGTGGGTGAGCACCTTTACCGAGGCGCAGCCCTCGCGGTGCGAGTTGCCCAGGCAGTCGGCGCTCGTGTCGCCGCCGCCCAGAATCACCACGTTCTTGCCCTTAGCGGAGATCTCCACCTCCGCGTTCGTCGGAAGCCCGGCCACCCGCCGGTTCTGCTGCGTGAGGTAGTCCATCGCCAGGTGGATGCCGCCAAGCTCGCGTCCCGGCACGTCCAGGTCACGCCCCTGCAAGGCGCCGACGGCCATGATCACCGCGTCGAACTCGCTCTTCAGCTCCTCCGTCGTCGGGTCCTCGCCGACGTGAGCGTTAGTCTGGAACTCGACGCCTTCCTCCTCCATGATGGCGATGCGGCGGTCTACGACCCACTTCTCGATCTTGTAGTCCGGGATGCCGTATCTCAACAGGCCCCCGATCTTATCGTCCTTCTCGAAGACGACGACCGAGTGTCCGGCCCAGTTTAGCTGCTGCGCCGCCGCAAGGCCCGCCGGACCGCTCCCGACGACCGCGACCTTCTTGCCGGTCCGCTTCTCCGGCGGCGGCGGATGGGCCACCACCCAGCCCTCGTCGAAGGCGCGGTTGATGATCGAGAGCTCTATCTCCTTGATCGTGACGGGCTTGTCGTTGATGGCGAGCACGCACGCGGCCTCGCACGGCGCGGGGCAGAGCATCCCGGTGAACTCCGGGAAGTTATTGGTCTTGTGCAGCCGGTCTATGGCCGTCTTCCAGTGGTCCTTATAGACCAGGTCGTTCCAGTCGGGAATGAGGTTCCCGAGGGGACAGCCCGTGTTGCAGAACGGCACGCCGCAGTCCATGCAGCGCGATGCCTGTCCCTTCAGTTCGTCCTCCGGCATCGGCTCGTAGATGTAGCGGTAGTCCTGCACCCGCTCCTCGATGGTGCGCTTCGGGGTGGGCTTGCGCCCGATCTTGAGGAATCCCTTCGGGTCGCCCACTAGCGCGCCACCTCCAGCTCAGCCTCCTGCCGCTCCCTCAACACCCGCTTGAGGTCGTTCGGCATGATCTTTATGAATTTCGGCAGTAGTTCCTCCCAGTCTTCAAGGACCCGCCGCGCCGCGTCGCTCTCGGTCCACTCCAGATGCCGCTCGACCATGCTCCGCAGCAGGGCCTCGTCCTCCTCTGACTCGACCGCCTCCAGGCTCACCATATCCACGTTGCAAAGCTTCTCGAAACGGTCCTCTTCGTCCAGCACGAAGGCCACGCCGCCGCTCATACCGGCGGCGAAGTTACGCCCGGTCGGACCCAGCACCACCACGACCCCGCCGGTCATGTACTCGCAGCCGTGATCCCCGACACCCTCGACGACCGCGTGCGCGCCAGAGTTGCGGACGGCGAAGCGCTCGCCGGCGAAGCCCCGGAAATATGCCTCACCGCCCGTAGCGCCGTAGAGCGCCACGTTGCCGACAACGACGCTTCGGGATGGATCGTAGGCGGCGACTCTGGAAGGGAACACCGCGAGCTTGCCGCCGGAGAGTCCCTTCCCGACATAGTCGTTGGTCGTGCCTTCGAGACTAAACGCCAGGCCCTTCGCCAGCCACGCCCCGAAGGACTGTCCGCCAACGCCGCGCATATCTATACGGATGGTATCTTCGGGCAGGCCGTCGTTGCCGTAACGGCGCGCTATCTCCCCGGAGAGCATCCCTCCGACCGTGCGGTGGGTGTTCGCGACCTCCTGCGAGAAGCGGACCGGCTCCTTCTCCTCCAGCGCAGGCATGCAGCGTTCGATCAACTCGTTGTCCAGCGACTTCTCCAGCCCGTGATCCTGCGTCTCCGAGTGCCGGATCTCCCCGCCCTCCAACGCCTCTTCCTGGTGCAGAATGGCCGACAGGTCCACACCCTTCGCCTTCCAGTGCTCGATGGCCTCGCGCATCTTCAACATGTCCGAACGACCGACCATCTCGTCAAACGTGCGGAAGCCCATCCGGGCCATCAGCTCCCGGACCTCCTCGGCCAGGAAGAAGAAGTAGTTGACGACGTGTTCCGGCGTCCCCGTGAAACGCTTCCTGAGTTCCGGGTCCTGGGTCGCTATGCCCACCGGGCACGTGTTCAGGTGGCAGACCCGCATCATGATGCAGCCCGTCGCCACCAGCGGAGCCGTCGAGAACGCAAACTCCTCCCCGCCCAGGAGCGCCGCGACCACCACATCGCGGCCCGTCTTGAGCTGGCCGTCGGTCTGCAGGATCACACGCCCGCGCAGGTTGTTCTGGACGAGCACCTGCTGCGTCTCGGACAGCCCGAGCTCCCACGGAAGCCCCGCGTGCTTGATGGACGAGAGCGGCGAGGCGCCCGTCCCGCCGTCGTGGCCGGAGATCGTGATGTGGTCCGCCTTCGCCTTCGCCACGCCCGCCGCGACCGTCCCGACCCCCACCTCCGCCACGAGCTTCACGCTCACGTCGGCGCGGGGGTTGGCGTTCTTGAGGTCGTGGATGAGCTGCGCCAGGTCCTCGATAGAGTAGATGTCGTGGTGCGGCGGCGGCGAGATAAGGCCGACGCCCGGCGTCGAGTAGCGCACCTTCGCTATGTCCTCCGAGACCTTGTGGCCCGGAAGCTGGCCCCCCTCGCCGGGCTTCGAGCCCTGGGCCATCTTTATCTGCAACACGTCCGCGTTGACGAGGTACTCCGTCGTCACGCCGAACCGGCCGCTGGCGACCTGCTTGACGGCGCTGCGACGGTTGTCGCCGCTCGCGTCGGGCGTGAAGCGCGCCGGATCCTCGCCGCCCTCTCCGGTGTTCGACTTGCCGCCTATGCGGTTCATCGCGATGGCGAGCGTCTCGTGCGCCTCCTTCGAGATGGAACCGAACGACATCGCGCCCGTAACGAAGCGCCTGACGATCTCCTTCGCCGGCTCGACCTCCTCCAGCGGGATCGGGGCTTCCTCGAAGTCGAAGAGACCGCGCAGCGTGGAGAAGCGCGCGCTCTGCTCGTCGAAGTGCCGGGTGAACTCCTTGAACGTCTGGAAATCGTTCGTCTTCACGGCGCGCTGCAGGGCCGGAATGCTCTTCTGGTTCCACTGGTGATACTGGCCCTGCGCCCGGAGCTGGTACTCGCCCCCGATCTCCAGCTCCTCCGCGTTGTCCTCCGTGCCGCCGAAGGCGTTGCGGTGCCGCTCCAACACCTCGCGCGCGAGAGCCCCGATCCCGACCCCCCCGACGCGCGAAGCCGTGCCCGTGAAGTGCTTCTCCACGAAGTCCTTGTCCAGGCCGACGGCCTCGAAGATCTGTGCCCCGCAATAAGAGAACAGCGTCGAGATACCCATCTTGGAGATGACCTTCAGCAGGCCCTTACCGATGGCCTTGACGTAGTTCTTCGCAGCCTCCTCCGGACTCACGCCCTCCATAAGGTGGTCCGACAGGACCAGATCCTCTATCGTCTCGAAGGCGAGGTAAGGCGCTATTGCGGTCGCGCCGTAGCCTACGAGCAAAGCGAAGTGGTGTACCTCACGCGCCTCCCCGGTCTCCACGACGAGTGTCGTCGCCGTCCGAATGCCCGCTCGCACCAGGTGATGGTGCACGGCCGACGTAGCCAACAGGCACGGTATGGAAGCCTGCATCGGGTTAACGCCCCGGTCGCTCAACACCAGGACCGCAGACCCTCCCCTCACCGCGCTAACCGCCCTCTCGCACAGGCTCGTCAAAGCGTCCTCCATCCCCTTCTCGCCGGACGAGACGGAGAAGAGGGTCGAGAGGGTGGTGGTGGAAGCGCGCTCGGTGCCGAGGTGACGGATCTTCTCAAGCTCAGCCGCCGTTAGTATGGGCTGGTCTATGAGGATTCTGCGGCAGTGCTCGGGCGTCTCGTCGAACAGGTTCTGTTCCGGCCCGAGGCTCATCTTGAGCGACATGACCAGCTCCTCGCGCAACGGATCTATCGGCGGGTTGGTGACCTGCGCGAAGTGCTGCTTGAAGTACGAGAAAAGCATTTGCGGCCTCTCGGAGAGGACCGCGAGCGGCGTGTCGGTGCCCATCGAGCCGTCGGGCTCCTTGCCGTCCATGCCCATCGGAGCGAGGATTATGCGCTGATCCTCGATAGTGTACCCGAACGCCTGCTGCCGCTCGAACAGCGACGCGGACTCCGGGCGCCGTTCCGAATCAGCCTCTGGAAGCTCATTCAGGTGGATCTCTCCGTCCTCCAGCCACTCCCGGTAGGGATGCCGCGCGAAGAGAGGTTTCTTCACCTCCTCGTCGTGCAAGAGCTCGTGCCGCTCCGTATCCACGACGAGCATCTTCCCCGGCTGCAAACGCCAGCGCTCGATCACCTCCTCGGCCGGAATCCTGAGCGCTCCGTCCTCGGAAGCCATTACGACCCGTCCGTCCTTCGTGACGGAGTACCGCGCCGGGCGCAGGCCGTTCCTATCGAGCGTGGCCCCGATCAGCCGCCCGTCAGTGAACGCCACGGCCGCCGGGCCGTCCCACGGCTCCATGAGCGCGCTGTGGTACTGGTAGTAGGCGCGGCGCTCGGGGTCCATCAACTCATCATTCTCCCAGGCCTCCGGCATCATCATGGAGACCGCGTGCGGCAGGCTCCGTCCGGCCAGGTGCAAGAGTTCCAGACCGTTGTCGAAGGACGCCGAGTCGCTCTGCCCGGTCTGGATGACCGGCGATATCTTCTTCAGGTCCTCCCCGAAGAGGTCCGATTGCAGGCGGCTCTCGCGGGCGCGCATCCAGTTGACGTTCCCGCGCAGCGTGTTGAACTCGCCGTTGTGCGCGACATACCGGTACGGATGCGCCAGCTCCCAGCTCCCCAGCGTGTTCGTCGAGAACCGCTCGTGGACCAGCGCGATCGCGCTCGCAAACGCCGGGTCCCCGAGGTCCGGATAGAATCGCGGCAACTGCTCGCCCTTGAGCAACCCCTTGTATATAACCGTCCTCGAAGATAGGCTCACCACGTAGCAGCCGTGACCGCCTTCTACCGCCTTGTGTAGCCGACGGCGTATGACGTACAACTTCCGCTCGAAGGCATCCTCGTCACCCGCATGCCCCTCGATAAAGAACTGCCGGACACGCGGCATCACGCTCCGCGCGATCTTCCCGACCGCCTCCGGCACCACCGGCACCTCCCGGAATCCCAGGAGCTTCTGCCCCTCCTCCGCGCAGATCTCCGCGAGCCGTCCCTCACAGTCAAGCCCCTCGGCCTCACCAAACTCGAAGACCACTCCGACTGCGTAGCCTCCCGCGGGCGGAAGCTCGATGCCCAGTTCTTTGCACTCGCGGCGGAAGAAGCCGTCCGGGATCTGAGTCAGGATACCCGCCCCGTCACCCGTCTCCGGGTCCGCTCCAGTCGTTCCCCGGTGCTCCAGGTTGTGCAGAACCTCCAGACCCTCCTCGACCGTCTCGCGCGTGCGACGTCCGTCGATACGCGCTACAAACCCGAACCCGCAAGCATCGTGTTCGTATAAGGGGTCGTAAAGTCCGGTCTTCGGGGTCAACAAATCGCCTCCTATAGAGCCCAGGGTACGAAAGTAACCCACTTTTTACACGAATCCCCACCAAAGCACAAGTGGATAGCAAGCCTGTAGCATACTAGTATCGGATAAAGCCTCTGGAAAAACGTATTAGAAGAGCGCCAACGCTACAGTTCGTCCAGCGCGCTCCGTAGCTTACCTTCTTCCTCCAGTAGCTCGGAGAGGCGGATGCGGATCTCGGCGGCCTCGGCCTCGACTTCGGCGAGGCGCAGGGTAAGTTCTTTCTCACGAGCGGCTGTCTCGGGGTCGCGGCGTTTCGCGCCGTAGCGCTCCCGGATGTTCTTCAATCGGTCGGCGGCATTCTTCCTCACACGTTCACGGTCGGCCTTGAAGTCCTCTCCCTGGACGTACTCCCGCACGCGCTTCACACGCTCATCCGAGAGCAGTTCCGAGAGGATCTCTGCCGAGCTCTGTTTAAAGTCTTTTGCCATGATCCGTTGATCCTCCTCACGCTCTCAACGTATTGTAACGCTGGAGAGCGGGTGTGGTAGAAGCTACTTACTTCCTGGCGGCCTCCACCACATCCTTTAACAGAACACGCCCGCCGACCCCCGTACCCTCCAGACTGCCGAGTTCTATCCCAAGCTGCCGGGCCTTTTTCTCGGCCGCCTCCGTCGCATCCGATTTTCGCGGTCCGTTGGTAGCGCTGTCTTCAGTCAGTCTCGCGCCACCATCCCTCCTGGCATTGACCCTGGTGTCGCCGCCATCCGAAGCGTCTGAATCGTCGGGCGGGCTCTCTTCCAGGGCTCTACGCGGCGGCTCGGCCGGCTCGCCTTCCGGTTCGTCTCCCTTGCGGTCCGGGGCGCCGAGCAGATCCTGAATGAGACTCGGGTTGTTGTCCAGGGTTGAGAGGACCTGCGAGAAGATCTCACGCACGTTCCCGAGCCGGGCCTTGAGTTGAGCCTGGGCTTCGATCCCCTTTGCCTTCAGCTCGAAGTCGTCCACCTCCGCCTCGAGACCGACGTTGATCTTGACCATGTCCGCAAGCTCGGCCCCGAAGGAGACTCGCACCCGTACCTGCTCGGCCTGGAGGCTGAATTCCTCCACGTTGAGCTCCGGCACGTCGAGCAGCACATCCGCTTCTTCTATCTGTCTGGGCTGCTCTCCTACCGGCCGTTCCTCACTATCCTGTGCCGGATGTTCCTCATCCCGAGGTCTTCTGCTCCTAGACATACGGTTCCCGGCCTCCATGAAACGTCGCGTTCTCCGCCTCTACTGCCCCCCGCCAACATGATGTAAACCCGTGAGCGAGGCATCATGCGAGTCTACTTTACGCGACTGCCGGGTACTTACCATACAAAGCACGATTCAGGAGGTCGCGATGACGCAGGGGAACCAGCAACAGCAGGGCCAGCAAGGTCAACAGCAGAGTCAGGGACAGCAAGCTCAAGGCCAGCAACAACAAGGTCAACAGCAGCAACAACAGAGCCCTGTACAGCAACTGGCCAGCGCCCTGACCGCTATCAGGAAAGTGCAGAACTTGATGGAGCTCAACTACCCGCAGCAGGGTGATGCGATCCAGGTACAGCGGGAAGCAGGGGATCTTGTATGGAACGTGATTCAACAAATGCAAAAGCAGCAGCAGGGGTCCTGAAGGTCAAAACAGTTTGAACGTTCTGGGGTCCGCAACCTCCGCGAGATAACCTCCCGACCGCATCGTCGTTGTGGGCGTCGCTTTTGTGGACGCCCGCAGATTAGTCCGAGTCGGCAGATCACAACAGATTACAGGAGCTACAAGAGCGCGGGTCCACTCGGCATAATGATGTTAACGAGCCGCTGCGTCGTTGGCGAGTCAGGCGCTCTTAGTCCTCGAACATCTCGTTTCCCATCTGCTCCACTTTACGCTCGGCATGCAGTTCCATATCTCCTCCAGCGCCCGTGTCCTCGGTCATCTGGTTTGCCATCTCGTCTGCCTTGCGCTCGGCGTGCAAATGCACATCTCCCCCGGAGCCCGTCTCCTCGGTCAGCTCTTGCGCCAGTTCTTCCTCCGCGCGGGCGGGGTCTATGGGCATCTTTCCCTCCAGGGGCATGTCCTGCATCATGTTCCCCCCGGCGTTGGCTTCTTCTGCGGTCAACGCGCTCGCGTAATCGGCGGACTCCATCGAAGGCATCGACTTTATCGACTCGCTGGACTCCATCGAAGGCATCGACTCCATCGAATCTTCCCGAAGGCCGGGCAGAGGACGAGGATCGACGTCGCCTATCTCGATCCTCCTCTTGACCTGTTCCTTCCTGCGGTCTGCGGCTACCGCCCGCGCCTCCATCGCGTCGCGGACCTCCCTGTCGGCCCTCTTCATGGCCTGGCTTATCCTGCGCTCGGCTTCCCGTTGACGCCGTTCCTGATCCCGCACACTCATACTGGCTCCCTTTTACCCTTCAGCATATTAGCCGAACCTCCCGTCCGCCAGAAGCAAGAGAGCACCTGCACTGTTTTAAGGTCCAAGTTTCTACGCTGCTGTTGCGGTGGCTAATCCCTCGCGGCAACAGGGGTTTCGCCAAGTACGAGGCTTCTCAAGCTCTCGTGGTTTCGCGATGCCCAGGCGGCCATAGTATCGTGCCATGCCTGTAAGAAAGGCTCGGAGACACGTTCGTCTCTCTCGCTGCCGTCCCGGGCAGAGTCTCTCTCCGTAGACTCGCCGCACGACCTTTCTCTCAGAGCGGCGGCAAACAGGAACAACTCGTGATCTCCGCCGGCGTCGGGATGCAACTGCGCCAGGAGCAACCGCCACATGCGTCTATCTTCGATATGATTGTTCCGCCCGACACCGTCCGTTCCACTCAAAAAGGACCTCCCGGTTTTCGGTCCATTCTATGCCGGGCTGCGAAGCGTTGTAAACCTCGTTATAAAAGAACCACAACACTTTGGGGATGATAGAACGAGGGTTCCACATAAAGGAGATCCGGCGTCCATATAACGGTCTCGCCAGCAACCGGTTCTCTCAGTCGGACAGGTGCTTGATCTCTCTCACCCGTTCCTCGAACTCTTCGGCGGAGCTGGAGTTCTTGAAGGCCCAGGCCAGATCCCTTATGTTCTGCTCGTTGGTCCGTATGAAGACCAGAGCCTGATTCAGCGGCATGTCCTCAAAAGCGGCCAACGCCAGCCCTGTGACGTCCATGGGTTCGGAGACCCCGGCTTTCTCGGACATGGCGAGCATCCGCGCCGACTTGACGAGCCACGCCTTCGTCTCCTGCACTCCACCTTTCCCGTTTCCCCTACTCTCTGCCATAAGACTCCTTTCCTGGACGGATCCGCGCCGTTGTACAGCCTTGCGTCAAACTCTACAAGACGCCGGATAGGGGCGGACGAAGTCAAGGTCTCGCCCACCCATACCCGGCGCCGTCGTGATCAGCGGTAATGCTACCGGGCTCTTTTAACCCGCGGCGCCCGCCACGTCCTTGACGGTGATGCGCCCGCCGGCGCCCGAACCTTCTATCTGGGAGAGGTCTACACCCAGCTCCTCGGCCTTCTGCTTCGCGGCCTCGGTGGCGTCCGGTTCCTCTCCACCTTGCTGCTGGCCTCCGCCGCCCTGCTGGGTCTGCTGAGTCTGCTGTGTGGTCTCTTCGACCTCCTCGGTGACTTCCTCGGTGCTGGGCGGTATCTCCAGGTTTAGTAAGCTTCCGTCCGGGCCGAGCTGCAGCTTGATGAGTCCGCCGGATTCCTCCGTTACCGTGCGTATGGTGTTCCCCTGCTCGTCCTGGTATTCCTCGTATCCCTCGGCCGGTTGCAGGTCAGTGACCTTGCCGGCTATGTCCTCATCGATCAGGTTTCCCGCCTCATCCAGGGTCGTCTCGATGATGTCCCCGGACTCGTCGACTACCCGCTGCACAGTCTGGCCTGCGTCATTGACCGTCTCGCTCAGGAGCTGGCCGCCCGGCAGGTTCTCCGCGACCTGACCGGCCTGCTCCACGGCCCCTCCGGCGGCATCTTGCGCTCCTTCGGCAACCTGCCCGACCTGATCCGTCACCTGACCGACCGCGCCCTGCGCGCCTTCCGCAGCCTGTCCGGCCTGCTCGGTGGCCTGTCCCGCAGCCTCCTGCGCCTGGTCTACCGCTCCTCCGGCGGCATCCTGTGCCTGACCCGCGGCCTGACCGGCTGTCTGCTGCGCCTGGTCAACCGCGCCGCCGGCAGCGTCCTGAGCCTGGTCCGCGGCTCCCTGCGCGGTGTCTTGCGCCTGCTGGGCAGCTCCTTCGGCCGTCTCCTGCGCCTGCTGGACCGCCTGGTTAACAGTGTCCTCGACCCCCTGGGTCTGGGCCGCCTCATCCAGAGCGTTCGAAATGGACTCGTAGGAGTCGATCAACTCCTGAATCTGGGAGCGGGCTTCATCCTGCCCTTCGGGAAGCTGCTCAAGTAGCTCCTCCAACTGGGAGCGGCTGCTCTCCAACTGTCCCTTCACCTCGCCAAGCGCGTTGCCGTAGAAATCCTTGGCGCTGTTGACGGCCTGCTCCTGGATCTGCTGGGCCAGATTCTGCGCGTTTTCGGTCATGTTTCTCTCCTTCTACTCGTTCGTTTATACCGATTGCTTCGGATCTTCGGAGCCGTGCCCCGGCTCTCTGTCTCCTGTCTCGAATGCGCTCTCCGCGATTTCGCTGGCGATCCGTAGCCGGACCCTGGCGTCACGGTAGGTAACACCCCGCTCGACCCTGTCCGGCAGGTTCTCGCGGTCCGTCCCCGACACCGACTCGCGGTCGGGGTATCCCCTGAACCTCACTTCCGTCTCCGGCACCTTTTCGAAACGCAGCCTGCGGGTCTTCACGCCGGCGGTAATTTCGATGTCCGGGGTCTCGGATACGTCCGGGCGCTTCTCCCTCACGATGTCAGGACTTCACCACGTCTTTTACGGTGATGAGGCCGCCTGCCCCCGAACCCTTCAGGGTGGAGAGGTCTATGCCCATCTCCTCTGCGCGGCGCTGCGCGGCGTTGGTAGCTTTCGGACCTTCCGAGCCGTTTCCGCCATCGGCGGCTTGTCCGGCTCCTTGCGCCTGCCCTACCGCTCCATCAGCTTGCGCCGCTGTCTGCTCGGCTGTGTCCTGCGCCTGATCAGCCGCCTGTCCGGCCGCCTGGGTGGCCTGATCCCCCGCGCCTTCGGCCAGGCTCGTTACGTCCTTGACGGTGATGAGGCCCCCGGAGCCCGTGCCTTCTATCTGGGAGAGGTCCACGCCCATCTCCTCTGCGCGGCGGCGAGCGGCATCCGAAGCCTTCTGGGCCTCATCAGCCGCTCCTCCGGCAGCCTCGCCAGCTTCCTCCCGGGCAGAATCGGAGGCTTTCTTGACGTCGTCCACGGTGATCCGGCCGTCCGTGCCGGTGCCCTCTATCTCCGTGAGGTCAACTCCAAGCTCTCTAGCCTCGCGGCGGGCGGCGTCCGTAGCCTCGACCTCTCCCTGCTGCACGAGGCTGTCGGTGTCGAGGTTGGAGACGTTCTTCTCCGCCTCGTCGAGAGCCTGCTCTATAGCCTGGTAATTGTCCATCAGTTCCTGGAAGAGCATCTGAAACGACTCTTCCTGGCCACCCGGTATCTGACCTGGCAGCCCCTCCAGGGTGGAGCGGTTCTCCTTTATGTGCCGCTTCAACTCCTCCACGGAGTCACTAAAGAAGTCCTGCGCAAGTTGCATAGTCTGCTGCTGGACCATCTGCTTCGACTCCTGGATACCGCGATTTAGTTTCTCCAACGCCTCGTTTACCTGATCCTCAGCCACCGTTCCTCCTCTTCGAGCCCTTCGCTTCCCCTATCTAACGAACCCACGACCTCCAGCTAACTCACGCGGACCTCACCTCGACCACGTTCCCCTCGTCGTCAAACACCTGCTCGTATACGTTCCCCGAGTCGTCCTTCGCCCGGCTCACCACCCGGCCCTGGTCATCTATGTACTCCTCCTCAATGGGCAGGTCGCCGACGGTACCGACGAGGTCTTCACCGATCACCTCGCCGTTCTCGTTGGTGACGGTCTCGAGTATGTTCCCCGACTCATCCACCGTGCGCTCCACGACCTGATTGGCGGCCTCCTGCGCACCTTCTGCAGCCTGACCGGCCTGGTCTGCGGCCTGTCCTGCGGCGTCTTGAGCTTGATCCACCGCTTGGCCGGCCGTCTCCTGGGCCTGATCCACCGCGCCGCCAGCCGTCTCCTGGGCCTGATCCACAGCCCCTTCGACGGTCTCCCCAGCTTGCTGCCCGACCTGCCCGGCCGTGTCCGTTGCCTGCTGGGTTGCCTGTCCCACCGTGTCTTGCGCCTGCTCCGTCACCCCCTGAGCTGCGTCCGTAGCACTTTCCGCTACCTGACCTGCGGTATCGGTCGCCTCTTCAACCGCGTCCGTAGCTCCCTCAGCCGTCTGCTCGACCGCGTCCGTGGCCCCCTGCGCGACCTGACCCACTTGCTCGGTTGCCCGGCCGGCGGTGTCGCTCACACCCTGAGCCGCCTGACCCGCGGCGTCACCGACACCCTGTGCCGCCTGTCCGGCGCCTTCCGCGACCTGCCCGGCAGCCTCCCCGGCTTGCTGCGTAGCCTGTCCAGCACCCTGGCCGACCTCACCAACTGCCTGTCCGGCTCCTTCTCCCACCTGTCCGGCAGCCTGGCCGGCGCCCTCTCCAACTTCCTGAACAGCCTGTCCGGCTCCTTCTCCGACCTGCTCAGTCGCCTGGCCGACGCCCTGGCCAACCTCGCCGATTGCCTGACCCGCGCCTTCACCGACTTGTTGGGCAGTCTGTCCAACTCCTTCACCGACCTGCTGGGCGGTCTCTCCGACTCCTTCACCGACCTCGCTTACGGCCTGTCCAGCTCCTTGCCCAACTTCCCCGACTGCTTCGCCAGCGCCCTGTCCCACTTCTCCAACTGCCTGACCGGCACCGCCGCCGACATCCTCTACCGCGGAACCTGCACCCTCTCCAACGTTCTCGACGGCTTCGCCCGTGCTCTCAACCGCCTGGCCCGCGCCTTCACCAACATCTTCCACAGCGGAGCCAGCCCCCGAGCCAACATCCTCTACCGCTTCACCGGTGCTCTCGACGGCTTCTCCGGCGCCCTCGCCCACGTCTTTCACCGCGGAACCAGCGCCTTCGCCTACGTCTTCGACCGCGGAACCCGCTCCTTCGCCGACGCTCTCGACAGCCTGGCCTGTACTCTCAACAGCCTCACCAGCGCCTTCGCCTACATCAGCGACGGCAGAGCCGGCGCCCTCTCCAACGTCTTCTACCGCAGACCCCGCACCCTCTCCGATCTCGCCGACCGCATGTCCCGCGCCGGAGCCGACATCCTCTACAGCCGAGCCTGCGCCCTCGCCTATCTCTCCCACGGCATGCCCGGTACCAGACCCGATGTCTTCCACAGCCGATCCCGCGCCTTCACCGATCTCACCGACTGCGTGGCCTGCGCCCGAGCCTATATCCTCCACAGCAGAACCGGCGCCCTCTCCGATCTCGCCGACCGCATGACCAGCACCAGAACCTATATCCTCAACCGCAGAGCCAGCGCCTTCACCTATCTCTCCCACGGCGTGGCCTGCGCCAGACCCGATGTCTTCCACTGCCGATCCCGCGCCAGACCCTATGTCCTCGACCGCGGAGCCAGCGCCCGCGCCAATGTCTTCGACGGCCGAGTTGAGCCCTTCGCCCACCAGGTCTCCGGCACCAGCGCCAATGTCTTCCACAGCGGAGCCGGCGCCCGCGCCGATATCCTCGACGGCCGAGTTAAGCCCTTCACCGACCAGATCTCCCGCGCCCGCGCCGATATCCTCGACGGCGGAATTGAGCCCCTCGCCGACAAGATCGCCCGCGCCGGAACCTATATCTTCGACGGCCGAGTTGAGTCCTTCACCTACCAGGTCCCCAGCGCCCGCGCCAATGTCTTCGACGGCCGAGTTGAGCCCCTCGCCCACCAGGTCTCCGGCACCAGCGCCAATGTCCGAGACCGCAGAGCTTACGCCCTCTACCAGCTTCTCGATGATCTGAGGGTTGCGGTCTATGGTAGTGAGAACCCGGTCGAGTATGGCCGTCACGTTATCCAGCCGGACCTTCAGGAGCGCCTGAGCTTCGACTCCTTTTATAACGAGCTTAACCCTGCCCAGGTAGGCGTCTACCCCGACCGAGAGTTCCACCAGGTCGAGCACCTTGGCGAAGAGGTTAACCTTCGCCCGCAGGTCGTTGAGCTCGAAGTTGATCTCGTCTATCTTGACAACCGGCACATCCAGCAGTACGTCCGGGATCTTGCCGTTCATGGCGGCGTCATCTTCGTCGTACTCCAGCGTATAGTCCGCGTACTCTTTCTCCGGGATCGTCTTGTCGCCGGGTATGTTGGCCGCGAACCGGTACTCCTCTTTCTTCTGCACAGAGGTGCGAGGATCGTTCTTGCGAACCGGAGCGTTGTCGTCTATCTCCGACAACTCCTGGCTCATCTCCGCCTTCTCCTGCTCGGTCAGGTTCTGCTGATAGCGAACGTCCTCATCGTCGTCGGACGGCTGCCAGCCCTGCTGCTGAGCGTTCTGGTTCTTCTGTTGGTTCTGTTGGTTTTGTTGGTTGTTCTGCGTCTCGGCTGATTGGTTCTTCTGCGAGCTGGTATCTTTCGGTTGCTGGGTATTTGATGATTGTTGTGAACTTTCGGATGCCACCTTGCTGATCCCTTCGTCCGCCGAGCCTTTTATAACTTGTGTTTCTTGAATCCCACATCCTTTATTCCACACCCCGATTAGGTGCAAACTCCTGATGTGATCTAATCAGCGTTCTGCTTCGTGTTACTTTGCTTTTCTTAGTTGGACCCTGGCCGGTCCTGTTTCGTTACGATATGAAGCATCGAAGATCGAGGCAGGAGAGTTACAGGATATCTGGAGCTTGTTGTCTAAACGAACTTCTTGTAGACACCTATGTTGGTCGTGTCGCGAACGCCGAGAGCGTCCTTGAGCTCGTTAAGGGTGGCTCCTCTCCGCAAGAGCCTTATGGCGAAGGTGTGGCGGAGATTCATCGGGGAGACGCGCCACATCCCGACCTGCTCGCAGCGCTTCCAGATCGCGTTCTGAAGAGACTTCGACGTCGTCACGGGACGCGCCGCCCGGCCCACTATCAGCTCCGGCGTCTCATCCGCGCGCATCTCCAGATACTCCCGGACGGCTTCGACGGTGGTGTCGGAGAGCCGGGTGGTGCGAGGCGCCAGGTGCGAGCCGGGTCCACCGAGATTTATCTGCGCGGCGTCGAGGTCCACATCGCTCCTGAGCACACCCCGGATCTCGCTGACCGTCACACCCGTATCTAACATGAGTCGTATGACGGCGGCATCGCGAGCGGCGTCGCGCTCCTGCGTGGGAAAAGATAGAAGCTGCTCGGCTTCCTCGTTTTCGAGAAAGACTATCTGCTGGTCCAGCGGCTGGTGCATCGGCTCTATGGGGTCGAAATCGAGGTCCGCGTCGGTCGCGGTCCTGACCCAGTCGAGGAAGCGGCGCACGGCGGCGTCCTTGCGGTAGACGGTGAAGCGCTTGCGCTTCCCTTCGAGCAGGTGGTTGCGGAACTCCATCACGCTGCCGACACCGACGCTCTCGATCTCCCTGATATCGTTCCCGGCGAGGAAGCGGGCGAACTCGCGGAGGTCCGCCTCGTAGAACTCGACGGTGCGCGGGCTGGTGTGCTCGTCATCGGCCAGGTGAGCGCCGAACTCCTCGATCAGGGGCTCTATCTTCATGCTCTTATTCTACCGGCATTTCAGGGGCTCCTGTATACTTTCGTGGGTGTTTGGAAGTCTTAGAGCGCCGGTCCTACTCGTGCCCGTGGTGCTGTTCGCGCTGCTGGCGCTTCCCATTATCCCGCAGGCGGAGTCGTCCTCGGTGGACCTGGGAACAGCGGAGGTCCAGACTGCCGGCAAGCTCCTCGGAGAGAACGCCGCTCCGCTCGCCGAACCGCCCGAGAGCCCGCCGAAAACGCCGGAGAAGGCCGCCACCGGAGCGGCGCAGGCGATGACGCTCACCATACCGAAGCTCGGCATAAAAGACCTCGACATACCTACGGCCGCGAGCCAGGCCGTGCTGGACCGGGAGGGGATAATCCACCTTCAGAACACTGGCGTCCCCTGGCAGAGAGGCTCGAACACCTTTATCGTCGGCCATGCGCTGGGGTTCATGCAGACCAGGGTCCCATACGTCTTCTACAAGCTCGACAAGATGCGCCCTGGAGACGAGATCTCAGTCAAAGACACCACCGGAAAGGAGTACGTCTACCGCGTCTACGACCTCATGACCGTCCGTCCCGCCGACTACTGGGTAACCTATCCCGTAGCCGGTAAGACCACCATATCGCTCCAGACCTGCACCCCAATCCCGACCTTCGAGAACCGTCTCATAGTACGGGGAGAGCTCGTCAGCGGTTAACCGGCGGAGCGGCTAGCTCTTGCTCATGTGGCGCTCGATGGTGTCGTGGGCGGCGTTGATCTCGGCCGACAGCCGCTCGGCGCGGATACGCTTGTCTGGATCGGTGAAGCGGTCGGGATGGTACTTCTTGATCAGCTCGCGGCGCTTGCGGCTAACTTCTTCCAGAGGGGCGCCGGGTTCGAGACCGAGCCGGTTATAGGCGGAGAGGACGTTGAGAGGATAGATCCTCGGCACGAACGTCCCCGGTGAGAAGCGCCGCTCCGAGCGTTCCTGCCCGGCGATCCGCTCTCCGACTTCCTCTTCTGCCGCGCGGCGTTCTTCGGCGTTCCTCCACTCCTCGGCGGCTCCCCTCCACGCCGCGCCGAATGCCTCTCTCAGGTTCTCGCTGCGCTCCCGGCCGGTGCGGATTGTCTCTCGCAGGCTCTCGCGCAGACGCTCGTCCTCCTGGATATTGGAGACGAAGCCGCGCGCCATGCGTCCCAGGCGGCGCGGGATGCTCACGGCTGGCGGTTCTCCGTATCCCTTCGGGCCTCCCACTCCTCGGAGAGCGGACCGCGCGGGCGCAGTATCTGGGTGTCGTCCATGTTCGCCGGATCTTCCGGCTGGTCCATTTCGGAGCGGTCCATGACCTGCGTCTCGTCTCCCACAGGATACGTGGCGTTCTCTCCGGTGGTCGCCTCGCCGGACTGATCTCCGAACGGGGTCGAGCGGGTCTCGCCGCGCGGCAGGTCGAAGAAGTCCCGGACCTTCTCCACGTCCTCCAGCCCCTCGCGGGCCTCGGAGATTCCGCGCTCCTCCTCGGCGACGCCGAAGTCGCGGGCCTCGCGGGCCTTCTTGATCTGGTCTTCCAGGTCCCGTATGACCTCGTCCGTGTTCTGCTGCAACTCTTCTATGCGCTGCTGGCGAAGCTCTATCTCGGAGTTGAGCTTGGATTCCCGCACCCGTGTGGAGCGACCGAGGTCGTCAACGCTGATACCGGCGGCAATGAGCGTTTGGCGCACTATCCGCACGGCGCTCCGGCGCGGAACCTCCGGCGGCAGCTCTCTTATGATGTCCGCGGCGCGCTCCACGGTGAAGCCACGAGGCTCGTCCACGCTCTCCCCCTCCGGCTGCTCGAAATGCTCCTCGCCAATGTCGTCTCGGGAGTAGGTCGTCGTCCCCTCGTCGTCGACGGGCGCGAACATCCGGGAGAAGAAGCTCTGCCTCGAACGGTCTTCGCTCATCAGACACTCACCTCCACTGTGGTCTCGGGCAACGTCTCGACGCTCCGCGTAACCTCGTCCAGACCGCGCCTGAAGTACGCGACCCGCTCCTTGAGGTGCACGAGCCCCGATTCGAGAGAGCCCGGCGCGAGGCTCGTGTCCAGCGCCAGAAGCTCCCCGCGCAGCCCGCCGAGCAGGCTCTCGGCTCCCTCTAACTGGGCGTTTATCATGCTGATCCCATCCATAAGCTCCCCGTATCCGGCCAACTCATCACGCCTGCCGGAGAGGGCGCTCTCGAACGGCGCCCGCAACGGCGAGCCCGGCTCCAACCCGGCGAGGTCTCTCTCCAGACTCTTTATCCGGCGCTCGATCCCGCGCCGGTCCAGGCTCTGCAGATGCTTCCGCAGCGCCGTCCGCCGCCGCGCCAGCCGCGCCGTGCCCTCTACCTCGCCGACTATGTTGAAGATATCGTCGTCGAGGAGCGGCCGGTACTCCTCCGGCAACAGCTCCCAACTTTCCAGCAGCCCGTTCTGCAGGGCCATCAACCGTTTCATCTGCGACGCCGCCACCCGATCCTCGCGCGCCACCCGGCCGAGCTCCCGCACGTTCGAAACCGCCCGTCGACGAAGCTCCCTGCGCCGGTTCTCCTGACGATTGAGGAGCTTCCGGCCCAATGCGAACGCCCCAACTCCGAGCAACCCGGCGAGGAAGTAATGTGTCTCCAACGCCGCGAGTCCAGCCAAACCTGCGAAGGATCCCGCGGGAATAAGACGCGCCGCGCTGATGCTCAGTCCCTGCCGCCGTCGGACCTCCAGGCTACCCACGCGGGCGCTCCTCCGGCTCCGCTGGCTCCGCCTCGCCGACGCCCTCCACCGGCTGCTCAACGATTGTCTCTTCATTGGCCGGGGCTTCGAGGGAGTCGGCGTCGCGCAGGCCCATCTGAAGCTCCATCATCTCAAGCTCCCGCTCGGCGTCGAGGCGCTTTATATCCACCTCGGCGGCGGCGATCTGGCGCTCGGTCTCGCTCGTGCCGAGCTCTCCGACGGCCTGGGCCTCGTAGGAGGACTGCCTGATAGCCTGCCGGGCCTTGTCCAGGTCGCGCGACGAGTCCGAGAGGGAGATGCTGGCGCGGGCCTCGTTGGCGGTGCGGAGGGCGCGTGAGCGCTGGTGCTCCTCCATCAGGGCGGCGCGCTCGCGCACCACGTCGTTGTAGCGGCGCTCCTGGTCCCGGAATGCCTGCTCCATCTCCTGGGAGTTATTGCGCGCCTCTTCCAGCCGCGACTCGATATCCGCAAGCTGGGTCTGGGCTTCCTGCTTCTGCTGCACGACCTCTATTGCGGCGTCGCGCTGGCCGCGGGCGGCAAGCTCACGGGCCTGGCGCTCTTTGGCGGCGATGATCTTCTGCTTCGAGGCGCCGTCGTTGGCGAGCATCTTCTCGTAGGCCATAGTGCGGGCGGCGGCGACCTGGAGCTTCTTCAGGTTCTCCAACTCGTCTTGAACGGCGTTCTCCAGCAGAATCTCCGGGTTGCGCTGCTCTACCCCGGAGAGAAAACTCCCGAAAAATCCCCGTATCGCCCTGAAAAATCTTCCCATATGAGCCGCTACCCCCCGGCCGTGAACACGCCTTCAGAATACGTCGCAGATTATACCATCGGTACGTTCGGACCCCGAAGAGGTTTCAGAGACCGCTGCGAGCGGAGCTTCGCGAAGGCTCTAACGGGCAGCCCGGTAGCGAGACTCGGCGCGGGGCGTGCCACGGCCGGCGAGGACTATGGCGCTTGGTGACTCTATCTCGAAAGCCGCTTCAAGGGCCTGTCCGGCGGACACGAGGAGGTCGTTCGCCGAGCGGGCGTCGCGCGGGTAGATCGCCGCTCCGGCCCGTGTCTCCTCGGCGCCGAGCGAGCTCGCCGCCGCCAGGGCGCGTCTCGCGGCGCTCTCCACACCCCGGTCGTCCATGCCGGAGAGCACGATCCCAAAGCACGTCCCCTCCCCTAGCAGGACCGGATCCCCGATCCTACCCCGCACCCGCTCCAACAGGAGTTCCACGTCTTCGACTTTCCGACCGGGGTCCACGAGCACGACCGCGACCGGCACACCCTTGCGCGCCGCCAACTCCGCCTCGACCCGTTCCCGCAGCATCGAGCCGTCCTCGTCGGTGTCGTAGTCGTAGTCCTCGGAGTCGGCGGCTCCGGCGAAGTTCCGCGCGGCGGCGACCAGGAAGACGCCTGTCAGGGCGAAGACGGCGAGACGGAAGAAGGCTAGCGCGGCGGCGCCCGTCGCGGCTCCCTCGTTCATGATGTCCGGCGTCGCCGCCAGGAAATAGGTGAACAGGGTGAAGATCACTGCCATCATCACCATCCGCCAGTGGCCGTGCAGCGCCGAGGCGAGAAGCAGCGGGAAGTACAACACGTACAGCTCGCTCGATACTCCGCCGGAGAAGAAGACCATCATCGCGACGAATGCCGCGTAGAGCGCGTAGGCTCCGGTCGAGAACCCTCCCGTGTACTGCTGAGTCGGCAAGAGCAGCAGAGCCACTGCCGTCACCACGCCGATTGAGACCGCGAAGTACAGCAGCACATAGGAAACCGCCGGTTCGTAGGAGTCGCTGTGCACGAACAGCAGCGAGACCACCGTCAGTCCCAGGTACAGGAGCGAGAGCGTCTTGAGGGTGCGCGCGTTGCGCCGGTGATTAGTTTTGGCGTTCACGTTCGGAGTATCATACGCATATTCAGGCATTGACGCCAGCCGGAGGTTGGAGCATGGAGAGATCTGGTCCCGAACCGCACAACCCATACACCGCGCTGCTGGGCTACACGCTCCTCGACGCCTCGGGAGAAGAGTTCGGCAGGGTGGACGACATCGTCTACGATGCCCCGACCGACGTCCTGAAGTACGTGGTCTCCGGCGGACACACTATTCCGGCCGACGAGATCGAGGTCGACCCCGACCGGGAGCGCGTCCACGCCCCTTATGAGCGGGAGACCATAGAGTCCGCTCCCACCCTCGAAGACCCGTCCGGCGCCTTCGACGAGAGGCTCCGCGAGCACTACTCCGAGCCCGGTTAGGTTCGCTCTCGCGCGGCGAGAGCGAGGTCTGACTCTCAGGAGCCGGTGGCCGAGACTCGCTCTTCTACGCGCTTATCTCCTTTGGCGGTAGAGAAGATCCAGACCGGCTTTCCGGTGGAGAAGGAGTCGAGGCCGGCGGAAGCGTCGAGCCCCGGCTCGCTCTTGAGGGTATCGAGAAACTTCCCGGACTTCTTCACGGCCTCGGTGCTGTCGAGCAACCGCGCGGGCGGCGGGAGGGTGTGGTTGGAGATATCTTCTATCTGCTCGTCGGGCAGCGCCTGTTCGGGGGTGTCCGCGACCTTCCCGCCCGATACCGAGACGCTCACCACCGCCTTCCTGGAAGACGAGACGTAAGTGTAGAGCCAGGCGGGCGCGCGGCCCTCCGCGTCCACCTGCGGCTTGAGGCTGGCGATGGCGTAGAGTTCCGCGTCACTCTGCCACTCTGCTGCGGCCTGATCTGCCTTCTGGACTCCCGAAAGGGCGGCGACAGCTCCGGCTCCTTCCTGAACTCCGGCTGAGTCTTCCGGGACTGTCGTCGCCAGGGTAGATCCCTCCTTGCCGGATGGATCTCTGGAGGAAGTGTTCTGGTTCGCGCCGCACGCCACCGGTGCCAGGGCGCAGGCGACAACGATGGAGATAATGAGGATTTTCCAGATCCAGGAGCGCATCGGCAACGTAGTGTAATGCATGAGAGAGGCCGTTATCTGCTCGAAGGGTTGAAACTTGCTACCGGCGAGAGCAGACTGAATACATAGATTCGAAGAAGGGAACTAGACATGGTTCGCCGCAGGGATAGAGACCCTTACGCCGAAAGCTTCCGAGAGCGGCACGTCGTCGGCATAAACTCGATCAAACGCTGGACCCGGCGCATCTTGCTCGTCCTCTTGCTCTACGCGCTGTACCTACTCAGCATCTGGATGATCTTCCCGTGGGGCCAGGGCGGAGCGCCGCCGTACTCCGTAGCCGCGGCGAATAGCTTTATACCGGCCCTGCTGGTGAAGCTGTTCGGGCTCGGGTTCACGCTGTTCTTCGCGATGATGTTCCTGATCGTGCAGTTCGTCGCGCTGTTCTGGTTCCTGGCGCGCGGCCGCACCTACGTCATCTACCCCGGCGAGTACGATGCGACCTTCGACGACGTGCGCGGCCAGAAGGCGGCCGTGGAGGCAACCCGTGAGGTCGTCCGGCTCTTCCAGGGCTTCAAGAAGTTTCGCAAGATGGGCGGCTATCCACCGCAGGGCATCCTGCTGGAAGGTCCTCCGGGAACCGGCAAGACGTTGCTCTCTAAAGCCATAGCGGGCGAGGTGAACGTGCCGTTCATCTACGCCTCGGCTTCGAGTTTCAGCAGCATGTTCATGGGGATCGGCAACCTCAAGGTCATGCGGCTGTTCACGAAGGCCCGCAAGTTCAGCGAGCGGTACGGTGGAGCGGTGATCTTCATGGACGAGTTAGACGCCATCGGCTCGCGCGGCGGCGTCGCCCAGACGATGGAGCCATACCCCTTCCACGAACCGTTCCGCCACGGCTTGGAGGACCGGCTACTCGCGGGACCGGCGGACGCTCAGAAACGCTCCGGCTTCGTGGACCGGGTAATGGGCGGGATGGGCATGGGTGGGATGGGAATGGGCGGCATGCTCGTAAACGAGCTCCTGGTCCAGATGGACGGGATGGAGCAGCAGAAAGGAATAAGGCGTTTTTTCCGGCGCCTGATCCCGCTGTTCATCCGCCGCAACCTGAAGAGGAAGATCCCCTCGTACAACATCCTGGTTATCGGGGCGACGAACAAGGCCGACTCGCTCGACCCGGCGCTCCTGCGTCCGGGACGTTTCGACCGGCGGCTGCACGTGGGCCTGCCGGACAAGAACGGCCGCGCGGACATCGCGGACTACTACCTCAAGAAGGTCCACCACGAGGACGTGGACCTGGAGAAGCTGGCGAAGGCGACGGTCGGGTACTCGCCGGCCAGCATCAAGAACATCATTAACGAGGCCCTCATCTTCGCGCTGCAGGACGGGCGAGACTCGCTGGGCTGGGAGGACATCTGGGCGGCGAAGCTGACGGATGAGATCGGCCTGAAGCAGCCCGTCGAGTACAACGAGGAGGAGAAGGTCAAGATCGCCACTCACGAGGCCGGGCACGCCGTCGCCTCTTGGTACCTGGAGCGCGAGGAGCTCCAGATGCAGGTGATCACCATCATCAAGCGCGAGAACGCCCTGGGCCTGGTTAGCTACCAGGAGCGGGAGGAGCGCTACGTCCGCACCCGTTCGGACGTTATAGCCCGCATAAAGACGGCTCTCGCGGCCGGGGCGGCGGAGAACATCTACTTCGGGGAGACGACGACCGGCGTGAGCGCCGACCTGCGGCAGGCGACGTGGGCGGCGGCGACGATGGTGGGCATGTTCGGGATGGGCAAGGGCCTGTACTCGTTCGGCACGCTCCCGAACGAGATGGCCGGCTCCTCCATCGGCGCCCTGCTGCGAGACTCCGGCGTGCGCGAAGAATCGAACTCCATCCTCGCCGAGGCGCGGCGGGAGATCGAGGAACTGCTGCGAGAGAAGGCCCCCATCGTCGAGGGCGTGCGCGATGCCCTGCTGGAGCGCGAGGAGATAGTCGGTGACGAGATAGACCGGCTCTTTACGGAACTCGAAGCCGGCGGCAGCCGTCAGAGTTCCGGCGTCGTCTGATCGGCGTGCCCCCAAATCGGTGATGTAAGATGCCCATGATGCTGCGAGCCGGCACGATCCTGCTCCTGATACTCCTCGCCGCCGGATGCGCGGCGGGCGGCGGCTCAGGCTCGTCCCCGGAAGGCTCGAACACGACTTCCCAGGAGAGCACGGCGCCTTCCACCACGCAGACTCAGGAGACCACGGAGTCCTCGATGGAACGAAATGAGATCTCTCTCGAACAGATAGCGGCGAACGCTCCGGGTCAGGGTCCGAAGCGGCCGAAGGTCGTGGTCGCCTCCTCGGCGGACGCGCTCTCGAAGGCGCTGGGACCGAAGGCGAAGATACCGGACTCCGGCGAGGGTATTTATCTGGCCGCTTTCTGGGGCCAGAAGCCGACGGGCGGGTTCTCGATGGCCGCGAGATCGGCGCGAGGCGAGGGCGGAAAGGTGATGGTCGGGCTCGCGCTGAAGAGGCCGCCGAAGGACGCTTTCGTGGCGCAGGTCCTGACGTATCCGTATGTCGTGGCCGTGGTGCGCGGCGCGCCGGCGGACGCGGAGTTCGTCTTTGTAGATCAGGGTGGCAGGAAGCTAGGCTGGCCGTTGGAGCGAGCGGGCGGTTAGAGGTTCCGTAAAGCCGCCTGGCGGGCGCGTTCGACCAACCGCTGCGCCGTATCGCCTGGCGTGAGCTCCGAGATCCCGATCCCGACCTCCGGCAGTATCTGCCGCAGGCGCCGTTCGACGGCGCGGGCGTTCTCCAGAGCGGTGTTCGAGAGTACGACGATCAGGTCCGGGCCATCGGTGCGCGAGACGAGGTCCGCCAGGCGCAGGGCGCCGACTGCCCGGCCTTCGGATTCCGGGTCCCAGCCGCCCTCCATCACCGCGACCAGCACGCAGAGCGGCAGATCGAACTGGTTGGAGACGGAGATCTCCTCCTGAAGAGCCCGCTCGAAGTCCTCTCGCGACTGGAGTTGCCTGTGTTTCGGACGTCCTCCCATACTCCGTTCAGTATACGAAAATCTCTCTGAAGGCGGCTCTTGGGGACGTGGATCGTCCCGCGTATAATCCGCACGGTGGCAGAGAAGACGGACATCCGAGGCAGGATCGAGGAGCTAAGGGAGCAGGTCCGCTACCACAACCGCCGCTACTACATCGAGGACGCGCCGGAGATCCCCGACGCCGAGTACGACGCCCTCTACAGCGAGCTCGAAAGCCTGGAATCCGCAAACCCGGAGCTTGTCACCCCCGACTCTCCGACCCAGCGTGTCGGCGGCGACCCGCTGGAGCAGTTCGAGCAGGTCCGGCACGCCGTCCCAATGCTCTCCCTGGCAAATGCCCGCAAGGTCGAGGACCTGCGGGAGTGGGACGCCCGCGTGCGGCGCCTGCTGGGCGAGGACGAGACGCCGCGTTACGTGACGGAGCGGAAGATAGATGGGCTGGCGATCTCGCTGCGCTACGAGAACGGGCGACTCGCCCGCGGCGCGACGCGCGGCAACGGCACAGTCGGCGAGGAAGTAACGGCGAACCTTCGCACCGTCCGCTCCATCCCCAATAAGCTCGACGACGATCCGCCGCAGACCCTGGAACCGCGGGGCGAGGCGTACATGACGCTGGCGGAGTTCGAGAAGCTCAACCGCCGTCAGGAGGAGGAAGGGAAGCCGCCCTTCGCCAACCCGCGCAACGCCGCTGCGGGCTCCATCCGGCAGCTAGACTCGAAGATAACGGCCCGCAGGCCGCTCACCGTCTACCTCTACGGCATCGGGGAGGGTGGCGACCTCTACGAGAGCCACTCCGCCGCTCTGGACGCTCTGAAGTCCTACGGCCTGCGCGCGAACCCTTACAGGCTGCACGAGGACATAGAGTCCGTGATCGAGGAGTGCGAGAAGGCCGCGAGGGAGCGCGAGTCGCTCCCGTACCAGATCGACGGCGTGGTCGTGAAGGTGGACTCAAGGGATCAGCAGCGCGCCCTGGGCTCGGTCGCGAAGGCGCCCCGCTGGGCCATAGCCTACAAGTTTGAGCCGCTCGCGGGCCGCACGAAGCTCAACGACATCATCGTTAACGTCGGGCGCACGGGGGCCCTGACACCGCAGGCCGTCATGGAGCCGGTAAACGTGGGTGGCGTGACCATCTCGCGCGCCACGCTCCACAACGAGGACTACATAAAAGAGAAAGGCATCCTGATCGGGGACAAGGTGGTGATCGAACGGGCAGGAGACGTTATCCCGCAGGTGATAAAGCCGATCGCGGAGGAACGCACCGGCGCCGAACGCGAGTTCGTGATGCCCACTTACTGTCCCGTCTGCGGGGAGCCGGTATCCCGCCCGGAGGGCGAGGCCGTAACGCGCTGCGTGAACGCCCGCTGCCCGGCGCAGGCGTTGGAGCACATCATCCACTGGGCGCAGAAGTCCGCGATGGACATAGACGGCCTAGGGGAGAAGCTCGCCACCCGCCTCTTCGACCTCGGCCTCATAAAAGACGCCGCGGACATCTACGAGCTTGAGGTGGATCAGTTGGTGCCGCTCGAAGGCTTCGGCGAGAAGAGCGCGGAGAACCTGATCCGGTCGATACACAACAGCAAGCAACAGCCCTTCTCCCGCGTCCTCTACGCCCTCGGCATCCGGCACGTCGGGAGCGTAACGGCGCAGCTAATCGCCGAAAGGTTCTCCGGCGAAGACCTCCTGCGGGGCGTCTTGGTAGAGCAACTCGTCGAGATAGACGGCATCGGGGCCGTTGTAGCCCGCGCTGTGGTCGAATACTTCGACCTCGAAGACAACCAGGAATTGGTCGAGCGCCTGATGCGGCTCGGCCTCGACTTCGAGCGCGAGTCAGGACGTCCCTCCGAAGGACCGCTAGCAGGCAAGCGGGTCGTCATAACCGGCACCCTCAGCCAGCCGCGCAGCTACTACGTCGAGCGGGTCGAGGCGGCGGGTGGCACGTTCACTTCCTCCGTCAGCAAGAATACCGACTACGTGCTAGCTGGTGAGGAGGCTGGCTCCAAGCTGGAGAAGGCCAGGGAGCTTGGCATACCGGTGCTGGACGAAGCCAGCTTCGAGGAGTTGCTCTCTTAATACTTCAGGCTACGTCGCTGGATCGCAAGCTCTTACACTTCTCGGAATATACGCCACTTCAGCAACTACCTCTACCAATCTACCTGAGAGAAGGCCACTTCATGTTTGGCTGATTGACCCGATCAGCCGGGCGATCTATGCTGGTCTCTCATTGTTAGTAAAGGAGCAAAGCTGATGGATGCGAGCGAGGTCTCTCCCCGAGACTCTCTATGGCGGATGGTGAACGGTTACCAGGTCTCCCAGGCTATCCACGTAGCAGCAACCCTCGGAATCGCCGACCTGCTGAAGGATAGTCCCAGAAGCGTAGATGACCTGGCCGAGGCCACCGGGACTCACGCGCCCACCCTATACCGGCTGCTTCGCGCTCTTGCAAGCGTCGGCGTGTTCGTCGAGAAGGAAGGCTGCTTCGGCCTGACGCCGCTGGCGGAGTACCTCCGATCCGATGTCCCTGGCTCGATACGCGCCTGGGCCACGTTCATCGGCCGGCCCTACACCTGGTCGGCCTGGGCTCACCTTATAGACAGCGCTAAGACCGGTGAGACAGCCTTCCCCATGTTATACGGAATGAGTGTCTGGGAATACCGGACATCACATCCCGAGGAGAGCGGGATCTTCGACGCCGCGATGACACACCTCTCGGCCGGCGCAGCCGAGGCGATCGCGGACAGCTATGACTTCTCGGGGATCGGCGTGCTTGCCGATGTGGGAGGCGGCCAGGGCGAGATCCTCGCAAAGATCCTGGCGGCGAACCCCGACCTGCTCGGCATTCTCTTCGACCAGCCCCACGTCGTCGCCGGCGCAAAAGACCTGCTGGAGCGCATGGGTGTTGCCGGACGCTGCGAAGTTGTCGGCGGGAGCTTCTTCGAGGCAGTGCCAGGGGGAGCAGACGCCTACCTGTTCAAGAGTGTCATCCACAACTGGGATGATGAGACAGCGGCCGGGATTCTTCGCAAGTGCCGCGAGGCCATACCGGACGATGGTAGGCTGCTACTTGTCGAGCGCGTCTTCGGACCGCCGAACGAGCCCGACCCCATGAAATTCATGGACCTCATGATGCTGGTGATGCCCGGCGGTAAAGAGCGAACCGAGGCCGAGTTCCGCAGTCTGCTAGCCCAGGCCGAATTCGAGTTGCGTAACATCACGGCGACCGGATCTCCATACGACATCATCGAAAGTGTTCCGGTTTGATCTAACCACTCAACGCTACGCGCTAACTCCGCGGCACGAGCGCCAGCGCACGCACGGGACTCCCGGTCCCGCCGGTGAGCTTGAGCGGCGCGATCATCAAGAGCGTGCCGGTCGACGGTAGCGAACCCAGGTTTGCTAGCTGCGTTACGCCGTACTTGCCGGCGCCGAGCAGATAGTAGTGAACGGGGAACGGGGGATCGAAGCCGCCCGCCGCGCCGGCGTCTATGCCGACGGTCTCCACACCAACCCCGACGAGCGGCGACTCCTCGGCGAGCCAGCGGGCGCACTCGGCGTCGAAGCCGGGCGAACGCGGCTGGCCGGCGGAGGCGTTGAGAAAAGCCTCCTCGTCCTGGGCGCGGGCGTCCCAGCCGGTGCGGAAGAGGATCCAGCCGCCGTCTGGGAGCGGGCCATGCTCGTCCTCGAAGGCGTGGATGTCCTCGACGGTGAGGAGGTAGTCGGGGTCTTTCTCGACCTCGGCGGTCTTGTCTATAACGACGGCGGGGGCGACGAGATGTCGGGGCGGGACCTGGGAGACGTCGAGGCCGTCGCGGCCGGAGATCCAGTGAGTCGGGGCGTCGAAGTGGGTGCCGACGTGCTCCCCGATCTCCAGCCACCTCCACGCCCACGCCGGACCGCGGTCGTCGTAGGCACTGATCTCGTGCGCCTTCAACCCCGGCGTGTTGACGAAAGGCTCCGGCAACTGAATAACGGGCGTCTTCTCGTTCAACGGCTGCGTGAGGTCCACGATCTCGACTGAGCCGCCGGAGAGTGCTTCTATCAAGGATGCTACGGGGTTCTCGGACATTCTTCTCTCCTCCTGTCAGTGGGCGCGGAACGCTTCTTCGAGCCACTCGGCCCGCACGCCGGGGTTTACTTTGGCGTCTATGACGAACGGCCCGTCCCGCCGCCCGAGCCACTCCTTCAGCGGCGCGAGGTCTTCTGGTGTGCGGACCGTGATACCTTCGGCTCCGGCGGCGCGGGCGAGATCGGCGAAGTCGGTATCGGGGAACTGCGTGAGGTCGACCGGACGGCCCATCGGACCGAAGTGGTGGACCTCCGCGCCGTAGGCGGCGTCGTTGTAGACGACTATTATCATCGGCAGC
>DASSMB010000188.1:0-13437 GCA_035689095.1 Rubrobacteraceae bacterium | reverse complement strand
GCGAGGAAGTCATGGGTGTGGGCCTGTCCCACCAACGACCCACCCCGCGGAGGCTCCCGGTAGGGAAATCTCAGGACGCGCACGGGCGGCACCCCCGGCACCGCCTCGTAGGTGCGGATGGGCAGCCCGCCGCTCCGCCTGCCGGATGTCCTCGTCGTACCCAACCCGATCCCCGCTTTCCCCGGTGGCCGCGACTATCGACGCCGACGGCCCAACATCCACGATATTACCGAAGATCGTCTCATAAAACCCGAACATTCACCCTTTTCAGCCTCACATTCGCCTTCGATACTGAATTTGTGTCGAAACATTGTCCCAAAAATACATGAGAAAGGACGAAATGAGCGCGACGGAGAGGCGGGATCCCGCAATGTACGATGTCGTGGTAATCGGTGGCGGCGCCGCCGGCCTGAGCGGCGCGCTGATGCTTGGTAGATCCCGGCGCTCGGTGCTGGTCGTCGACTCGGGCGAACCGCGCAACGCGCCCGCCTCCGGGGTCCACGGGTTCCTCACCCGGGACGGCATGGACCCGGCCGCGCTGCTGGAAGCGGGACGGAAGGAGGTCCGCCGCTACGGCGTGCGGGTGCTCGACGGGCGCGTCGCCTCGGCCGCCGCCGTCGATGGCGGCTTCACCGTGGGGTTGGAGGACGGACGCCGGGTCGGCGCGAAGCGGCTGCTGGTCGCCACGGGGCTGGTAGACGAGCTGCCGGACGTTCCGGGGGTCCGGGAGCGGTGGGGGCGCGACGTGCTTCATTGCCCGTACTGCCACGGGTGGGAGGTCCGGGATCAGGCAATCGGTGTCCTGGCATTGAACTCGTGGGCCGTGCATCAGGCGCTATTGTTCCGGCAGTTGACGACGGACCTGACGCTTTTCCTGCACACCGCGCCCAGGCCCACCGATGAAGAGGCGGAGAAGCTGGCCGCGCGCGGCATCGCGGTCGTGGAAGGCGAGGTCGCTTCGCTCGAAATCCGCGAAGACCGGCTCACGGGTGTCCGGCTGCAAAACGGTGAGGTCATCCCGCGTAGCGCCGTGGTAGTCGGGCCGCGCTTCGCCGCCCGCGCCGGGATGCTCGCCGGCCTCGGACTGGAGACGACCACCCATCCCTCCGGCATGGGCGAGCGCATCGAGGCCGACGCGACCGGGCGCACCGCCGTACCCGGTGTCTGGGTGGCCGGGAACGTCACCGATCCCGTAGCGCAGGTCGGGGCCGCTGCGGCGGCGGGCGCTTTCGCGGCGGCCCAGATCAACGCCGACCTGGTCGCCGAAGACACCGAACGCGCGGTGACCGCCTACCGCGCCCGGCGCGAAGCCCTAACCGCCGGCCGGCGCTAGCCCCCTCGGTACGAAACAGCAAAAAAGCAACGCGACGGAGAGGAGATACAACATTGAGTGACGAACTTCACGCAGAGCATCGAGAATGCCGCGGCGACGTGGAGGCCGAGCGGTTCTGGGAGGAACATTACAGCCGGCGCGAGCGGGTGTGGAGCGGGAGGGCGAACCCTGTCCTGGCCGACGTCGCCGGAAGCCTACGTCCGGGCGCCGCGCTGGACCTCGGCTGCGGCGAGGGGGGCGATGCGATCTGGCTCGCCCGGCAGGGCTGGCGTGTGACCGCCGTCGACGTATCCGCGACGGCCCTCGTTCGGGCGGCGGCGGACGCGGCCACGGCCGGTGTCGCCGACCGCATCGACTTCCAGCAACACGACCTCGCCCGCACCTTCCCCGGCGGCGCCTTCGACCTGGTCTCAGCACAGTACCTGCACTCGCCGATAGAGTTTCCCCGCGCCCGCGTCCTGCGGGCGGCGGCGAGCGCCGTGACGCCCGGCGGCCTCCTGCTGATCGTCGACCACGCCTCGGTCAGCCCCCGGTCGTGGGCCGCCCCCGAGGAGACGCTGGCCTTGCTCGACCTGAGCTCCGATGAATGGCACACCGAAAAGCTCGAAGCCCGCGAGCGCGAGGCTACCCGCCCGAGCGGGCAGAGGATCACCGTCACCGACAACATCATCGCGGTCCGTCGCCTGACCCCGTGAGCGGCCGTCCCGGCCGATCCGTCGCCTTGCAACGAGGTGTTCGGTCTCTCGCGCCTGTTCGGAGGTTGGATCTGAAGTTAATATGACCCGCGACGAAAAGGTGACGAAAGGACAGGGATGGGACGCAGGGCAATCGTGGTCGTTCTGGACGGGCTGGGCGCGGGCAACGCCCCCGACGCCGCCGACTTCGGTGACGAGGGCGCGAACACCCTGGCGAACACCGCCCGCGCGGTCGGCGGCCTCGACGCGCCGAACCTGCAAGCCCTCGGGCTCGGCAACGTCATCGAGATCGAAGGCGTCCCGCACGTAAAGTCGCCCGGAGCCTCACACGGCCTGATGGTCGAGAAGGCGGCGGCGAAGGCCACGCTCGCCGGGCACTGGGAGATGATGGGGATCGTGCTGGACGACCCGTTGCCCACCTACCCGGACGGTTTCCCGGAGGAGATCCTGCTCCGGTTCGAGGACGAGACGGAGCGCGAGGTAATCGGGAACAGACCCGCTTCCGGGACGGAGATCATCGAGGAGCTTGGCCCCGATCAGGAGAAGACGGGCTCCTGGATCGTCTACACCTCCGCCGACTCGGTCTTCCAGATCGCCGCCCACACCGGCGTCATCCCGCTCGAAGAACTGTACGAAGCCTGCGAGAAGGCCCACAAGATGCTCATAGGCGAGGGGCAGATACTCGTCGAGCGCGTCATCGCCCGTCCCTTCCACGGCGAAGCCGGAGCCTACGAGCGCGAGAACGAGAACCGCCACGACTACGGCATCACCCCACCGTCAGAGACGTACATGGACCGCATAAAGAACGCCGGCCACGAAGTCGTCGCGGTCGGGAAGATCCGGGACATCTTCGACGGCCAGGGCATCACCGAACACCTCCCCGCCCCGCCCGACGACTCCGCGAAGGTGGACGCCATCCTCGACGCCCTCGGCCGGGTCGAGTCCGGCCTGATCTTCGCCAACCTCGTGGACTTCGACGCGAAGTACGGCCACCGCCGCGACCCGGAGGGAATGGCCGCCAATATCCGTCGCTTCGACGACCGGTTGCCGGAACTTCTGGCCGCCATTACCCCCGACGACATCCTCATCATCACCGCCGACCACGGTAACGACCCTACCTTCCGGGGCACGGACCACACTCGCGAGCGCGTGCCGCTCCTCGTCATGAACGGAGCCGAAGGCGTAGAGCCGCGAGACCTCGGTGTCCGGGAGGGTTTCTCGGACGTTGGAGCATCGGTCGCCTGGTGGCTCCGCGTCGAACAGGAAGATCTACCCGGAAAGGACTTCTTTTAGCGCCCGGACGGGTTACTTCTGGATAAAGAGCTAGAAGCGGTTCCGCTCCGCGCCGTCTCTCCACTTTGGGCTCGGGATTCCGGCTCTCTGGATCTCCGTCCGCCCCGTAACGCTTCTCGTGAAGATCAAGAGGCCCCTCCGGCAGGCCCATGCCAGGAGGCTGACAACGCGGCAAAATAGTCCATTCGGACGATGCCCTCTCTGCTTCGGTCTGCCATCTTTGACGCTACGTAGCGCGATGGAACTGGAGCGTGGACCGTTACGGCCGCATACTTTAAATAGCCGGGAAAGGAAAGATGGGGGCATGAAATTCGAGAATTGTTTCAGGGACGCTGTTTCGTAACGCTTTTCGTAACGTTTAGAAGACGCTCGCTACCTAGTATGGCGGTGAAGGAGGTCAGATGACGACGCAACAGAAAAAAGGACGCACCTGGCGCACGATGTTCCGGCGCGAGGACGAGGCGCCAGTGACCACCCTGACGGAGGCTCCAGAAGAGTTCGCCGTAGTTGAGGCTCCCGAGATCGAGATAGCGCCGAACGATCCGATCCTGGCCTACCTCGCAAGCGTCTCGGGGGTGGTCGAGGTCGAGAGGTTAGACCTCGACTCGCCGGCGTTACGTGCGATGAAAGCCGCGGACGTGAAGATGCTCGTCCCGCTGGTGAGCCAGGGCGAGTTGATCGGGCTGCTCAACCTCGGGCCGCGCCTCTCGCAGCAGGAATACTCCGCCGACGACCGCAAGCTCCTGAACGACCTCGCCACCCAGACGGCTCCGGCCGTCCGGGTCGCCCAACTGGTGCGCCAGCAGCAGCTAGAGGCGCAGGAGAGGGAGCGCATCGAGCAGGAGCTGCGGGTGGCGCGCCTGATCCAACAGACCCTCCTGCCAAAATCCGTGCCCGAGATCGAAGGCTACCAGGTGGAAGCCTACTACCAGCCCGCCCGTGAGGTCGGCGGCGACTTCTACGACTTCCTGGAGCTTGAGGACGGGAACCTGGGCCTCGTCGTCGGGGACGTTACGGACAAGGGCGTCCCGGCGGCCCTGGTGATGGCGACGACCCGCACCATGCTCCGCGCCGCCGCCCAGCGCCTGGATACTCCGGGCGAGGTCCTCCGGCGCGTGAACGACGTGCTGGTCCCGGACATCCCGCCAAACATGTTCGTCACCTGCCTCTACGCGATCCTCGACCCTGGAACCGGACAACTCCGGTACGCGAACGCCGGACACGACCTGCCCTACCGGCGTAGGGCAGACCGTTCTGGAGGCGCGGAGGAACTGCGGGCCACGGGGATGCCGCTCGGCCTCATGCCCGGCATGGGTTACGAGGAGAAGGAGATCGTCCTGGAGAGAGGCGAGGGCGTGCTGTTCTACAGCGATGGCCTGGTCGAGGCTCACGACCCACAGCGGGAGATGTTCGGGTTCCCGCGGCTACAGGGCCTCGTCGGGGCGCACCGTTCGGGCGGTTCGCCGCTGGTGAGCTTCCTCCTGGCTGAGCTGGCCCGTTTCACCGGCCAGGGCTGGGAGCAGGAGGACGACATCACACTGGTCACCCTGGAGAGATCGGAGGCATCTTGACTGCTCCCAAACAATCCGGCAAGACGGAGCGAAACGGCGCCCGCCGAGTTCTGGCCGAGCTTAGTGTCCCGAGCGAGCCGGGCAACGAGCGCCGGGCGATGGAAGAGGTCGCCGGAGCGGTGCGGGAGCTTGGCCTGCCTCCTCCCACCCTGGACCGGCTGAAGACCGCCGTTGCCGAGGCGACGATGAACGCGATGGAACACGGCAACCAGTACCGGGCGGACGTCCCCGTGCTCATCGAGGTGTCGGCCACCGAGGCGGACCTCTCCGTCAGGATCACCGACGAGGGAAGCGGACCGCCGCCGGAGCCGGACGCGGAGACGCCGGACATAGAGGCAAAGCTGGAAGGTATGCAGACGCCTCGCGGCTGGGGGTTGTTCCTGATCAAGAACATGGTCGACGAGATGCGCGTCAGCGGCGACGAGAACCACCACACCATCGAGCTGATCGTACGCCTCGATGGACGAGCAAAAGGAGGGAAATGATGGCTGCGCGCCACCTGGACGTAGAGGTCCGCCAGGAACCGGGGGCCATCGTCCTCGACCTGCGCGGCGAGATCAACGGCCTCGCCATGGAGGCCCTGAACGAGGCCTACGCACAAGCCGAGGCCGAAGACCCGGAGGTCATCCTGCTCAACTTCGCGCAGGTCGACTACATCAACTCGACGGGCATCGCCCTGATCGTCGGCCTGCTGGGCCGGGCGCGCGCCTCGGGGCGCCGCCTCCTGGCCTGCGGCCTGAGCGAGCACTACGTGGAGATCTTCAACATAACCCGCCTCTCGGACTTCATGAACGTCTTCCCGGACGAGGACAGCGCCCTGACGGAAACGCCCGTCTCATGAAGTAGCCCACCATCGAAAGGAGTAACGAAATGCCCCAGGCACAGGTAAAGATGAACGTGAGGAAGGCCGGTAGGAAGGCCGCCATCATCGACATAGAGGGCGAACTGGCCGCCTTCGCGGAGGGTGTGTTGATGGACGCCTACAACCAGGCCAGCGCGGATGGCGCGCGGGTCATCATCCTGAACTTCGAGGGACTCGAGTACATGAACAGTAGCGGGATCGGTCTCCTGGTGACGCTGCTCATACGCATCAACCGCGAGAAGCAGCGCCTATTGACCTACGGCCTCAGCGAGCACTACCGGAGCATCTTCCAGATCACACGCCTCGACGACGCCATCGCCATCTACGACGCCGAGGATGAAGCCGTAAAGGCGGCCGACGGCATGTAACGCCGGCTCCCGGAGAGGGGAACGATCATGACAGCGCAAGGACAGCCCCGAGACGCCGCCTACTGGGCGGAGTACACAGAGACGCTGAAGGTCTCCGAGGTCCCGGAAGGGGCCGTGAACCTGAACGTGGACGGCCGCCGGACCGTCGGACCGCTCCAGGGCTTCGGCAAGATGTGGCAGAAGACTTACCGGGTGCGCCTGGAAGGCGCCGACACCACACCGGCCGGGGTCGTCAAGACCTGGAAGGAGGACTTCCCGAAGTTCTGGATGCCGGGGAACCGCTTCCTGACTTCGAGGGCGGGCCTGGCTCCCGGAGAAGTCGCGCTGATCAACAGCGACCTGCCGGGGAGCCGGTGGTTCTCCACGGGAATAGTAGTTATCTACGCCGACGATACATCCTTTACGTATATGACGCCGGAAGGGCATCCGTTCTCTGGTTGGATCACGTTCAGCTCCCACATCGCCGAGGACGGGACCACCGTTGCCCAGGTCCAGCTCTTGATCCGGGCGAACGACCCGCTCTACGAGCTGATGATGCCCGTCGCCCTGCACAGGGTCGAGGACATGACCTGGCAGCACACGCTCCGGTCGGTCGCGGCCCACTTCGGAGCACCCGGCGAGGTGGAGACCCGCGTCGTCTGCGTGGATCCGAAACGTCAGTGGCGACACTACAAGAACATCCGTCACAACGCGGCGATCCGTTCGGCCCTGCACGCGATGACCGCGCCGCTGCGCCGGAATAATCAGGGAAAGGAGTAGAACCATGACCACGCCAACCCCGCCACCGGAGAAGAAGGACCCGCGCGAACCCCGAGACGCCGCCTTCTGGGCGAAGTACACAGAGAAGCTGGAGGTCTCCGAGGTCCCGGAGGGCGCCTCCAACGTCAACGTCCACGGCCGGCGCGAGGTCGGCGCTCTTCAGGGCTTCGGCAAGATGTGGCAGAAGACATATCGCATCCGGCTGACCGGTGTGGAGGCGACGCCCGCCGAAGTCGTGCGGATCTGGAAGGAGAAGTTCCCCGAGTTCCAGCCGTCCAACAGCCGCTTCTACCCATCGCTGGCCGGTGTAGCGCCCGGAGAGGTGCTGTTCATAAGCGCCTCCGTCGGGGGGATGCCGGTGCACACGGGGGTGCGCGTGATCTACGCCGACGACGAGTCCTTTACCGTGATGACGCCCGAGGGGCACCCGGAGTCCGGCTGGAACACCTTCAGCGCCTACGAGGACGAAGACGGCGTGACGGTGGCCCAGATACAGTCGCTCGCCCGCGCCAACGACCCCATCTACGAGCTGGGCTTCCGCGTGGTCGGCTCCACGGAGCAGGAGAGGATCTGGACCCACGTCCTCAAGTCCCTGGCGGCCCACTTCGGCGTGAACGAGCCGGTCGATCTGGAGAAGGTCTGCGTCGACCCGAAGGTCCAGTGGTCGCAGGCGATGAACGTCTGGCACAACGCGGGCGCCCGCTCCATGCTCTACACGATGGCGGCCCCGACCCGCTGGATGCGCGGCCTGATGCGCCGCCAGAACCCCCGATGACGACCGTACAGCGAAGGCCAGCGTTGTGACGGAGCGCGGCGTGTACGACGCGGTCGTCGTGGGCTCGGGTCCGAACGGGCTCGCCGCCGCCGTGGAGCTGGCGCGCAGCGGCCGCTCGGTGGCCGTGCTGGAGGCCGGGGAGACCATCGGGGGCGCAGTCCGCTCGGCGGAGTTGACGCTTCCGGGGTTCGTCCACGACCTCGGCTCGGCCATACACCCCCTCGGATTCGCCTCTCCCTTCTTCAAGTCGCTCCCCCTGGAGGAGCACGGCCTGGAGTGGGTCCACCCGCCCGCGTCCCTCGCCCATCCCTTCGACAACGGCACCGCCGCCGTGCTCGAACGCTCGGTAGCCGCGACCGCCGAGAGACTCGGTCCCGACGCCAACGCGTACCGCAAGCTGATGCAGCCCCTCGCCGAAGACGGCCCCCGACTGGCCTCTCTACTATCTGGAACGCTAAACGTGCCGCGGCATCCGTTCGCTCTGGCGGCCAACGGTCTCCGGGCCCTCGGTTCCGCCCGCGCGCTGGCCGAGAGCCTGTTCGAGGGCGAGAAGGCGCGCGGCCTCTTCGCCGGGAACGCCGCCCACTCGTTCCTGCCCCTGGATCAACGCCCCAGCGCCATGTTCGGGCTCGTGATGGGCACTCTGGGCCACGCCTTCGGCTGGCCGTTCCCGAAAGGCGGCTCCCAGAAGCTGGCCGACGCTCTCGCCTCCTACCTGCGCTCTCTTGGCGGCGAGGTCTACACCGGCGTCCGGGTGAAGTCCGTGGAGGAGGTCCCGCGGACCCGCGCGGTACTCTTCGACGTAGCGCCTCGCAACCTGCTGGACATCGCGGGCGAGCACTTCACGGAACGTTACCGGAATGCTCTCAAACGCTACCGTTACGGGCCGGGCGTCTTCAAAGTGGACTTCGCGCTCGACGGCCCGGTCCCCTGGAAGGCGGATGGATGTTCGCGGGCCGGTACGGTGCATCTCGGTGGCGCGCTGGATCAGGTATCCGCCGGAGAGGCAGCCGTAGGGCGTGGCGAGCATCCCGAGCGCCCGTTCGTCCTTCTCGCCCAGCAGAGCCTCTTCGATCCGACGCGCGCCCCGGAAGGCAAGCACGCCGTCTGGGCCTACTGCCACGTCCCGAACGGCTCGACCCTCGACATGACCGGGAGGATAGAAGACCAGATCGAACGCTTCGCTCCCGGCTTCAAGGAGTGCATCCTGGCGAAGACGGCGATGAGTACGTCCGACCTCGAACGGTGGAACGCAAACCTCGTCGGCGGCGACATAAACGGCGGCTACATGGACCTCAGGCAGCTCTTCACCCGGCCCACGCCCCGGCTCAACCCGTACTCGACCCCGGCCAGGGGACTGTACATCTGCTCGTCGTCCACGCCGCCCGGCGGGGGCGTGCACGGCATGTGCGGCTACCTGGCTGCCCGCGCCGCCCTGCGCTACCTGAAGTGAAGGGCCTGGATGAACCTACCGCCGGATAAATCAAACAACATCGCCGGGAGTCAGAGACCGCAATCTGACAGGCTGCGCAGGCGCGCTGTTCTCTTCACTCGGCTTGCGTGGCTTCGGAACGAGACGGACCTTGAGCCTTTGAGCGAACATCTGACAGACGTAGTGCGCGAGACGCTGCAACATGCGCGCGTCTCGATCTGGCTGCGGAAGACGGGCGGAAGGGAGCGGCGATGAGGCGCCGATGGGCGGCGCTGCTCTGGACGGCGGTGGCGCTTCAGGTGGTGCTGGTGCTGCTCGGGATACTGTTCGAGGCTCTGGACCGTCCTGCCTCGTCGCTGGGGTCGGGCTTCGCGGTCGATGCCGTAGTTGGGGCGGCCTCGATCCTGGCGTTTCCGGCGGTTGGAGCCCTGATCTTCTGGCGCCGCCCCGAGCACCCTATAGGCTGGCTGTTCTGCGTCGTCAACGTTGGCTGGGCGATCAACCACTTCGCCGGTCCCTACGCTAAATACGCCCTGGCCGTCAACCCCGGCGCCGTACCCGGAGGGAAGTTGGCGGCGTGGTTCTATTTCTGGCCCGGTCCGGTCAGCGTTGGGCTGCTCATACTCCTTTTCCTGCTGTTCCCCGATGGTAGGCTACTCTCTCCGCGCTGGCGGACTGTCGCGTGGGTGACCGTTGGATACGTTGTGGTTGGCGCTACAGCGTCGGCTTTCGCGCCGGGCCGGATCGACGATACCATCGGCTTCAAGGTAGATAATCCCGCCGGAATAGGAGGACCCATCGGCCACCTCCTGAGGCCGCTCGCCGGGATCGTGCAGCCTCTGCCCGTGCTGCTCCTGGTGGCCGCGCTGATCTCGCTGGCTCTGCGCCAGCGCCGGTCGAGAGGACAGGAACGCCAGCAGCTCAAGTGGTTTACGAGCTCTCTGATCCTGTACGTCGTCCTGGTCGGAGCGGACACCGTCTCCTTCTTCTATTACGGGTCGGAGAGCGCGATGCCGGGCTGGGCCTCTCTGTTCAACGACATCGCCATCAGCAGCTACGGCCTGATCCCCATCGCCGCCGGTATAGCTATCCTCAGGTACCGGCTCTACGAGATAGACCTCCTCATCAACCGCGCCCTCGTCTACTCCGCCCTTACCGTCTCGCTCGCGGCCGTCTACGTCGGTAGCGTCGTTCTGCTCCAGATGGTCCTGCGCTCCCTAACCGGCGAGAGCTCACAGCTCGCCGTCGTAGCATCCACCCTTGCAATAGCAGCCCTGTTCAACCCTCTGCGCCGCCGGGTGCAGGCGCTGGTGGACCGACGCTTCTACCGCAGGAAGTACGATGCCGCCAGGACGCTGGAGGCTTTTGGCTCCCGGTTGCGCGACGAGACGGACCTTGACGACCTGAGCGATCACCTGGTAGCAGTCGTGCGGGAGACCATGCAACCGGAGCACGTCTCGCTCTGGCTGCGGACACGGGATGGCAAACGATGAGACGCCGCATGACCTTCTGGCTGGCCTGGTCGCTCGGCGGCCTCTCGGTAGCCATGTTTGTCGCGGGCGTCACGCTGGCGCTGCTTGCCTGGAACGTAGCCGTTCCCGCCGCGCGGGTCCCCAGCGGCGGCTTCGGCGACCTGTTGATCTTCGCCCCCTTCCTGGCCTTCCCAATCGTGGGCGCCCTGATCGCCTCGAAGCGTCCCGAGAATCCGATCGGCTGGATCTGCCTGACCGTCGGCCTCTTCTGGATGCTCATCGTCGCGGGCGAAGGGTCCACCGCCTACAGCCTTGCCACGACTGGTTCGGTCACGGGACCGGTGATGCTAGACGCTCTGACCCAGTCGATTTGGGTGCCCCCCGTTGGACTGCTCGGCACCTTCATGGTCATGCTTTTCCCTGACGGGAGGCTCCCGTCGAGGAGGTGGCGTCCGCTGGCCTGGTTCTCGGGAGCTGTGATCTTGCTGGCGAGCGTGGCCCTGGATATTGGCCCCGGACCGTTGCCAAACCGTGGGGGTATAAGCAATCCATTGGGGATCGAAGGATACCCCTGGTTGCAGTACGCGGGGGTAGCACTTGTTTTGCTGCTGCCCGTTTGCATCCTGGCCTCGGCTTTTAGCCTCATCTCACGATACAGACACTCCGACAAAGAGGTCCGCCAGCAGATAAAGTGGCTCGCCTTCGCCGCTTCGTTCATTGGCGCGAACTACCTGGTCCTCTTGGTCAGCGAAATCTTTTTCGCATCGGATGCGCTATTGAGCGATGGCACAACACCATTGTGGGCCTCGCTAGAGCAGCATCTGCTCCTGGTCAGCTTCGCATGCATCCCCACCGCCATCGGCTTTGCCGTCCTGAAGCACCGCCTCTATGACATAGACATCATCATAAACCGCGCCCTCGTCTATGGTTCGCTCACCGCGACGCTGGCGCTGGTGTACGTCGGCAGCGTGGTCGCCTTGCAGTACGTCTTCCGCACCTTCACCGGGAGCGAGTCGCAGCTCGCCATAGTCGTCTCCACACTCTCCATTGCCGCGCTGTTCGGTCCCCTGCGCAGGCGCATCCAGGACGTAATAGACAGGCGTTTCTACCGCAGGAAGTATGACGCCGCCAGGACGCTTGAGGCTTTCGGAAAGACGCTCAGAGACGAGACGGAACTAGAGATTTTGAGTAACGATCTGGTCTCTGTAGTCCGGGAGACGCTTCAGCCAGAATACGCATCGCTCTGGCTGCGGCCGCCGGATGAAGCGAAGCCGAGAATGAAGGCGGAGCAGGGACCGTGAGCGGCCGCGCAGCAGCCTGGATCTCCTGGTCCCTAAGCGGGCTCTCGGTCGTACTATACGGGTTGTACCTGTTCCTGCTATATATCGACCGGTTGAACACAGATCCGTACTGGGGCGCCGAAGCGGTCATCGCGCTGGTCTTTCCGGCGGTCGGGGCCGTAATCGTCTCGCGCTATCCGGTCAACGCTCTAGGCTGGATCTTCTGCGCCCTGGGCGTCTCCGCGGCGGCAAGCGGGTTCGTCTCGCAGTACGCTACCCATGCTCTGCTCTCGGACCCCGGCTCGCAGCTCGGGATCGAGGCGGTCTGGTTCAGCTCACTGCTCGGAAACCTCAGCTTTGTCTCCCTGGTCTTCGTCCCGCTGCTCTTCCCCAATGGCCGTCCTCCCTCCCGGCGCTGGCGTCCGGTCCTGTGGCTCATCGCCGTCGTCATCACATTGACGGTAGTCTCGTTCGCTTTCACGCCGGGTCCGCTGGCCGAGTACCCGTCCGCCAAGAACCCGTTCGGCATTGAAGGTTTGCAACCCGTATTCGACTTTCTCTCGGTCGCCGCCGGGCCTGTCGGGATCTTCTGTATGCTTGCTTCCGTCACCTCTCTGGTAGTACGTTTCTGGCACTCACGGGGCGACGAGCGCGAGCAGCTCAAGTGGTTTACCTACGCTATAGTCCTGGGGCTCTCAAGCCTCGTGCTCAACGGAATTTTCCCCGACCTGGCATGGTTGATCGGGGGCCTCGGCACGGCCGCACTCCCCGTCGCTATCGGCATCGCCGTCGTGAAGTATCGCCTCTACGACATAGACGTCATCATAAACCGGACTCTAGTTTACGCGGCCCTGACGGTCTCGCTCGTGCTGGTGTACTTCGGCGGCGTGGTCGCCTTGCAATACGTCTTCCGCGCCTTCACGGGCGACAAGTCGCAACTGGCGATTGTAGCCTCGACTCTGGCGATAGCCGCTCTCTTTAGTCCCCTGCGGCGCCGGGTGCAGGATCTGGTGGACCGGCGCTTCTACCGCAGGAAGTACGACGCCGCTAGGACGCTGGAAGCGTTCGGCGCCCGGCTGCGCGATGAGACGGACCTGGAGTCCCTAAGCGGATATCTGGTAGACGTAGTGCGCGAGACCATGCAGCCTTCTCACGTCTCGCTGTGGCTGAGATCTCCGGCAGAGCAAGAGTCCAAAGGCGTGGGAGAAGGCGCATGAGTACCCGGCCGCTTCCAAAAATGTCAGAGCCGAGGTCCGAAGCCCTACCGGCTCTGCGCGGACACTGGCTTCTCTTTGCGCGAGTAATGTGGCTGGGTGTGGCCGCGTTGAGCTTTGGTCTGTTCGTCGCCAGCATCCCGCCGTACTTCGACGAACTTCGGAGCGTGTGTACCCGCGGCGCGCGGGCGTGCGCCGATAACGGACTCCTGACGAACGCGAGGCTGCGGGAGCTTCGGTCTCTCGGACTCTCCGCGAGCTTCTACGCCGCTTACAATACCGCGCTGGGTATCATCTTCGAGCTGGTATGGTGCGCTATCGGCGTGGTTATCTTCTTGCGGCGCTCAGACGACCGGATGGCGCTGCTGGCCGCGACCATGCTC
>DASSMB010000187.1:0-18996 GCA_035689095.1 Rubrobacteraceae bacterium | reverse complement strand
TATGACGCGCTGGCCCTGCTGCACCTGGGTGGCGAGCTCCCCGATAGCGTAGTAGAAGCCGCCGTCGCCGCTTATGGTGACGACGCGGTTCTCCGGGCGCACGCTGGCGGCGCCGATGGCCGCGGGGACCGAGTAACCGAGACCGCCCTGCCCGCGGGCGAAGATCCAGTTCCGCCCCGCCTCTTTAGCGGGAAGGAAGGCGGAGATCCAACCAGCAGAGAAGCTCGCGTCGCTGATGACCACGTCGTCCGGGGCGAGCCTGGCATCGAGCTCCCGCATCACGCGCTGCGGGGCGAGCGGCGCTCCCTCGGAGCCGGACTCCTCATCGCGCGCCTTCTGCCCCTCGGCCTTGACCTGCGCCACCTCCTCCAGCCACTCGGGATGGTCCTGGGGCTGTATCTCTTCGAGCAGGGCCGCCAGTGTGCCCTTCGCGTCACCGTTCAGGGCGACGGTCGGGCGGAAGGTGCGGCCGAGTTCTATCGGGTCCACGTCTATGTGTACGGTGGCCTGCTCGGAAGTGGGTATCGTCCAGTTGACGCTGGTGTTCTGGCTGACCTTGGAGCCGAGCCAGACTACTACGTCGGCCCGCTTAACGAGCGTGTTCGCGGTCGGGCCGGCGAGCGGGTTCAGTACCCCGCCGGAGTAGGGCGTGTTCTCCGCGACGGAGCCCTTGCCCGAGAAGCTGGTCACGACCACGGCGTCCAGAGTCTCCGCCAGTTGCGCGAGCTCATCGGTGGCGCGAGAGTCGAGGACTCCGCCTCCGGCGACGATGGCCGGCCGCTGCGCGCGGGAGAGCAACTCGGCCGCCTCCCTTACCGTGTCCGGCGAGGCGACGGGGCGGTAGGCCGGCGCCCTGGTGTAGCGGTCGTCTATCTCCACGTCGGCCTCGGACTCGTCCCACTCGGCGTCCATGACGTCGTGCGGGATAACGAGGGCGACGGGACCGGGACGGCCCGTGGTGGCCGTGCGGAAGGCCGACCGGATCAGTTGCGGCAGCGCCTTCTGGCTCGGGACCATCCACGTCGCCTTCGTGATGCTCTGGAGGAAGGTGACCTGATCGAAGCCCTGCGAGGCTACGCCCTTGTCGCGCAGAGGCGCCCAGTCTCGGGGCAGCTCGCCAACCAGCGCGATCACCGGGATCGAGGCGTTCAGGCTCTCCATCAGGCCGTCGGTCAGCTTGGTGGTGCCGGGTCCCACGGTCACGTCGCAGACGCCCGGCTTGCCGGTGAGCCGCGCGTAGGCGTCGGCGGCGTAGGCGGCGCTGCGTTCGTCCCGCGTGAGCGTGTGGTTTATGCGCGGCGCCCGCTTCACTATGCCGTCGTAGAGGGAGACGGTCTGTCCCCCCGGTTGCCCGAAGACCCGCTCCACCCCGTACCGGGCGAGCATCTCCGCGATCATATCTCCAACGTGGGCCATCTCGACTTCCTCCTTATGGTGATGAACCTTCTCTTATAAGGCGGCGATCCCGACGACCGCCGCCTCTGACTCCGGGCTGCTACTATTCTCGCGCCCACGGTACTACTCTCTACCCATCTCTACGCGGAAGCCTCGCTAGTGGCCGCGCTCCCGGCGCCCGCGCCCGTCCACATGTGAGGCGCGAGTCCCTTGTCGGCGGCGCCGATCATATGGTCGTTGAGGTCGCGCCAGCGCGGGTAGAGGTCGTCGTAGGCCTCTTTGTCTTGCCGGTTCGGCTCGTACTCGCTGGCGGTGTGGACCGTGGCGCCCGCCGCTTCGGCAAGATCGGAGTACGCGCCGGCGCCGACGAGGGCGCACAGCGCCGCGCCGAGGCAGGTAGCCTCCAGGACGTCCGGCACCCGCACCCGCACGCCCAGCACGTCCGCCAGGATCTGGGACCAGAGCCGGCTGCGCGACGGGCCGCCCACGAAGGCGACGTCCTCCACCTTGCGCCCGTAGACCTCTTCGAGGATCTCCATGTGCCCGCGCGCCCCGTAGGCGGCCTCCTCCAGTACGGCGCGGAAGATGGCCCCGAGCCCGGTCCCGGCGATATCAAAGGGGCTGAGACCGACTATGGACGGCGGCGCGTGCTTCCACGACCTGGCGTTCATGACGTTCGAGGCGAAGTAGGAGACGCCGTTGGAGCCGGGGGGGCACTGCCCGGCAAGCTCGTCGAGCTTCTTGTACCCGTTCTCCTCGGTGAAGTCCGGGTTCGCGGCCCGCAGCATCCCGTCGCGCACGTAGCGGGTGGAGAGCCCGTGCACGAAGCCCACGCCCTCGATCATCCAGCGGTCCGGGACCACGTGGCACAGTGTCCTCAGCCGGATATCCGGGTCTACCAGCGGGGTGTCGGCGATCCCGGCCGTCAGCCAGAACGTCCCCCCCACCACGCCGAAGGTGTTGGCATCCACAACCCCGCCCCCGAGGAGCCCGAGCTGGGTGTCGGCGCCGCCCGCCACCACCGGCGTGCCCTCCCTGAGTCCCGTCTCCTCCGCGGCCTTCTTGCTGACCGCGCCGACAACAGTTCCCGATTCGGCGACCCTGGGCAGGAGGTGCGAGATGCCGAGCTCTGCCGCCGTCTCCCGCGACCAGTCGCGGGTAGCCAGGTCGAAGAGCCCCGAGGAGGAGCCGAGGGATGGGTCGGTGACATACTCGCCCGAGAGCTTCTGGAGGACCCAGTCGCCGAGCATCGTCATGTGGCGCGCCCTCTCCCACACCTCCGGCGCGTTCGCCTCGATCCAGCGCAGCCGGGCGGAGGCGGCGATGGAGGTCCAGTCCCCGCCCCGGCGGTAGATGGGCTCCGCGAGACCCTCCTTTATGATCTCCTCGGCCTCCTTCTGGGCGCGGGCGTCAACGTTCGGGACGGCCCAGATCTCCTGCCCCTCCTCGTCGTAGACGACGAAACCCTCGCGCATGCTGGTCGCCGTAACCGCCTTGACGTCGTCCGGCCCCACCCCGGCCTGGGCGAGCGCGGCCTTGATGCACTCCGTCGCCCGCCGCCAGCCGCTCTCGGTGGGGAAGTCCATGCCGCCCGGATGCCCCGAGGGCTCGTAGTCCCACTCCTGCTGCGAGAGCCCGAGCATGCGCCCGCTCTGGTCCCACGCCAGCGCCCGGCAACTCCCCGATCCCGCATCCACCGTCACGACCACGGTCCTTCTACCATCAGTCATTCTTGTCTCCCTTCCCTACCTTTACACCTATGTTTTTCGGTCTCATATCTAAAGTCCGCCTCCTACCGAGCGGGCGCGTTCGAGGAGCTTTTCGACGAAGGCGTCGTCCCACCAGCCAAGGAAGAAGAGCAGGTCCGCCAGGGTGAAACGGTTGCGCATGAGGTGGCAGTTCCGCAGCGCCCAGCGCACGGTCTCCGGGGTGGCGGCTGGCTCCAACTCCCCGAAACGCGCGGGAGCGCCGGCCTCCGCGAGCGCCCCGCATAGTCGCTCCGGCGAGGCGACCATCTCCCGCAGCTCGGCCCGGTACCGGGTCCAGTCCGCGAGGAACTCTTCGAACCTTATGCGGTTCGCCCGCCACTTCTCCAGCTTCTTGCGGTCGTCACTCCAGCACTCGCCGCCGACCGCTCCCGAGGGGTCCAGATCTGCGAAAGCTTCTCGCACCACGGCCTCCATCGACGCCGGCTCCGGGAAACAGGCGTCCACGTCTACCGCCGCTGGGTCCAGGTCCGCGAGCAGCGCCTCCCACGCCGCGGCGACGACCACCGTGGCTACGCCAACCTGGGCGCCGTGAAAAGCGAGCGGTAAGCCGCGTTTGCCTGCGTTCTTGTCGAGCAGGTGGCTCACCAGGTGCTCCGTCCCCGAGAGGGCGGCCGTCGTCCCGGTCACGCCGATGGCGATTCCATCGAGGGTGAGCATCCGGGCGAGCCGGTCGAGGGCTTCGGGGTCGCGGCGGCGAAGCGCGGAGGCGCCGTCGAGGAGATCGCGCCCCCCTTCGAGCAGCATCTTCACCGGCGCAGCGCGGTACGAGTCGTCCATCCCCACGGCAGAGGCCAGATACCAGTCGGCGGGGCCAGTGTACATGGCGATGGCGTCACCAAAGCCGGCCGCGTTCATTTCGGGCGGCGCGGCGGCCAGCGTCGGAAGGTCTACAAGGAGGGCGTCCGGCCATCGCGATGGGATGGTCCGCTTCACCCCGGCCTTCAGCACCACCGACAGGTCGTCGGAGAAGCCGTTGACCGAGGCGGCGCTCTGCACGACGACTAGCGGAATTTTGCCCGCCCGTTCGGTAGCCACCTTGCAGATGTCCGTAACGGTGCCGGAGCCGACCACCACCACGCACCCGGCTCCGTCCACCGCCGCTTCCGCCTCCGCCATAGCCTCGTCATCCACGTGCAGCTCCGGATTATGCTCGCCGAGCGCGGCCCGCTCGACCGCGAAACGCTCGCCGAGCAAGCCCGCCACCAGGTCGTTGAGGTCATCGCCGTTTCGCCATTTGGGAGTCGAGTCGCTCACGAGCACGACCCGCTCGCTATGGGTGAGGTCCCCGACGACCTCGGGTAGAAGGTCGATTGTCTCGGGACCGATCTCGATCCGGCTCATGCCGATGGGCGCCAGCCGGCCCTGTGGTTCGGCGGCGTTCAGCGCTTTTTGCAGACCGGCAAGGTCCGTCGGGTCCGCGTTTATCGGCTCGCTGTTGGTTCGCATATAGAGAGGCTCGGTCAGAGGATCAGACGACGTTGACCTTCTTGGCCCAGCCGCGGGTGAGCTCCACGGCGGCTGTCCAGCCCGCGTACAGCTCGTCTCTGCGGTCCTTGGACATCTGCGGCTCGAAGACCTGATCTTCCTGCCACAGCCCAGCAAGCGCGTCCATGTCTTTCCAGAGCCCGCTGGTAAGCCCCGCAAGGTAGGCCGCGCCGAGGACGGTGGCCTCCGTGATCTTGGGCCGCACGACCGGTATGCCGAGGATGTCCGCCTGGAACTGGCAGAGCAGGGAGTTCTTTACCGCCCCGCCGTCAACGCGGATCTCCGGCACCTCCAGCTCTCCCCCGGACAGGACCGTCTCGACGATGTCTCTGGTCTGGTAGGCCATCGACTCCAGTCCCGCCCGTATGATGTGCCGGCGGTCGGTGCTGCTCGACATCCCGATGATGGCCGCGCGAGCGTACATGTCCCAGTACGGAGCGCACAACCCCGTGAAAGCCGGCACGAGGTACACGCCCTGCGTATCCGGCACCTGGCCGCTGTACCACTCGCTGTCCGGGGCGCCGTGGAGCAGCTTCGCGGAGTCGCGCAGCCACTTGATGGTCTGCCCGGACGCGAAGACGACCCCCTCCAGCTCGTAGGTCACCTCGCCGTTGACGCCCCACGCCACGCTGGCGGTAAGCCCGTCCCTGTAGGAAGGCTCGCCGCCGGTGTTCATCGTGTAGACGCCCGCGGTCCCGAAGGTGTTCTTGGCGAGCCCCACGTCGTAGCAGGTCTGGCCGAAGAGCCCGGCCTGCTGGTCGCCGAGCACGCCCTGTATCGGTATGTCCGCCCCGAAGGTCTGGCCGATAGTCCCGAAATCCGCGTCGGAGGGCAGGACCTCCGGCAGCATCTCGATCGGGATGCCGTACGCTTCGCACAGCCCCTCATCCCACTTCAAGTCGTGGATGTTGAACATCATCGTCCGGGAGGCGTTCGAGTACTCGGTGACGAACTTCTCCCGGCCGGTGAGGTTCCAGGTGATCCAGGCGTCTATGGTCCCCGCCAGAAGCTCTCCCCTCTCCGCCCTCTTCCTGGCGCCCTCGACGTTCTCCAGGATCCAGGCGATCTTCGACGCCGAGAAATATGCGTCGCTGACCAGCCCGGTCTTCTCCCGGATCTCCTCGACCAGACCCTCGGCCGCCCAGCGTTCGATCACCTCGGCCGTCTGCCGCGAGGACCAGACGATGGCGTTGTAGATGGGCCTTCCGGAGTCTTTCTCCCATACCATCGCGGTCTCCCGCTGGTTCGTGAGCCCGATAGTGCGTATCTCCTGGGGAGAGAGGTTTGCTTTCTCCAGCGCGGCGCGCATGGTCTCGAGCTGGGCGTCGAGTATCTCCACCGGGTTGTGCTCGACCCAACCGGACCTCGGATAGTGCTGCGTCAACTCGCGCGTAGCCTCGGCGACGATCTGCCCGTCGCCGTCAAAGATCACCGTCCGCGCACTCGTGGTGCCCTCGTCGATGCCCATCACGTAATTCTGCTCCACAGTAAATCCCCTTTCCCATTCCGCTCTACCCGGTCCCGCTAGACACCCCCAGAGAGCCGAGTAAAATCCCTTGCGCGAGACAATACACGCACAAAAACGCAAAGTCAACGATTTATATGTATTAATCGGAAAATACGCGCATAAATCGGCAGGAAGGACCGTGATGCTGAAGCAAGAACGCCAGAGTCGAATCCTGGAGATATTGCGGATGGAGGGGAAGCTCGTGGCGACGGATCTGAGCGTTGCGCTGGGCGTCTCGGAGGATACGGTTCGGCGGGACCTGCGCGAGCTGGCGGAGGCCGGGACTCTCCAGCGGGTGCATGGCGGGGCGCTGCCGCGCTCGTCAGTGGAGGTGGATTACGCGGCCCGTGAGCGGCAGGCGTCTGCGGGTAAGGCGGCGGTCGCGCGGGCGGCGGTAAAGCTGATCGAGGACGACCAGGTAATAATCTTGGACGGTGGATCCACAGTGCTCCAGGTGGTCCGGCGTCTGCCCGCGGATCTAAGAGCCACGGTGGTGACGCACAGTCCGCGCATAGCCATAGCGCTCGCCGAGTATCCCAGGATCGAGGTGATCGTGATCGGCGGCATCCTCTACAAGACGGACCTGCTGACCGTGGGCGCCGGCACCGTCCAGGCGTTCTCCTCGATCAACGCCGACCTGTGCTTTCAGGGGATATGGGGCCTGCACCCCGAGGTCGGGATAACGTATCCCAACTTCGAGGAGGTACACGTCAAACGAGCGATGATGAAGAGCGCGGACCAGGTAGTGGCCCTGGCCTCGGCGGAGAAGCTGGGCACGGCGTCATCATTCTTCGTCGCGCCGGTCAGCGATCTCACCCACATAGTCACCGAACGCACCGTCCCGGAGGAGATGCTCAAACCATACCGGGATCTCGGCGTCAGCATCCTGACGGGCTGAAGGCTCTCCGCAGGTACTGGCGGAGTTCGGAACGCGCGTTTATGCGTGCTTCGCCCGCCGCCGCGCGGTGATCTCCCGGAGGATCGGGGCGAGAAGCCCCTCCTCTGCCATGTCGAGGACGCGATCCGCGCGGGCCCGGATGGCGGGCGGGCTGCTCTCCGGGGCGAAGGACAGCGTAGCCAGGTCGAACAACGTCAGATCATTCTCGCCGTCGCCCACGGCCACGACCTCCTCTACCTTCCTGCCCTCCAGCAAGGAGGCCAGACCACCACCCTTGTGTACGCCGGCCGGCGTAAGCTCCAGCACGTCCGGCAGGGAATAGGTGCGCTCCAGCGGAAGCTCCGCCGTACCGGCCGCGAAAGCGCGCAGCGTCTCCATATCCTCGGCGGTGGCGGCCACTTTCGTAAGGGGTGGCGCCGGGTCTTCGTCCGGGTCGTACGCCTGCGCGTTCAGGCCGAAGCGCCGGATCAAGGCCCGCAGCGTCTCGCTGGGCCGCAACGCCCGCACCTCATCCAGGCTGAACAACAGGAAGCTCATCCGCTCCGAGCCAAGCACGGCGCGCATCAGCACGTCCTGGAGATCCGGCTCGAAGGAACGGTGCGACCGCAGTACCTCGTTCTCCGCGTATACGGCCGCTCCGTTCTCCAGGACGAGCGGGAACGGGATGGGACACCCGGAGAACAACCCGTGCTGCTCGAAAGTCCGCCGCACCGAGTGCAGGGGACGGCCCGTGGCCGGCACGAAGGCGACGGAGCGCTCGTTCGCCAGTATCTCGACGTCGGACGGGTGGATGCTGCCCTCCTCGTCCACCAGCGTCCCATCGAAGTCGAGACAGACGATCGCGGTCATCCCGCACCTCCAGTACAGACACGCGATCCGTAGATGATCCTCTGAACTTCACAGGTTTTCGTCACAGACGCATCTCTCGTCCTTGCGGCTCGGCGGCTTTCTAGCACGCGGGCGTCTGTCAGCGCACGGGAAGGTACGCTAGTATCAGGGTGCGCTAGAGGATCGAGCGCGCTATCGCCGCGTGCGTCAGGTTCCCGGCAGGTACTTCTTCTCTATGGTCGCCACGAGCGAGTAGGTCGTGTCCACCATGTTGCCCACGTAGAGGCCGCCGGCCTGGGTGAGTAGCTGGTAGGCGTCCCAGCGGTCGAAGCCGTGCTCCTCTTCCAGCCATAGGACGAGTTCCGTGTTGGCGATGCGGGCGGCGTCCTCCATCGGGCGGGCGCTGCCGACGACCATGATCCTGTGCTCCGACTCTATGCGGGGCCACTCGATGGCCTTGCCCTTGATCACGTCGAAGACCACCGTCACCTTCGAGGTGATCTCCAGCGCCACCCCGCACAGTTCGCCCTGACCCTGCCGCGCATGACAATCACCCGTGTAGAACAGCGCGCCCTCGTTCCAGACCGGCAGGTACACCGTGTTTCCCGGACGCACGTCCGGCACGTCCATGTTGCCGCCGAACGGTCCCGGCGCCAGCGCGGAGATGGCTTCGAGGTCCGGGGCGACGGCGAGCGTGCCCATGAACGGGTCCCAGTCCAGTGTCACGCCGAGGTCGTCGTTCCTCAGCTTGCTGCCGCCTTCGATCAGATCCCAGACCCAGACCTTCTCCGGCAGCGGCTCTTGGAGCGTGCGGGTCATGGTAGTCGAGGTGAGGCCGCCGAAGTACGGGATCATGGCGCTCACGGCGAAGTCTCGCGTCGGCTCGATGCTCTCGATGCGAACCGCCAGCGTGTCGCCGGGCTCCGCGCCCTCGACGTAGATGGGGCCGGTCTGCGGGTTGAGGAACTTCGCCGTCGCCAGGGCCTTCCCCGGCAGGTCGTCCTCGCTCTGTATACGGCTCTCGAACGCGTCGTTGGTGTGGATCGTCACCCGCTCGCCGGGCTTCACCCGCGCGACCGCCTCCCGGTAGGGGTTGAAGACGTAGCTGTAGGACTCGGGGATTACCTCGGTAGTCTTGGCTTCAGTCGCCATAAGAACCTCCTCTGTTCAGATTTCGCCCGCTAGGGCATTACCGCTACCTTGATGCCTTCGCCGCTCCCGGACATCTCTATCGCCTGTACTGCCTCTGAGAGCGGGTACCGGTGGGTCACCATCGGCTCCACGTTTACGTCGCCGCTCTCGATGAGGCGCAGGGCCGTGGCGAACTCTCGGCGCCGGGAGTTCGAGGTCCCGGTAACGTCCAGTTCCTTGTAGTGGATCTGGTTGGCCTCAACCTCCGCCCAGCCCTTTCCGGCCAGCCCGGCGAAGATGTTGACCCGCCCGCCGGGCCGGGTGAGCTGTATCGCCTCGTTGACCAGCGCCGGGATACCGATGCAGATCACGGCCACGTCCACGCCGAGCGTCCCGGCCTCCTCCTTCACCACCTCGGAGAGGTCCTCTTCCCTGGGGTCTATAGTGACGCTCGCCCCGAAGTCCCGCGCCATGTTCCGCCGGTCCTCGGAGTGCTCGCTGACGATGATGGCCCTCGCTCCGGCGAGCCGGGAGAGCTGGACGTGGAAGAGCCCGATCGGCCCCGCGCCCATGATGAGTACCGCGTCGTCCACGCTCGTGCCGGAGCGGCGGTGGCCGTTCACGCAGCAGGCTAGCGGTTCGCAGAGCGCCAGGTGCTCGGCGGGCAACTCCTTCTCCGCGACGAAGAGGTTGCCGAGCTCGACCGCCCTGGCGGGCACCCGGACGTACTCTTCCAGGCCGCCGTAGATGTCGTAGCCGAACAGGTGCAGATCGGTGCACATGTTCTCCATGTCGTGCAGGCACGGGTAGCACCTGCCGCACGGCACGCCCGGCGAGACCGCCACCTGCATCCCGGCCTCGTAGCCCCGCACGTCCCGGCCGACCTCGGTGATGTGACCCGCCAGCTCGTGGCCCAGAACGGTCGGGAGGGCCACACCCTTCGTTTTCTCCCCGCGCAGGATGCGCAGGTCCGTGCCGCAGACCGTGTTCGCCCCGATCTTGACCAGGACCTCGTCCGGACCGATCCTGGGAGTCTCTATCTCCTGGATCTCGATCTCGTTCGGCCCTTTCAAGACGGCGGCGATCACGGGCCGCCGCCGTTTCTCGCGCTCCTCAATGGATCCCCCTCATCCGGCGACGTGCTGCACCGTCTCGTGCATCAGCTCGCGCATCTTCGGATAGGTCTCGACGTACTTGTCCACGAAGAACCCGTATGCGTCGTGGGCGTCCTTGTCCGGCTCGATGGTGCGCTCGGTGTGGACCATGTTCTTCGCGGCTTCCTGGATGTCCGGGTAGACTCCGGCTCCGACGGCGGCCAGCATAGCCGAGCCCAACACCGCGCCGTCGCCGACCTTCGTGAAGGAGATCGGCAGGTTCGCCACGTCCGAGTGCATCTGCATCCACAGCTCGCTCTTGGTCGGGCCTCCGGCGACCACGATCTCCTTCGGCTCGAAGTCGTTATCGCGCATGGTGCGGAAGATGTGCTCCGTGCCGTAGCAGATACCCTCGACGATGGCCCGGAAGATGTGACCCTCGCCGTGGGAGAGGGAGAGACCCCAGATCATGCCTCGGGCCAGCGGATCGGTGTACGGCGTCCGGTTGCCCTGGAAGTAGTCCACCACGATCAGACCTTCGGAGCCTATGGGCACCTCTCTCGCCATCTCGTTGAGGATGTCGTACGGGTCCACGCCGCGCTTCTCGGCCTCCTCTGCCGCGTGTTTGGCGAAGCGGTTCTTGAACCAGGCGACTATGGAGCCGGTCGAGACCTGACCGCCCTCCACGGTGTACTGTCCGGGGATCATGGCGTCCGTGTACGCCCCGAAGAACCCCTGGCCGTGGATGGGCGCCGACGCCTGCCCGATCATGACGTGCGACGAGCCGGTGATGAGCGCCATCTTTCCGGGCTCCACCACCCCGAGCCCCAGCGCCGCAACAAACGCGTCCACGCCGCCCTCGGCGACGGGCGTCCCTTCCTTGAGGCCCATCTCCTCCGCGGCCTGCTTGCTCAGGCCCCCGACGACCTCGCCCTGATTCAGCACCTTCTGGGGGAACTTCTCCAGCACGTCGTCCAGCCCAACCGCCGAGTAGAGGCTCTCGGGCCATCCGCCCTCGTCCCGGTCGTAGTACCAGCGGATCGAGGTATTGGAGATCGACGCCGTCCACTCGCCGGTGAGCTTGTGGGTCATCCAGTCCTGGTACTCGCAGATGCGCGCCGCGTTCTTGTAGGTGTCGGGCTCGTTCTCCTTGAGCCAGAGCGCCTTCGAGGGCATCCACTCGGCGGAGACGGGACCGTGGCCGTTGTACTTCAGCGCCGGGTCGCCGGTCTCGCCGAGTCTCCTGGCCTGGTCGGCGGCCCGCACGTCCATCCAGATGATCGCCGGTCGCATGTGGCGGTTCTTGTCGTCCATGGCGACGACGGTGCAGCTCGTGGTATCCGACGAGATGCCCGCTATGTCGTCGGGCGAGATCCCGCTCTCGCTCATCGCCTTCCTGGTCGCGGCGGCCAGGCACGACCACCACTCGTCCGGGTCCTGCTCGGCCCAGCCGGGGCGCGGATGCTTCAGCGCGTACGGTTCACCGGCGAAGACCACCGGCGTCCCCTCGCGGTCGAAGATCCCGACCCTCACGCTCTCGGTTCCGCCGTCTATGCCGACGAAGTACGGTCCCTCGGCCATTTCTCCTCCATTCCGGTTCGACTCCCCAAGCCCCAACGGGCAAGGGCGTTCTCTTTCCCTGTTAGGTGTTACCCTCGGCGCCCTCTTACGCGATGGCGATCGGACGCGCCATCGAGCCCGTGGCGCCCTTGATCCTGAGCGGCAGGCAGATGAAGAGGAACTCGTAGACCCCGTCGCGCGCCAGGTCCTCCACGTGCACCAGCTCCAGGATGTGGATGCCGCGCTCTATGAGCAGCTCGATGTGGACCGGGTGCGGATTCTCCGGGTCCGGCGACGGGTTCCGCTCGACGGACTCGTTGTCTCCCCCGACCAGCACGACGCCCTTATCCGCCAGGTACACCGCCACGTCGTGACCGATCCCCGACCCGAAGTGCTGCTCCGTGCGCTCCTCGTCCACGCCCCACGCCCGCATGTAGCCGGTGCGAATGATCACCGCGTCCCCCGCCCGGACCTCCGTCCCCTGCGCCTCCAGCGCTCCCTGGACGTCCTCGGCGGTTATCAGGTACTCGGCCTCCAGGATCTCCACGCCCTTGTACGCTGGGATGTCCACCAGGACGCCCCGGCAGATAAACGGCGGGATGGACGACGCCTCGGCGTTGAGCGGCCCGAAGTCGCCCAGGTGGTCGGCCATCGGATATCCGCCGTGCCAGTGGTTGTCCGAGCCGCAGGTGATATGGCTCAGGGCGTCCAGGTGGGTCCCGGTGTGGACGGTGCCTATGATGATCTCGGTGTTCAGCGCCATGTTGACCGTGTTCTGCCCGCGCCACTCGTCGAAGTCCTTCTGGGTCTTCAGGCCCTGCGGGGTGCGGTAGGTCGTCATCAAGAATGGCGGGTGAGCCGGGAAGACCGGCATCCCCGGCCAGCGGCCGGAGTCCAGGTCGTAGATCCGGCCCTCCTTGGCCAGACTGAGCGCCGCGAGCAGGTCCTCCGGTCCTGAGCGATGCACGACCCCAAGCTCATCATCCCGGTAGCTCGCCCCGGGGATGTCGCGCAGGTTGAGATGCCCCGCAATCCCCTTGCCTTCGGTATCCTTATCCATCAGTTGCTCCTTTCCCGCAGCGCCAAAGCCCGTAGGCTCGGCGCCGCGATTCTGGAGGTTCCGCCTAGCCGACTATCAGTCCCGCTACGATGATGATGGTGGTCATCGTGGCGATCGCGGCGGCCGGCGGGTCAATGTGGGTGTCGCCGTGGATCAGGAACAGGCGCGAGTAGACCTCGCCGAATAGCGCGCCCCCGATGCCGGCGGCCAGACCGAGGATCATCGCGAGGAGCGGGCTGCCGCCGCCCGTGATCACCGCCGTCGCCGCCACGCCGGCGGGGAGCGACATGTGGTGTGTTACCGGGACCGAGAAGCCGAACTCCAGGAAGATCAGGGAGACCGCCGAGATACCGAAGGTCAGGACCGTCGCCAGCGGCGTGTAGTCCGGGTTGGCGGCGTTGAACGCCGTGACGAGCCACGACGAGAGCAGACCAGCGCCGATCCCGAGCACGACGACCTGGAAGAAGCCCTGCTGGTAGTCTACCCAGACCCGCTCGCCGCCGGGTACAAACCTGCCGCGGGCCTCCGCGTCCGGGTCGCTGCGCCAGTCGCCGAAGAGCCCCGTCCTGCCGAAGGCCAGCCGGGCCACGATGGCGGAGACGACGACCGTCAGCGCGATGGAGTCGGTGTAACTGCCGATCCCTATCCCAACCAGGAGCTGCTGGAACGCGTAACCACCGACACCGAAGACCCCTCCGACGAGCAGAGTAAGAGGATCGTTGACGCCGGCCAGCGGCGCTGCTATGTCCCTCCCGTTTTCCAGGTCTCCCCTCCGGTAGGCGAACGCAGCCGCCGCCGCGCCTCCGGCGAAGGAGACGTGCGGTCCGAAGACCGGACCGAAAGCTACATTGCCCAGGACGTCGAAGTCGCTGTTCCCGAGTCCGGCCGCTACACCGGCCAGGACCGCGAATCCCGTAAAAACGAACGCGGGGAGCCCGCCGATCGCTGCCGCGAACAACCCCCCGGCAAAAGCAGCAAGCAGCATGGTCAACTCGAAATTCACTACGACCTCCTCCCAGGGCGCCTCTCGGCCACCCTTACCGGCCGGGACGTCAGTGGTCCCGGCATTTTCCCTTAGCGATGGAAGCCAGCCAGTCTATGATTCCCCGTTCGGCAAGATCGGCTTCCTCTGCCCGTCGGGCAGAATATTGCATCCGAAGATTCCGGTCAACGACTTTCCGGCACGTTTGACGCGAGCCCTGTCAGAGAATCCGCGCGGGTCCATTGAAGAGACCTGCCCGCGGCTTCTGACAGAAGCCGCGCTCTTTCCTAACGGCCACCACCTTCGGAGATCGCCTCTCCCGCGGCCCGCAGCACGTAGAACATCGAGACCGCGCCGGGGTCCTTGTGCCCCCGGCTCCGCTCCCCGAGCTTCGAGGCCCGGCCGCGAGCGCTGATCATGCCGGCCGTCGAGTTCGCTCCTTCCTCGGCGGCGGGCAGCGCCGCGCTCCAGGCGGCGGCGACAGAGGCGTCCTTCTTCGCCGCCTCGCCGAGTGACCGGACGAACGGCTCCAACGTGTCGATCATGGTCTTGTCGCCGGGCTTCGCCTTGCCGAGCTCTTCGAGGGTCGCGAGCGAGTCTTTCAAAGCTCGATGAACCGCGGCGGCGTCGGGTTTTTCGTCGTCCCCGAGCGACTGTCCGACGGCGGAGATCCAGGCTCCATACAGTGCGCCGGAGGCGCCGCCGGCCGCGCCGGAGAACGCCATGCCCGCGCGCGAGAGGACCTCCCCCGCAGACCCGCCGCCGGCCCGCGCGGCCTCGACGGCCGCCCCCATACCGCGGACCATGCCCGCGCCGTGATCCCCATCGCCCGCCGCCGCGTCGAGGCGGCCGAGCTCCTGCTCGGCGTCCCGCAAGGCGCCGAGGACCCGCTCCAGAGCATCGAGCGCTCCGGCGCCGCTCTCTGTCAGGTCTCCCCCCGACTCGCTGCCCACCTGAGCCCCCGCCGCGACGGAGACTGCGTGGTCCGCTTCATCGGGCAGGTCGAGACTGCCGCGCGAGAAGGCCGGCGTCGCGGCCGGAGCGTCGTGCAACTCTTGAAGCTCGTCGTCCAGCCACATCAGGGTGAGGGAGCAGCCCGCCATGTCCAGCGAGGTGACCAGCTCGCCGACCAGCGGCTCGTGAACCTCTATACCTCTCTCTTTCAGGATACGGTTCACGTCGCCGAAGAGGACGAACAGCTCCTCGTATTTGGTGCTCCCGAGACCGTCGAGCATCACGGCGGCGCGGCTCCCCGCGCCTTCCGGGGCGTCTTCGAGGATGGTGTCGACGAGCAGCTCCGCGATCCCGCGCGCCGGCAGCAGCTCGGCGGTGCGGATGCCCGGCTCGCCGTGGACGCCCATCCCCACCTCCATCATTCCGGGCTCAACGGTAAAAAGTGGCTCTGTCTGTCCCGGCAGGGTACAGCCGGCGAAGGCGATCCCGATGCTGCGGGTGTTGGCGTTGGCTCTCTGGGCGGCCTGCTCCACACCGTCCATGTCGTCGCCGCGCGCCGCGCTCGCGCCCGCCACCTTGAAGACGTAGAGGTCGCCGGCCACGCCGCGCCGTTCATGCTCCTTTCCCTTCGGAGCTGAAGCCACGTCGTCGGTGACGATTACCGTGCGGATGTCCATCCCCTCGTCCCGGCAGCGAGCCTGCGCCATATCGAAGTTCAGTACGTCGCCCGCGTAGTTGCCGTAGGAGAGGAGCACGCCCGCGCCGCCGTCCAGCGCCTTCGTGCAGCGGTAGACCTGCTCCGCCGAGGGGCTGGTGAAGACGTCCCCGATCACGGCGCCGTCCGCGAGTCCCTGGCCGACCACCCCGCAGAACGCCGGATAGTGTCCCGAACCGCCCCCGATCAGGACAGATACCTTCCCCGCCTTCGGCGCGCCGACGGCCATCACACCGGATGCGTCGGGTATCCGCCGAACGAACCGTCTGTACGCCGCCACAAACCCCTCGACCATCTCCTCCTTGAACGAGGTCGCATCGTTCAGCATCCGTCTCATGCTTCTCCTCACCCTGGTTGTTTTCCGACCACCGAGGGGCACCATACTCTCGCGCGATCTCCCGCGCCAGCCAGCCAGCGTAGCTCCTGTAGCCTCGAAACTGTCGGCGTGCTAGGGTTCGGAGCAGGGAAGCGGCGGAGAGGAGAGATAGATGAGCGGCGCTGAGTTGCGGCTGGGGCGTCTGTTCGACCGGGAGAGCGGGCGGTCGTTCATAGTCGCCTTCGATCATGGGACGAGCCTCAGGGTCCCACCGAAGGTCGGGAAGCCCCTGGACGTTTTGCAGAACATAGTGGCCGGAGAGCCGGACGGCGTCCTGATCTCACCGGGCATGCTAAAGCAGGCTTCCCGCCTGTTCGCGTTCCGGGGCGCTCCCGTGCCCGTCCTGCGCGCCGACTGGACAGTCCTGGACGAACAGATGAAAGGAGACCTGGGCGAGCACTACCGGGTCATGTGTACGCCGCAGGAGGCCCTGGCTCTCGGAGCCGGGGCGATGGTGATGTACCTGATCATGGGCCCCGAGGAAGGTGCGATGTTCTCCGATAACGTCCGGGCCATTGCCGACGCCGCGCAGGAGGCGCGGCGCGTCGGGATTCCGTTTATCGTCGAGGCTACGCTCTGGGGCTCGCGCATGTCGGACAAGAAGGACCCGGACCTGCTCGCGTACTGCTGCCGCATAGCCGCGGAGCTGGGGGCGGACGCGATCAAGACCGAGTACACCGGCGATCCCGAGACGATGGCCGCCGTGATCGACCACTGCGACGTCCCCGTCCTCACTCTGGGCGGCGCGAGGGGCGGCTCGGACGAGGCGGTCGTGGAGGCCGCCCGGGGCGCGATAGAGGCCGGCGCGAAGGGCCTCATCTTCGGACGAAACGTCTGGCAGGCGGACGACCCGGTGAAGATGTCCGCCTCGCTGCGCGAAGCGGTCCACGGCGCGCCCGCGAGGAGGTAGCCGCATGGAGGTGCTGTGCGTCGGAGACCTGTTCCTCTCCTCGGGGGAGTTCAGGAGGGCCATAGAGAAGGAGCTGGGTGAGGACTTCGGGCCCGTCAGGGAGGTGATGTGGGCCGGGGAGCGAGCCGAGGACCAGCACCACCTGCAGCAGATCATGGAGGTGGACGGCCCGGAGGCCGTGCCAACACCGGATGAGATTGTCGAGGCAGTGGGCGACGCCGAGGTTATAGCGGTCCACTTCGCCCCGATCCCGAAAGCGGTGCTCGAAGCCGGACCGAACCTGAAGGCCGTCATCGTCGCCCGCGCCGGGACCGAGAACGTAAACATCGAGGCGGCGAGCGAGCGCGGGATCGCGGTCGTCCAGCTAGTCGGCCGCAACGCCCCGGCGGTCGCGGAGCAGGCGATAGCCCTGATGCTGGCCGAGACCCGCGACATCGCGCGCGTGGACCGCGGCATCCGGGCCGGCAGGTGGCCGAAGGAGTTCCCGCAGGAGCCCTACGACCTCTACGGGTGCACGGTCGGCCTGATCGGGTTCGGCCAGGTAGCCCGCCAACTCGCGCCCCGCATCTCGGGTTTCGACGTGAAGCTCCTGGTCTACGACCCGTACGTGGACGCCGAGACCATCGAGTTCTACGGCGGCGAGAAGGTGGACGACATGAACCGCATCTTCCGCGAGTCGGACTTCGTCAGCCTGCACGCCCGCCTCACCGAAGAGACGCGGCGCTTCATCGGGAGGGAGCATTTCGAGCAGATGAAGCCGACCGCCTACTTCATCAACAACGCCCGCAGCCGCATGGTCCGCTACGACGACCTCTACGAGGTCTTGAAGGAGGGCCGCATCGCCGGGGCCGCCCTCGACGTCCACGACGACGAACCTCTGGGCGCGGACAGCCCCTGGGTGGAGCTTGAGAACGTAACCCTCACCCCCCACCTCGCGGGTAGCACCACGAGCACCTGGGAGAACTCGGTGCGGATGGTCGCCGAGGCGATCCACGAGTACGCCGATACCGGGCGCTGCGAGAACACGGTCAACGCGGAAGCATTGGAGAGGACATGAGCCCATACCTGCTCGGAATAGACAGCGGTCTGACGGTCACCAAGGCGGTGGTCTTCGACGAGGAAGGCCGCCAGATGGGCGCGGGGTCCGTCAACAACGCCCAAAAGAGCCCCCGTCCCCGGTGGGTCGAGCAGGACATGGACGGTCTCTGGGAGAGCTGCTGCGGCGCTATCCGTCAGGCGTTGGACGAGGCCGGGGTCAAAGGCGATGAGATCGCCGGGGTCGGTGTAACCGGACACGGCGACGGCATCTACCTGGTGGACGAAGGTGGCCGTCCCGTCCGGGCCGGCGTACTGTCGCTCGACTCCCGGGCGTATGAGATCGCGGACCGCTGGCAGGAGTCGGGCCTCGCGGACCGGGCGCTGGAGCTTACGGGCCAGAAGCCGTTCGCCTCAATCGCGGCCGCGCTCCTCACCTGGTTCAGGGAGCACGAGCCGGAGAGCTTCGAGCGGACCCGTTGGATCCTCTACGTCAAGGACTGGCTCCGCTACCGGCTGACCGGCGAGTACGCGACCGACCCGACCGAGGCGAGCAGCGGCTTCACCGACGTGAACACGCAGAAATACTCCCCGGAGGTCCTCTCCCTCTACGGCCTGGAGGACATAGAGGAGAAGCTGCCCGCCGTGGTCGAGTGCACCGGCGTGGTCGGCGAAGTCACCCGCGAGGCCGCCGGGGCGACCGGTCTCGTCGCCGGCACGCCCGTCGTAGCGGGCGCCCACGACATAGACGCCTGTCCCGTTGGCGTCGGCTGCACAAAGCCGGGCCAGCTCACCATGATCGCCGGCACCTGGTCCATTAACGGCGTGATCTCGGACAGACCCGTCCTGAACGAGGCCGGTCTCTGCCGTAACTTCGTCGTTCCCGGACTCTGGGCCAACTTCGGCGCCTCCCCCGCCTCCGCGACCAACCTGGAGTGGTTCGTCCAGAACCTGAGCCCCCTGGAGATCGAAAAGGCGAAGGAGAGCGGCACGTCCCCCTTCGCCTTCGTGAACGACGAGGTAAAAGAAGTGCTCGACGAGGAGTCGCGGGTCTTCTACCACCCGTTCCTCTACGGCTCGCCCTTCGGCGACGCGGCGACGGCGGGCTTCTTCGGCCTGCGCGGGTGGCACAGGCGGGGTCACGTCCTGCGCGCGCTCTTCGAGGGCACGGTCTTCAACCACAAGTGGCACGTAGATACCCTGCGGGCGGTCTCCGACTTCAGCCGGGTCCGGCTCACCGGCGGCGGCGCGCGGAGCGAGCTGTGGAGCCAGATGTTCGCGGACGCCCTGGACCTCG
>DASSMB010000186.1:0-3837 GCA_035689095.1 Rubrobacteraceae bacterium | reverse complement strand
TTGACGCCCGAGGCCAGCCCGGAATGGCGGCCCGTGACGGAGTTCATGGCCGTGGTCGTGAGGGGCGCTATGACGAGCGCCATGCCGAGGCCCTGCACCACGACGGCCGGGAAGAAGGTCGTCCAGTAGGAGCCCCCGGTGCCCGGCAGCGCGTACAGGAGGAAGCCTCCGGCGGCGATGATCGGCCCTATGACCAGCGGCAGACGAGCCCCGTAGCGGGTGATGAGCCCGCCGGCCCACCGCGACATCAGGAACGTGATGACGATGAACGGCAGGAACGAACTGCCGGCGGCCGTCGCCGAATAGCCGTGGACCTGTATCAGCAGGAAGGGCAGGAAGTAGAGGGAGCCGCCGAGACCTGCGTACAGGAGGAGCGTAAGCAGGTTCGCGCCGGAGAAGTTCCTGGAGCGGAACAGCGACAGCGGCATCATCGGCTCATTCGAGCGCATCTCCACGAAAACGAACGCCACGAGCGCCGCGACGCCGATCAGCAGCGAGATCAGGACCAGCGAGTTACCGAAGCCGTGGCTCTGAGAGTGGATCAGGCCGAATACCACCCCTCCGAGCCCCAGGGTAGCCAGAACCGCACCGGGGATATCCAGCTTGCGCGCGTCCGGGTCGCGGCTCTCCGGGACGTGTCGATACACGATGTACAGGACCACTGCCGCGAGCGGAACGTTGACCAGGAAGGCCGCCCGCCAGGAGACGTTCTCCACCAGGTAGCCGCCCAGGACCGGACCCAGGGCGGCCGTTATGCCGCTGAAACCCGACCAGGTTCCGATGGCCCTGCCGCGCCGCGACTCGTCGAAGGAGGCGCTGATGATCGCCAGAGATCCCGGAACGAGCATCGCGCCGCCGATGCCCTGTATGGCGCGCGCCACGATTAGCTGGTCCGGCGTCAACGAGATGCCGCATCCCACGGAGGAGAGGGCGAAGACGCCGACGCCGAGGGCGAAGATGCGTTTGCGGCCGTAATGGTCGCCGAGCGAGCCGCCGACCAGGATCAGGGACGCCAGGAACAGGGCGTAGGCCTCGACTATCCACTGCGCGTCCACAGCCGTCGCGCCGAGCTGGCGCTGAAGGGCGGGCAGCGCGACGTTCGTAACCGTGCTGTCTATAAAGGCCATCGCCGATCCAATGACGGTGGCGGCCAGTATCCAGGTCTCCGAGCCCCGCGAGCATGGCGCGACGGCCTTGCGGGAGCGAATAACTCCCAAATCACACGGCGGATTCCCTATGTTGGACACCCTGTCCCTCCTTTCGGGATCTCGCAGGCCGGCTGCGCCTCCACTGGCCGCGTTCAGAAGGAAGAGCCCGGTTGCCCCAGGAACTCCGCCTCCTCCGGGGTGGACGGCCGGCCGAGGATCTCGTTCCGGTGCGGGAACCTTCCGAAGCGCTGGACGATCTCCATGTGACGCACGGCGTAGGAGGGCTCGTCCGTGGAGCTGGCACCTCCCGAAAGCACCTCGAACAGCTCTACCGAGCGCCGCTGGTCTTCTAGGTCCTCGCTGTGCATGAACGGCATGTAGAAGAAGTGGCGCTGAAATGGGTGGACCTCGCGGTCGAGAGCGTTCTCCACGGCATACCTGGCAGTCTCGACGGCCTTGCCGTCCGTGGCGTAGGTCTTCGGATCTCCGCGGAACATGTTGCGGGGGAACTGGTCCAAGAGGATCACGAGCGCCAGGCAACTCCGGGCGTCCTCGCGCCAGCCGTCCAGGGCGCCGGACGCGGCCTCTTCGTAGAGGCTCCCGAAGCGTTCGCGGACCTCATCGTCGAACGCCTGGTCCTTGCGGAACCACGCCTCCCGGAACTCGCCGTAGCCCGGTTCGTCTTCGCGCCCGAACCAGAAGTCCAGGACGGCGTCGGCCTCACTCGGCACGGCTGATCACGGTCACCTCGTTATCCTGGCGCGTCGAGACCTTCCCCTTGACCCTGGAGTTGTAGCCGTTCCACATCCATAGCTCCGGGATGATCTCGGAGATAAGCTCCCCGTCGTCGAAGACCCTCACCATCGAGCTCTCCGAGACCGCCACGGAGACGGCCCGCGTCCGGTTCGACACGGAGGCGGCGGCCATGTGCCGGCTGCCGAGTCCCAGGGGCAGGCTCAGGTCGTCCGATACGGAGTCTATGTAGCGGGCCGCCGAGATCACGACGCCCTCGTCGGAGACCACGAACGCTCCGTCGAGCTGCGCCAGCTCCTTCAAAGTCTCCCGCACGTTCGGGTCGTCTATACGCTTCGCGTCGTCCGGGTGGCCGTGGAGCGGGTCCAGGATCATGGGCCGCGACTTGCGCAGCACCTCCTCCGTATCTCCCACGACGAAGAGCGTACCGATCTTGCGCCCCTCCCGGCCCTCTCGCGCGATCTCGACCGCCAGCGCCACCGTCTGCTCCAACACCTCCGTATTCACCTCGCGTTGCGCCGAGCAGATCTCATCGAATATCTTCATTCCCTTGCCCATAGCCCTAACCTCCGTTCTCTGCTCTGAAATCCGTCAGCAACCTCATCATAAACCGTACCTCTACCAGCTCCGCCAGAACACAACCGGCGTTGATCGAAGAGCACATTCCCCACAAGTCAGGCCCGACAGCCGAAGCAATCGGCCCGCTCCCGAATTTGAAACCGACCGACGCGGACTGTCGCCGGGGAACCCGCTGGGCCGCCCGCCGCACTCGCCGGACCGCCCACCGCCAAAGAGACCGGCTCCGCCAAAATAATCCGCCTTTCAGATGCGTTCGTTAAATGTATGTTTCAGCCCTGATATCGTGCCCTCGGCCCCCGATGAGCGCTCATCAAAAATTGTAGCACCGCTGACAACCTGACCGTTCGGGTAGGTCTCCAGGGAAGCCTAAAGTGAGCCAGACCGCCGATTCTGATAGACGTGCTTCGTTTTGTCGTCTTATGCACTAGACTCGTGTACACTACGATAGTGTTAGCGATTTATCGGAGGGTTTGTTCGATGAAGAACATCACGTTGAGTGCTGATGAGAGGTTGATCGAGGACGCTCGCAAGAGGGCGCGCGCGGAACACACGACTTTGAACGAGCAGTTTCGTCGCTGGCTGGCGGATTACACGCGGGGCGAGCATGAGGCCGAGGAGGCAATGGTGGTTGTTCGAGAGTTGCGGGGCAAACTCCGGGTCGGGCGCAAGTTGACGCGGGACGAAATGAATGAGCGCTGAGTACTTCATCGACACCAATATATTCGTCTACCAACTGGAAGCGCTGGATGAGGACAAATCTGCGACGGCGGACCGTATTATCCGCGAAGGTATCGAGACCAAGAAAGCCTGCATCAGTTTTCAGGTCGTGCAGGAATGTCTCAATACCATGCTCCGCAAAGCTGAAATTCCTCTGAGTGTTGAGGATACGAGACTCTATATGGAGAGTGTTTTGGGACCGTTGTTCCGGGTTCCTGCCAGCATGCCGCTCTACAGGCGCGCTCTGGCCCTCCAGGCGCGCTACCGTTACGGTTTCTACGACTCACTCATCATCGCCGCGGCCCTCGACGCGGGTTGCGACCGGCTCTACAGCGAGGACTTGCAGAGTGGTCAGAAGATCGAGCGTCTGAGGATCGAAAACCCGTTCGAGGACTGATCTCGAATAAGCCGTGGGGAACGGGCGACCTTTCAAAGACCGTTCTTGGTGAGCCACTCCTTCGCTTCCGCCACCTCTTCGTAGGTGAGGCCGTGGCCGGTGTTACGCCAGCGGAGGTCCACATCGGCGCCGGCGCTTTTCAGGATCTCGGCGAGGCGCTGGGTGTTGTCGGGTGGGATCAACGGGTCCATGCGACCGGCGGCCATGAAGACGCGCGTCCCGGAGAGGTCCGGTATCGTCTCC
>DASSMB010000185.1:0-3333 GCA_035689095.1 Rubrobacteraceae bacterium | reverse complement strand
CTCGACGTGACGGACCGCGCCCGGATGCGCGAGGTCGTCGAGCGATTCGCACCCCTACGGGAGGACCCGGCAATCCTCGTCTACAACGCCGGCATCAGCCCGGTGTACGCTTCGGCCGAGAAAGTCGACGAGGGCGACTGGTACGCCATAATAGCCACCAATCTCACCGGAGCGTCCGTGGTGCCGCGCGGCGTGGAGCACCAGCCGGTCGCTTGCGAGGAGGTCCGCCGTCGGGATCACGACGATCTTTACCGGAGCCGTCTGTCCGGGATGGAGATCAAGAGCGCCGCGGGTGAGACGGTGCCCGCGCTCTTTGTGCACCGGGTCGGGAGAAGAACCCGCTGGACTTCGCCCTGACGAACCTCACGCCGGACGGCAAGCTCTGTCTATGACGTTGGTGCCGGCGGTAATGGTGTCGCTGGTGTTCGTGTCCTTGATGTTGAAGGTGAGCGGCTGTCCTACGGTGTCCGGATCCGGGTTCGCCTCCCTGGAGAGGTCCAGGTTTTGTCTCATCTCGAGTTCCTTCTCAATGCTCCTGGTAGCGCCATATTCGGATACCGGGAGAAACGGGAGGGGGTGTGCGGCTTCTGCGCGCACCTACTTCCTACGGACCTTGAACCCTCCGGAGAGGCGGTACTCTGCCTCCGTCCTTGCTCCAATCTCCCCTCGTGTTCGCCGCCGGGGAAGGCCGGGGGCGCCGGAAAGCGATGACCCTGCAAGCCTACCGCCTAACCGTGAAGGTCCAGACCTTGCTACTTGCGAGCGCGTTGCCCGCCTCGTCCCTCGCCCCGGTCGTGATCCTGGCCGTGTAGGTCGCCCCGCGCCGGAGGTCGCGGTTCGCGTTCAGGATCACCTTCTTGCCGTCGGGACTCACCGTAACCTGGGCCGGGATGGGGCGGCTAGCGCCCTTCTTCGTGAGATCCACCGTCGAAGGGACGAGCGTCGATGGGTCCATGGTTTCGGAGAAGGTGGCCGTGATGTTGGCCGCGGGGGAAACCTTCTTCCCCGTCGGACTCACGCCCGTCACCGAGGGCGCGGTTTCGTCCACTATCACCGTCACCTCCGCCGAGTCTCCGGAGACGTTACCCAAGGCGTCCGTGGCCCTCGCCTTGTAGGCGTGGGAGCCTTCGGGGACATCGACCACGGCTACGCTCCACGCGCCGGTCGTGGGGTCCGTCTCGCTGGTGCCGACCCGCGTCGCGCCTTCGTAGAGCCTGACGGTGCTGCCGGGCTCGGCGGCGCCCCGGACGTTGAAGGAGCCGTCCCGGTCATACGCGCCGTTTGCCGGACCGGTGATCGTGGGCGCGCCGGGGGCGGTCGTGTCCACGGTCCACGTCCTCGTGGCCGGGCTCGGGTCGGTGTTGCCGGCGGCGTCCGTCGCCCGGGTCTGGAAGGTGTGCGTGCCGTCGGAGAGACCGGTTAGCTCTTTGGGCGAATCGCAGGCGGCGAAGTCGCCGTCATCGAGCTTGCACTCGAAGTTCGCGCCGGACTCGGAGGCGAACAGCTCGAAGGTGGCCGAGGCGTTGCTCGCTGTCCCCGTGGGACCCGAGATGATGGCCGTGTTCGGGGGAACGGTGTCGGCCCCCTCGCAGTATATGTTCGGGTCGTTTTTCGCCACCACGGTAGTGCCGTACAAGGTCCAGGCAAGGTAACCTTCGTTATTGGCCCCGGCAGAGAACGTCGCGCTGAACACCTTGTGGTAGGTGCCGGGCTGAAAATCGAGCGGCTGCCCCCGGTACAGGGGCGGGGGATCGAAGTAGTTGTCGCTGAAGTCCGGGGTGATCGGGACGCCGTTGACGTTGGAGTAACCCCAGTAGGCGGTCACGAAGTTATTGGCGCTGTCGTAGGTGACGCAGTCCAGGATCGGGAAGAGGCCGTTCGCCGCGCTCGCTGGCTGCGGGCGCGCCGAGACGCCAACTCCCAGCGCGAGCAGCAGCGCCGCCGCGAGCGCCGCGATCCGCCTTGCCTTCCCGCCTCCTCGACGAGCCCGGTCGGCCGTAAGCCTCGCCGGAAGATCGCCGTTTCGTGTTCCCCTGTTCATCCTTTAACTCCTTCAATAAGCTTTCCGGTCGAGAACCTACTGGCCGGCCAGGCTCTCCACCTGCAGCGCCGTAAGCACGATGTCGCGGCCGTTGATCTTCTCGCCGTTGTTGACGAAGTTCTCACATGAGACGCTCACGTCCCCGGCCGAGGAGAGCCGGACGGGCTGGGTAAAGGCGAGCGTGTCCGCGCCCGGGTTGTTCAGAGAGAATGGCTCGAGCGCGGCGTCGTAGAAGGTCGAGGCGTCGTTGGGCTGGAGCGCACACCTGACCAGCCCCACCTTGCTCGTGCTCGGGTTGCTGAGACCGAGCGTGGCGCTGACCACGTAATTGCCTGCCGGAAGCGCGAGACTGGCCACGGTAACGTCTTGTGTGTCGATAGAAACGTCGTTCGGCCCGTCGGTATAGGCGTTGCTCGGACCCCGCGGACCCTGTGGTCCCTGTGGTCCCTGTGGTCCCACCGCGCCGTCGGCGCCCGCCGGACCCTGCTCGCCTTGCGGACCCTGCTCGCCCTGGATGCCCTGCGCTCCGGGGTCGCCCTTGTCGCCTTTCTCCCCTTGTGGCCCAGGATCGCCTTTCGTTCCCTGTTCGCCCCGCGGTCCGGGCTTTCCTTGAACGCCCCGTGGTCCGCGCTGGTTCCAGGAGATCTTCGTCTCGCCTCTGTGACACTGGCTCGGGCTCTTGACGACTCTGAGCAATCCGCCAAACTTACCGTAGCAGCCGTTTATCGTTTGTTGCGCGCTCGCCGCATAGACCGTCCCGGCGGCGGCGACGCTCAGCCCGAGCGTAACGGCCACCACCGCCGCAACGAGCGGGCGGCGGGTCGACCTCATCTGCAGTACTACCGCTCTCTTCACCCTATTGCTCCTCTGCCGTGCCATTGGCACTCCTTTCAGACCGGCGTGATCAGCAGCTCGATCCCATTTCTGCGCGCGCTCGCCAGGACCTCCTCCATCTCCGGCGACCCGGATGAGGCTCCGTTTCCGACAGGCACGCCGACCTCCTCGAAGAACCGCTCCAGAGGTCCGGGCGGCGTGAGGATCATGAGGCATCTCCCCGGCTCTTGTCCGGTGACCTTGAAGGCGTGGGTGGTCCCTCTGGAGATGGACACCAGTGAACCCGGTCCCACCACCAACTCCTCTTCTCCGCTAAAGAAGACGTACTCGCCTTCCAGTACGTAGACCGTCTCCTCCTGAGAGTGGTGAACGTGAGGCGGCATCCCGCCCCCCGGAGGAGTAGTGCTTTCGAGGATAGCGAAACCTGCGTGCCGCACCTTGAAGGTGTTCAACTCTCC
>DASSMB010000184.1:0-22029 GCA_035689095.1 Rubrobacteraceae bacterium | reverse complement strand
ACGCTTGGCGCTGGCGCTCTGCTGGTTGCCGGTGGTCTGGTTGCGCGCAGGATCGTTCGGTAAGCACTAGCTAACCGGGCAACACCTGTAGCACACAGGAGGCGGGTCCCTTCGGGGGTCCGCCTCTTTCTCTTGCCTGGAATCTGGTAATGGGGCATCTTTCAGGTTGTATTTAGATAACGTTGTGGATATGCTCATGCGCGGTGATATGAGTTTGAGTAGTATTGTCTTCAAGATATCCGCTGGTTTTCTCGTGGGCGCCCTGGTGGTGATCGCTGGCGCGTTGTTTCTCTCCAACCACTACACTGATGAGCAGCGGCGGTTGGCTGCGGCGGGTGATACGAAGGGCGCGGAGGAAGCGGCCCAGAAGGCTATACGTCTGGATCCTTTCGATACGGACCCGCTGGAGGCGCAGTCGTTCCTTTTGCAGCAGCAGGGTCTCAACGATCAGGCGGCGGAAGCCCTTCAGGAGGCTGTCAAGCGGGATCCTAACAACTACATGCCTCATCTCATGCTCGGCAACCTGCAGATGGTCAAGCTGAACGATCTGGAGGGCGCGGCCAGGAGTTACCGGCAGGTTCTGGAGCTAAATCCCCGTGCTACCGTCGCTCGCAACGGCCTCGCCCAGGCGCTCATAAGACAGGGGAAGTTAGAAGAGGCGAAAAAAGAATACGAGAAGATCAGGGAAGAGAAGGAGATCACCGACCAGGGGCTCTATGATCTCGGCAGGATCTATGTGCGGACTGGTGAGCCAAAGGAAGGATACAAGGCTATATTGCAGGCCCGACGCAGGTCCTCCAAGGGGTTGGAGCAACTCAAAGGCTCGGCGAAGACCGAGAGAGAGGACCTGATCCAATCCATGGACTTGGCGCTCGCGGATGCTCTCGTGGTCGAAGGTAAATACAATCGAGCATTAAAGGTGATTTCGGAGAGTTCGTCCGATCAGGCTCCGGCGTTATACGAGCTCTTGAGTTCAGATCCCGAGGCCTACCGGGATTCGGTGGTGAACAGTGAGATCTATTAACCGCATCGGACGGCAAGGATGGCAGAGAGCGCGACGCAATGACCTGGCGCTCCCGGAGATCCTGCACGTTCTATGGGGATGGAGACGCTTGATCTCCATCATTGTCTTATCTCTTCTGATCGTGGGCCTGACGTTCGCGCTATTGCGCGAACGCGCGTACACTGCGGAGGCTATAGTCCTGGTCGAACCGCAGCAGGAGGTTCCCGCCGAAGATATGGAACCGTTCCTTCGGGACGTTACAGGAGCGGTGACCTCTTCGGAAGACTTTATCGTGGATGTCAGGCGTAAGGCCGGCTGGAAGGGAACGCCGGAAGAGTTCGCAAGACGGCTCGACGTGCAGTCCCTGGTTACTTCCGATGGAACGCCGACAATCCGGGTCCGGTTCGAGAGCGTAGACGCCGAGGAGGCGGCCCGCACGGCTAACGCCTACGCGGCGCTGTTCACCGAAAGGGTTGACCTGCTGAACGATCGGCAGCTCGCGGGAGGCGCTCTCGCCGCCGATGCGCGGGTAGCGAGCAAAGCCTCGCTACCGGATCGCCCCTCTGGCGCCGGGCCGCTCTTCTATGTCGCGGGCGCTATAGTCGCGGGAATGTTGATCGGGGGTGGGATGGCGCTCTTGCTTGAGAACCGGGCTCGCAGTTGGCGCGACGCGAGAGATGCCGAGTTGACCCTGCGGGCGCCGGTGCTCGGGGTCATTCCGGAGTATCCTTCCGCGGAGGAGGTGTGATCTGAGCCTGGGAGCGATACGAGAAGGTAGTGTGGAGGTGCTTTTGGATCCCGCCTCACCCGTGAGGAGGCATTACGCGAAGCTGGCGCAGAACCTCCTCTCTCTGGAGGATCGCGTGAGGAGCATGGTAGTCACAAGCCCCGAAACGGGGGCCGGATGCTCTAGCGTGTGCATAGGTCTCGGAGCGGCGCTCGCGGAGATGGGAAAGCGGGTGGTGGTTGTGGACTGCAACCTCGGCCGGCCGAACCTGCACCGGATGCTTGGAGAACCGAACTTCATCGGGCTGACTAGCTGCTTACAGAGCGGCCGTGCCCTGGAAAATTACGGGCACGACCTCGTCCCCGGCCTGCTGGCCGTCCCGACCGGTCCGGTCTCTTCGGACCCCGTGGCCCGCATCGAGTCACAGAGGTTTGTAGAAGTCGTGCGAGGTATCGAGGCGCATCGCGACATCGTCATACTGGACGCCCCTGTGGCCGAAAAAGTGATCGAGTCGCCCGCGCTCTCCAGCCAGTTCGACGGGGTGCTGCTGGTGATCCACGCTTCGCGCACTTCCAAAAACACTGCTCGCGAGGTGACGGACGACTTGCTCGACGCCGGTGTAAACCTCCTGGGAGTGGTGCTCAATGGAGCCGGAGAGAGCGTTTGAGCGAGGAAACCGGATGGACCTTCAGTAAGGAAGACCGTGAGCCCGGCCGGGATAAGGTCCGGCGTCCGGGACGGATGTTGATGCTGTTCAAGGCGCTGGTGGCGCTGGCGCTCCTGGGCGTTACGGCATACGGCATGATCAACGACGGTCTCTACTCGGATGACCTCTGGCTGCCGGTGGCCGTAGGTATCCTGGCGCTGCTGCTGGTAACGGTCTTCGTCAGGGGATATTACGTGGATGTGCCGGCTGCGGGGTGGGCCCTCTTCGCGCTTTTGGTGGCGCTCGCGGCTATAAAGGGCGTCTCCATTACGTGGACATTGAGCGAGACGGAGACTATCAAGGAGTTCCTGCGGTGCTCCATGTATGTGGCGGCGTTCTTGCTCGCGCTCGGCGCGCTCAATTCGGGACGGCAGGTGGCGCCCCTGATGGACGTGGCGGTGCTTATAGTGGTCGCGGTCGCGGGCTACGGCCTGATGCAGAAGATCAGCCCGGTCCAGTACCCGGTTACCTCGCTGGACAAGGTGAGGATCGATTCGACCCTGGATTACGTCAACACGTTCGCCATGGTGCTCGGCATGGGCGTCGTGCTGGCGCTGGCCCGGATGGCGCGGTTGCGGAACGCGGTTTTGCGAGGGTTGTACGCCGTGTTTGTCCTCGCCTTTCTCGTGGCGCTCCTGCTGACTGTCTCCCGTGGCGGCATCGCATCGCTCGGGGTGGGGCTCATGGCGCTCTTCATCCTGACATCGGACAGGTTGCAGATCTTCGCCAACCTGGCTCTGGTCTCTATCCCCGGAGCGTGGCTGTTCTGGGAGATGAAGGACCTGAAAGGACTCTGGTCTCTCGTGCCGAACGAGCAGAAGATCGCCGACGGCACGGCGTTCCGCGACTACCTGATCATCGCTCTCGCCGTGGCCTTCGTGCTGCAGGCGGGTTACTCTCTGGTGTTTAGTCGCTACGAGCTCCTGCCCCTGGGCCGCAGGACTCTCGGAGCTCTCGCGCTTGGCGGGGTGGTGTTGGTCGGGCTGGCGGCGGCATTCGTGGTCGTAAGCCAGTACGGGGGAGTCGAGAAGACGTACCAAGCTCTCGTCAACAACCCGGTCAACACGAAGAACGCCAGCCAGAGGCTCGCGTCCGCCAGCATCGGGTTCCGGGCAGACTACTGGAAAGTCGCCTGGGACGAGTGGAAGGAGCATCCTCTGACCGGTTCGGGGGCCGGCACGTTCCAGTATGTCTGGCTGAAGAATCGGCCTATCACAACCGGCGTCAAGCAGGTGCACAACTTGTATCTGGAGCAAGGCACGGAGACCGGGATCTTCGCTTTCCTGGCGCTCGTGAGCTTCGTGGCGCTGCTCCTGGGTTACACTGCCAGGGCCGCCTGGCGCTCGGGGGCGCGGGGAGACCGGCGCGTCTTGCTCTCGGGACTGGTGGCGGCGGCCGTGGTCTACCTCGTATCGTCAGTGATCGAGTGGCACTGGTACATCCCGCCCTCGACCCTGTTCTTCTTTATCCTCGCGGCTATCGCGGTGAAGCTCGCCGCCGAGAAGGATTGGGAGACCTCGGAGGAAATCATTGCTGAAGGTGGGCGAGGCCCGGCCGTAGGGAAGCAGTAGACGGCATCTCTCTGCGCGTTCAATTGAAGCAGCGGGGGGCAGAGCATATCATCGGGCGCGATGAGAGCGAAACGCAACCCGGTGTGTGAGGATGGATCCCTGAGCACCCGGAAGACTTCGCCGGATGATGGCTATGATGACTATGTGGCCCGGATCGCCCGCGGCGTCGGCGTCAGCTCGGCGGGCCAGGGTGTAGGGCGTCTCCTGGGTTACGCGACAAGGGTCGCCCTGGCCCGCATGCACGGACCGGCGCAGCTTGGCTTCTACGCTCTCGGGGTGACGCTGGTGCAGGTCGTCAACGTGCTCGCGCAGTTCGGCCTGGATAATGGAGTCGTCCGGTATGTAGCCCACTACGGGGCCGGGGGAGACACGGCGCGGGTGCGCGGCACTATCCTTCAGGCTCTCGGCGTGACGTTCGCTCTGAGCATCATGCTCTCCGGTGGCGTCTTCTTCGGAGCGGGGTTCCTGGCGGAGGAAGTGTTCGGCAAGCCGTTCCTGGAGACGATGTTCCGGGCGTTCTCGGTCTCCATACCGTTCTTTACGCTGATGAGCATGACGCTCTGGGCCACGCAGGGATTCCAGACGGTCAAGTACGCGACGCTGGTGCAGCAGGTGCTGCGGCCCCTGGCTAACCTGATCCTCGTCGTCATCTTCTATCTGCTTGGGGTCGAGATCCTGGGCGCCGTCGCGGCTTATATGCTCTCGATGGTTCTCGGGGCGGTTGCGGCGCTCTATTACCTGAAGAAGGTTTTCCCGGAGTTGTTGGAGAGTGGCGTCCGGCCCAGGTACGAGAGCCGGGAGCTATCCGCGGTATCGGGACCAATGATCGTCGCCAACCTCACCCAGTACGTGAACCTGTGGACGGCCGTGATCGTGCTGGGCGTCTTCGAGCCTGCTCCCGTGGTCGGGGTGTACGATGTGGCGGCCCGAACGGCCGGGCTCTCGATGCTCGTCCTGATCTCCTTCGGCGGCATCTTTTCTCCGATGGCCTCCGGCCTGCACCAGCAGGGACTTACGCGGGACCTCGGCTATCTCTACGAGGATGTCTCCCGCTGGGCGTTTACCGGAGCTCTCCTTATCTTTGTCGTGACGGCGATGCTCTCGCGGGACGTCATGCTGGTCTTCGGCGAAGAGTTCTCGCAGGGGTGGACGGTGATCGTGGTGATAGCCGCCGCCCAACTGTTTAACTCCTCCGTCGGTCCGACAGCCCGGCTGCTGGCGATGACCGGACACCAGAAGGCGGTGATGGTCTCGACCGTGGGCTCGGCACTACTCGCCGTCGCGGCGAGCCTGCTGCTGGTGCCGCCCTTCGGTATCCTCGGCGCGGCGGCCGCCACGGCTGCGGCTCTCGTTGCGTCGAACGTCGCCACACTTTACTTCGTCCGCCGCCGACTCGGCTTCTGGCCCTACAGCCGCCGGTACGCGAAACCTTTGCTGGCGGGGGTCGCCAGCGCGGCGGCGCTCTACCTGGTTCGCTCTATCCTTCTCGAAGCCGGGCTCCCGGCGCTGCTGGTCTGCGCTCCAGTGGCTCTGGCCGTGTTCGCGGCGCTTCTCCTCTCTCTTGGGCTCAGCCCGAGCGACCGGCAGTTCCTGGCCTCTTTCCGGGCGTCGCTCGGCAGGCACGCGCGGCAGACTTCGCCCAGGGGACCCGGAGAAAAGACCGGATGAGCGGTTCCGAACGGATTCGGATGAGCGGATTGAGAGAGCGGTTGCTCGGCGGTCTCTACCTGGACCTGAACCGGGACTACCGTAACACTGTCTTCCTGGCCGGGAGTGGCAGAAGCGGGACTACATGGCTGGCGGACATCATCAATTACCGTCGGGAGTATCGCTTCATCTTCGAGCCGTTCAACCCGGAGAGAGTCGGGATCTGCCGCGACTTCTACAGCAAGCAGTACCTTCGGCCGGACGACCGGCGGGAGGAGTTTTTGGACCCGGCGCGTAAGATCCTGTCGGGCGGAGTCCGCAGCGCGTGGACGGACCGCTTCAACCGGAGCTTCCTGGCGCGGCGGCGGCTCGTCAAGGACATAAGGGCTAACCTGCTCCTCGGCTGGCTCCACGCAAACTTCCCCGAAATGCCAATGGTCCTCCTCCTGCGCCATCCTTGCGCCGTTGCCGCCTCCAGGATGGCCCTCGGATGGCGGGACAACCTCTCCGAGACGATGCGGCAGGAGGACCTCGTCGAGGACTTCCTGCGTCCGATGGAAGGCGGGATACGGTCCGCGAAGACGCCGTTCGAGCGGCACCTGTTCCTCTGGTGCGTAGACAACTACGTGCCCCTGATGCAGCTCTCCCAGAACGAGGCGCATCTGGTCTTCTACGAAAACCTGGTAGCTCGTCCCGAAGAGGAGATCCCCCGGCTGTTCGACGCCCTCGGCGTAGATCTCGACGAGAGGGTCTACGAGAAGATGAAACGTCCCTCGCCACTTAGCCGGAACACGTCCATGCGCCAGCCGCCGGACGACTGGCGTGAACGGATAGACCGAAACCAACTGCGGCGAGCCTTAGAGATACTGGCGCTCTTCGGGCTCGACCGGGTCTACGGGGAGGACTCCATGCCGGACACCGGGGCCGCGAGGGAGATGATGCGTTCGAGGGCGGGGGAGACGAGCCGTTGGACCGCCCGCCCGTAATAATCCTCGCGGGGGTCCGATGGGACTTCCTGTGGCAGCGTCACCAAACCCTCGCCACCCTCTTCGCTCGCGCCGGCTACCCGACCACCTTCGTCGAGACGACCGGCCTCGCAACCCCGAAGCCCGCACCAGCCACGCTCCGCAAGCTTCTCGCAAGGGCCCGGCGCTCATCCGGCAGCAAAATACCGTCTTCCGAGGCGAACCTTGCCGTCTACTCGCCGCTCACGCTCCCGCCGACCCTGAAGATATTTCGGCGGCTCAACACGAGGTTCTTCGTGCCGCGTGTCGTGGAGGACCTTAGGAAGTCAACCGGGCCGGAGCCTGTGATCATCGCCTACCCGCCGACCCGGACGACGCTTGACCTGATCTCCGGCCTCCGGCCTCGTCTGGTCCTCTACGATTGCTCGGACGACTATGCGGCCTTCCCCGGCGTCCCGAAGGACATAGCCGCCACCGAACACGAGCTTCTCCGCCGGTCGGACCTCGTCTCCTGCACCTCGACCCACCTGCTGGAGAAAGTGCGTCCCGAGCGGCCGGACGCTTTCCTCAGCGGTCCCGGCGTTGACTACGAACGCTTCGCCACCGTTCCCTCGCGGCGCGCAGACATACGGACCGTCTGCTTCTTCGGCCACCTCGGCGAGGAGCGGATAGACTTCGCGGTGCTGCGGACCATCGCGCGGGCGGGCTTCGAGGTGCGGATCATCGGCGGTATGGGGCGCGTGGAGCGGGGTTTCTTGAAACTCCCCGGCATAGATTATCGGGGCGAGGTCTCTCATGCTGATCTGCCATCGGCCTTCGCGGACGTGGACGCCTTTGTGCTGCCCTACCGGATGAACGCGCTGACGAAAGGCATATCGCCTGCCAAGACCTACGAATGCCTGGCCACCGGACGGCCCGTCGTCGCGGCGCCGCTCCCGGCGATGATGGAGCTCGCGGACTACGTCTACCTTGCCGAGAGACCGGAGGACTACGTGAAGGCGCTGTGGGAGATCGCGGCTTCGGAGAACGAGGAGAGGCGCCGCGCGAGACAGCAGCTCGCGCGCGAGAACTCGTGGGAGCTGCGCTTCGCGGATCTTGAGGAGAAGATCCTTTGCGCCCTGTAGACCGGGTGGACGTCCTCGGGGTCGGGGTGGACCCGTTGACCGCCGAGGAACTCGAAGCGGTGGTCCGGCGGTTGGCTGGAAGCGAAGCGCGCGCCGTGGTCTTGAACGTCAATGCCCACGCCCTGAACCTTGCCTGCCGGGACGCCGCGTTGCGGGACTGCTTCAACCGCGCCGACGTGGTGTTCTGCGACGGGGCCGGGGTCAGGCTCGCTGCAAGGCTCCTGGGCAGCAGGATACCGGCCAGGATCACCTACGCCGATTGGATGTGGCGCTTGGCCGCCCTCGCTTCGGAGGAAGGTTTCTCCCTCTACCTCCTCGGAGCCCGCCCCGGCGTCGTGGAGCGGGCCGCCGACCGGCTCGCCGGGAGCTACCCGAACCTGCGGATCGCCGGTGCGCACCACGGCCACTTCGACCATGCTACTGGAGCCTCGGAGAACGAGATGGTTGTGCGAGAGATAAACGCCGCCGCGCCGGACATCCTGATCGTGGGCTTCGGTATGCCGCTCCAGGAGCGCTGGCTGATGGAGAACCGTTACAGGCTGAACGCGAGGGTCGCGCTCACCGGCGGGGCCGTCTTCGACTACGTCGCGGGCGAGTTGCGGCGCGGCCCGCGTCTACTCACGGACAACGGGTTCGAGTGGCTGGCGCGGCTCCTCATCGAGCCCCGACGACTGTGGCGGCGGTACCTGATCGGGAACCCTCTCTTCCTCGCGCGCGTCCTGAGACAACGCATCTCAGGAAAAGGAAGACGCGGGCCGGCGCGGTAAGATAGAATCTCTCTCCGTGAGGGGACCGTATTCGAGAAAAGTGTTGCCGGTACTTACGGGCGCGATGATGCTCGCGTTCGCTTGTCTGATGCTCCTGACTCCTGGAGAAGCCGGCGCGGTGAGCTCCTACATAGACTTCGACCGTCACTCGACCTACAAGGCGCTCGCGTCGGGGACGAAGAGCGGAGTGTACGTGAAGAAGCTCTCCGGCGGGGCCGGCGCGGTGCGTCTCCGTCCCGGTGTACGCTCCGGCACCCTTACCTCACGGGCCTATCTCCCCTCAGCCCGGTTCGACACTCTCCTCCCTTCCTGGAACGCGACAACCCCCGCCGGCACCTATATCCAGACCGAGGTCCGCGTCCGTTCCGGCGGTAACTGGACTCCGTGGTTCAACATGGGCGTCTGGGCCAGGGGGACGGAGACGATCAAGCGCCACAGCGTCAACGGCCAGAGCACGACCAACTGGCAGGTCCTGACCGACACGTTGCAGAGCAAGGGCACTATCTTCGCCGATGCTTACCAGTACCGGTTGAAGCTCTCCAGCAAGAAGAGCGGAGCGTCTCCCGACGTGCGCCAGCTAGCCTTCACCGTCTCGAATTCTTACCGGCACGGGGAGTTCCTCGGTGTTGCGGGGAGTAGCGCGTTGTGGGGCAAGGACCTACCGGTGCCCGAGCGCTCGCAGATGATCTACCCGAACGGTGGAGAGGTCTGGTGCAGCCCGACCTCCCTCTCGATGGTGATGGCTTACTGGTCGAACCGGACCGGACAGGGGAGCCTGAACCAACCGGTCCCGACGGTGGCCGCGGGCACCTACGACTACACATACCGGGGCAACGGCAACTGGCCGTTCAACACGGGTTACGCTTCGGCGTATGGGCTACGAGCTTCGGTCAACCGTTTCTCCTCGCTGGGGCAGGTGGAGCGATGGATCGCCTCGGGCGTGCCGGTGGTCGCGAGCATATCCTGGGGAAGCGGACAGCTCGCCGGCGCTCCTATCCCCGCGAGCAACGGGCATCTGGTCGTGATCCGGGGCTTCGACAAGACTGGCAAGTACGTTATCGTCAACGACCCGGCAGCCAGCAGCAACTCCGGGGTCCGGCGCGTATACCAGCGCGATCAGTTCGCCGACGCCTGGCTGACGCGCGGTTCCGGCGGCGTGGCCTACCTCGTCTATCCGAAGGGCTGGAAGGTCCCGGACCAGACCTACTCCCGCGGGAGCTGGTAGAACCTCCGCCTGGCGGTCTGCTCCTCTGCCCGGCGGTATACTTGGTTCCGGGGCCTCTTGAAGACTTTGCTCTACATAAAGACCTTGCGCCGTATCCTGAGCGTATCTGCCCTGCTGCTCGCCGACGCGGCGGCTCTCGTGCTGGGACTCGCGGGCTCGGCTCTCCTGATCGAGGGAGAAACCTCTCTTGATCAGGCGCTGTATCTCGCGCCGGCGCTGCTCGCCGTCTGGATCACGCTGCTGGCCGCGTTTCACCTCTATGACCGGGCGCGAGTCCGGCGCAACCCTGGGGCCCTGCTCGCGGCGACGCTCTCATGGACTGGGATCGCCCTCGCGGGAGTCGCCATCTACCCGGAGAGCGGACTGCGCGCCGCCGGGGTCGTCGTGGCTGCGTCTCTGTCGTTGCTCGTTAGCGGGGCTCTCAGGCTGCTCTACGAGCAGGGGATCGAGATGGTCTACCGCCGCGGCTTCGCTCTCGCCCCCATGGTGATCATAGGAAACGCCACCGAAAGAGAGCGAATTCGCCGCATGATGCTGGACGCTCCCGGCGCCTACCCGGTAGTCGGGGAGATTGATCTGCAGGACAGCGTGGACCTCGCCGCGCTACGCCAGCTACTCGATGGCACCCAGGCGCGCGGGGTGATACTCGCGGGCGCCGAGCGCCTGGCCGACGAAGACCTGCTAGATCTGATGCGCTCCGTGCGGTTGCGCGGCATACGGATGCGGGCCGTGCCCGGCGCCCTAACCTTGCTTCGCAACCAGCCCATCCTCTCTCAGAGCATGGGTCTGCCGCTTCTAGAGGTCCGCTACCCGCGCCTCGACAACACCCAGCGCGCCATGAAGCGAGCCCTCGACATAACACTCTCGGCGGCCGGCCTGATCTTCCTCTCGCCGCTCTTCCTTGCTATCTCTCTCGCTATAAGGCTGGATTCTCCGGGACCGGCCTTCTTTCGGCAGAAGCGGGCCGGCGTGGACGAGAAGGTCTTTATCTGCTACATGTTTCGCTCGATGTACGAGGACGCCGAGTCGCGGCAGGAGGAGGTGGAGGCTCTGAACGAGGCCGACGGACCGGTCTTCAAAATGAAGCGGGACCCGCGCGTCACGCCCGTCGGACGTTTCCTCAGGCGCTGGAGCATAGACGAACTTCCGCAGCTCATAAACGTCCTGAAGGGCGAGATGAGTCTCGTCGGACCGCGGCCGTTGCCGCTGCGTGACTTCGAGCGGATGGGAGAGTTGCACAAGCGGCGGCTGGCGGCGATTCCGGGGATGACGGGGTACTGGCAGATCAGTGGCCGGAGCAACCTCTCGTTCGAGGAGATGGTCCGCCTGGACCTCTACTACATCGAGAACTGGTCGCTCTCTTTCGACCTCAAGATCATACTCAGGACTCTGGGAGCCGTGCTGCGGCGTGAGGGCGCATACTGACGGGAAGAGAGGGTGGGATGATGGCCCACCCTCGCATCGCCGTCGACTTGCGATTACTTCTCAGTCAAGAAATCCAACTTGTGTGTCAACAGAGAGGCTCCCGGACCCGGCCTCAACGAAGTTGGTGTCGAGGAAGGCGCTTCCGGCGATGACGTCGTCTTCTATTGTCGTTCCCACCCCGGCGTCTGCGACGTTGACCGTAAATGGTATGTTGAAACCCCCGGCGAAAGCATCTGGCGGAACTTGGCTACCGGCCGCGGCCACATCGTCGCCGAGGGATAGAGTAGGGGCGCCATTAGCGAGGTTCGGGTTACCGGCTACCACCACGCCTCCTTCGAGCGTACCCGCGATCAGGCCGTCTGCCGTCACTGTATCTGCCGAGGCCGGAGCGGCCGCCATGAGCGCCATCGTCAGCATTACCGCCAATATCGTCAGCTTTCTCATCCTCTACTCCTCTCCGTGCGTTTCTCTTGATTGGAATGTTTCTTGCATATTTCTCGTCGCGTATTGCCTGACGTACCACCTCCTTGAAACTGCCTAAATACGCCCTTCCCTAATCCGCACAGTTTATCTTGCTCCAACGGTGACTAGCTATACGCAATATGGACTATGTTTCTCCGGCAAGGTGGCTGTCATGCTCCGCAAAGAGATGTTTCTAGTAAGCTATCGGAGTGCAGATTGTGGGCGGCAATGTATCTGATCTTCTCTCGACATTTGTTTGGGGGATGCTGTTTTGACTGAGAGCTTCAACGTCGGTGTGGTAGGTACGGGCTATGTCGGGCTCGTGACCGGGGCATGCCTGGCTTATCTCGGCCATCGGGTAACGTGCGTGGATCGGGATGAGGAGCGTATCGCGGAGCTTGTAGCGGGGCGCGTGCCGATCTACGAGCCGGGGCTCGACGAGTTGGTTTCCGGCGGGACGCGGCGCGGCAGGCTCTCGTTCGCGGGCGCGGAGGGGGTTTCGGAGGTTGCGCGCTCGGCGGACGTGGTCTTTGTGGCGGTCAATACTCCGCAGGGCGAAGATGGCTCTGCCGACCTCTCTAACGTGGCGGCGGTCGCCCGGAGCATAGGGAAGACTCTCTCGGAGACAGAGAGGGAACGCCCGCTCGTCGTGGTCAACAAGAGCACCGTGCCGGTCGGTTCCGGGGATTATGTCTCCATGCTCATCGAGGAAGGTGCGGAGGATGGGGCCGGTGACGAAGCCGAAGGCGTAGCTACCGTGCGGACCAAGTTCCTCGTCGTGTCCAACCCGGAGTTCTTGCGGGAGGGCAGCGCGGTCTACGATTCGTTGTTCCCGGACAGGATCGTGCTCGGCGCCGACTCGCGAGAGGCGTTAGATACGATGCGGGCGCTCTACGAGCCGATCATCCAGCAGAGCTTCCCGACGGATGTGGACCCGCGGCCCCGGGCGGCGGTGCCGTTCGTCACCACGGACCTGGCGAGCGCCGAGATGATCAAGTACGCCGCCAACGCCTTTCTGGCGACCAAGATCAGCTTTATCAACGAGATCTCCGCGATCTGCGAGCTGGTCGGGGCGGACGTCTCGAACGTCGCCACCGGCATCGGCCTGGACGAGCGGATCGGGGCCCGTTTCCTGAACGCCGGTATCGGCTGGGGCGGCTCCTGCTTCCCGAAGGACGTCGCGGCCCTCCGCTCCATCGCTCGCGAGTACGATTACGAGCCGGCCCTCCTCGACGCCACCGTAACCGTCAACGAGCGTCAGCGGCGGCAGGTGATCTCCAAGCTCCAGCGCGACCTGCACACCCTGAAGGGCAAGCGTATCGCCCTCCTCGGTCTCGCCTTCAAGCCAAACACCGACGACCTGCGCGAGGCCCCCTCCCTGGAGATTGCCCGTGCCCTCCACGCCCGCGGCGCCCGCGCCGTCGGCTACGACCCCGTCGCCGGTAAGGCCGCGGCCAGGCTAATGCCGGACCTCAAGGTCGTCTTCGACCCCTACGAGGCACTCGCCGGGACGCACGCCGCGGTAGTCGTGACGGAGTGGGAGGAGGTGCGGAGCCTGGATCTCGATCGGGCCGCCGACCTGATGGAGGAGCCCCGGCTTCTCATTGATGGTCGCAACGTCTTCGACCCCGCTGCCGTCCGCGAGTGCGGGCTGCTCTACCGGGGCTTCGGACGTGAGTAGAGCGATCCAGGCAAGGCGAAGTTGGTGAAGCCGCGCGCGCTCGTCACGGGCGGGGCCGGGTTCCTGGGGAGCCACCTGTGCGAGCGATTGCTCGGCGAAGGATACCGGGTGATCTGCATGGACAACCTGCGTACCGGATCTCTTGAGAACATCGCTCACCTTCAGGACTCGCCGGACTTCGAGTATATCCACCACGACGTTACACTTCACATCGAGGTTGAGGGTGAGCTGGATGAGGTCTACCATTTCGCCTCGCCTGCCAGCCCGAAAGACTTCGAGCGCATCCCGATCCCGATCCTCAAGGCTGGTGCTTTAGGCACCTACAACGCCCTCGGCCTCGCGCTCGCCAAGGGCTCGCGCCTGATGCTCGCCTCCTCCTCGGAGGTCTACGGCGATCCCCTCGTCCATCCGCAGCCCGAGGAGTACTGGGGAAACGTCAATCCCATCGGTGTCCGGGGCGTCTACGATGAGGCCAAGCGCTACGCCGAGTCTATAACGATGGCCTACCATCGCCATCACGGCGTGGACACCCGCATAGTGCGCATCTTCAACACCTACGGCCCCAGGATGCGTCCCGACGACGGGCGCATGATCCCGAACTTTGTCTCCCAGGCGCTCGCCAGTGAGCCCATAACCATCTACGGCGACGGCTGTCAGACCAGGAGCGTGCAGTACGTGGACGACCTGATCGAGGGTACCATCCGGCTCATGCGTTCCAGAGAGGTTCGTCCTGTCAATATCGGCAATCCGGTCGAGTATCCGGTAAGCGAGGTCGCCGGCATGGTCCTGGATCTCTCCGGAAGCAGGAGCAAAATTACCTTTGAACCCCTGCCACAGGACGACCCCCGCCAACGTTGCCCGGACATAACCCGCGCCCGCGAGGCCCTGGGCTGGGAGCCGCTCGTACCTGCGCGAGAAGGACTCCGCGCCACCCTCGCGTGGTTCACGAGCCGACCCAGACGCTCTGGGGTCTCACCGGCGCGCGGTTGAGCCGTGGTTCCGGTATAGGAGACTTCAGGTGGAGACTCTGTCCTATGGTTGGAGAAATATCCTTTAGAATATGTCCCGGCCAGTTTGGCGAGCGGTGCCGACAATATCGAAGCTCGCCCGATAGCAAGCCTCGATAGAGCGAGTAGCGGAATGGGAAGCCGGGTGAACAGTACGTTAACGCGCAGAGAATTTCTAAAGGTGGCCGGAGCGGGTGCGGCGAGCGCGGCGCTTCTCGGCACTTCGGCGCTTGGTTCGGGCTGCAGCAGTTATCTTCCGAGTGGGGGTTCGAGGATGAACGTGATCTTGATTGTCCTGGACAGTCTGCGTAAGGACCACATCGGGGCCTACGGCAGCGACCGGGTGAAGACACCGACCCTCGATGCCTTGTCTAAAGAGAGCCTGCGCTTTACTCAGGCCTACCCGGAGTCGGTGCCGACCATCCCGGCGCGGCGCGCCATCCACACGGGAATTCGCACCTGGCCCTTCAGGAACTGGGTGCCCCAGAAAGGAGAGACCTTCTTCCCGGCCGGCTGGCAGCGAATCCCCGAGGATCAGACCACCCTCTCGGAGATACTGCTGCCCCAGGGTTACAACACCGCCTTGATCACCGACACCCAGCACGAGTTCAAGGCCTCGATGAACTTCCAGCGCGGCTTCGACATATTCGACTTCATCCGGGGCCAGGAGAGGGACCATTACCACTCGGTTCTAAGGGTCTCTGACGACATGGTGGACCGCAACACGGTCTCAGGCAACACCAGCGGCATGCGGGGCAAGGTCCGCCAGTACCTGGCGAACACCATGAACCGCAAGACCGAGGAGGACTGGTTCGCGCCCAGGGTGTTCCTCCGCGCGGGAGAGTACCTGGAGGTAGCGCGAGAGGGCCAGCCGTTCTTCCTGCTGGTGGACTCCTTCGACCCGCACGAGCCCTGGGACCCACCGGAGAAGTATGTGAAGCTCTATAGCGACGACTACGACGGACCAGACCCCATCGTCCCCAACTACAGTGATGCCGGATGGATCACGGACCGCGAGCTGGAGCGGATGAAGGCGTTGTACTCCGGTGAGATTACGATGGTGGATCACTGGCTCGGCAATTTCCTGAATAAGGTCTCCGACCTCGGGCTGCTGGACAACACCCTGATCCTGGTCCTCTCCGATCACGGCGTCGCCCTGGGCGAGCACAACGACACCGGCAAGCCGGACTGGGCCCTCTACCCGGAACTTACGGACATCCCGTTCTTTATCCGGCACCCGGAGGGCAAGGGAGCGGGGGAGACCAGCGATTACTACGCCTCCATCCACGACGTGGCGCCGACGGTGCTCGGCGCGACCAGCATCGAGCAAAAGGATCCGATGGACGGGGAAGACCTCTCGGTGATCCTGGACGGCAAGGACCCCGCGCCGCGGTCCCACTTCACCCTGGGCTACAACGACTACGTCCGCTCGCACGACGACCGCTATGTCATGATCAGCCGCAACGACGGCGCGGAGGCGAAGCTCTTCGATATCCAGTCCGACCCGGATATGAAGCAGGACATAGCCGGAGACAACCGGGACATCGTGCAGCGGATGTTCAACGACTACGCTCTGAGGGACGCCGGTGGATCGATACCCAGGTATTGATCTCCGCGGGGCCGGATCGTCCGGGTAGCCGGTAGAGTCTTGCCCGGCTGGCTCAAGACCCTGCTCCGGTGGACCGCGCTCTTCTGCGTGCCGGGAGGCGTGCTGTGGTCGCTCTCTCCCCTGGGCGTCCACCTCTCCGAGTGGAAGTACAAGACGCCGAACGTCTTCTGGAAGCTCTTCCCCTCCGTTCCGCTCCTCCTGATGGTCGGCCTGGTCGGCCTGTATTTCTGGACTAGAGGCCGCCACCGGCTAAGCTGGGAGATCGGGTTCTGGGTCACTCTGCTGGGCCTCATCCTGGTCTTCATCGGCGACACGGCCGAGTTCTGGTTGGGGGTGGACGATACCTACCTGTTGCTGGCGCCCGCTTACCGGACCTTCAGGCTCGGGCTTCTGGTCCTCGCCGTCGGGTCCATCCTGTTCGGCGCGTCGAACCTGCGGAGCGGCACGCTGCCGCGCTGGATCTCGCTGCCGTTCGCCGTGGGTTCGGTCGGAGTTCTGGTGGCCGTCTCGAAAGATATCGGGACCGTCGGCGCGGCGTTGTGGGTAGCCTATGGCATCTGCTGGGTCTGGATCGGCCTCGGGCTGTTGCTTGAAGCCCTTATATCTTTCCGGCGCAAGAAGCGCGCGGGATACTAACTCCACGATCTCCCCGGCCTTACCGTCCGAGCCAAAACCCGTATAATCTGCGCCGTGACTATGGAAGAGAACCCGCGGCGCGACGACGCTGCGACCAGTAAAAGCCCCGATTTCGAGCACCAGGAGCCCGGAGAGACCCTGACCCCGGACGAGACGGCTGCCGACCGGGAACGCCCGCCAGACGCGGCGGGAGACGCGCCGTCCGGGGTTCCGGGCGTCTCCGCGGCGGATACCCTGGGCAGAGACAAGGACGACACCTACGTGGCGCGGGTCGCGCGGGGGGCGGGCATCAGCACCGCCGGGCAGGGGATAGGCCGCGTCCTGGGATACCTGGCCCAGATCATCATCGCCCAGACGTTCGGGCTCCAGGCTTACGGGTTCTACTCTCTAGGCGTCGCCGCCTCCAACGGAGCGCAGATCCTGGCGCGCTTCGGGATGGAGAACGGCGTGGTGCGTTACGTGGCACACTACCGCGCCCAGGAGGACACGGCACGGGTTCGCGGCACCATAATCCAGTCCGTCATGGTGGCCCTGCTGCTGAGCCTGGCGCTCTCAGCCGTCATGTTCTTCGGGGCGGGCTTCGCGGCGGATCTGTACTACAAGAAGTCCGCCATGGAGCCCGTGCTCAAGGCGTTTGCTGTATCTCTGCCGTTTTTCACCTTCATGATGATGGTGCTCTGGGCGACGCAGGGTTTCCAGACCGTGACCTACGCCAGCTACGTGCAGCAGATTATTCGCCCTGCCCTGTTCCTCCTGCTCGTGCCTCTCTTCTACCTTCTGGGAGCCGGTGTGATCGGCGCCGTCGCCGCCTATGGGGTCTCGATGGCGCTCGGGTGCGTCGTCTCCGTGTATTTCTTGAGGAAGCTCTTCCCACCGCTCTTCGACCGGAGGGTGCGGCCCAAGTTCGAGACCCGCGCGCTGTTCTCGGTCTCGGTGCCGATGAGCATCGCCACCGGGGCCCAGTACGCGAATACCTGGTCGGCGATCTGGGTGCTCGGCTACTTCGCCGCTGGCACTCCGGTGGGCGTCTTCCAGGCGGCGGCGCGTACGGCGACGTTCTCCACAATAGTGCGGTTCGCGTTCTCGGGAATCTTCTCTCCGATAATCTCCAGCCTCCATGCCCAGGGGGACCGGGAGAACCTGGGGCTGCTCTACAAGGACATATCCCGCTGGATCTTCACGGGAGCGTTCGGGATCTTCCTGGTGATCATACTGCTGGCGAGGGACGCGCTGGTGCTCGGCTTCGGCGAGCAGGCCGCGGGCGGTATCCTCGCCCTCATTATCGTCGCCGCCGCGCAGCTCTACAGTTCCTCGGTCGGCCCGACGCCGCGCATGCTTGCCATGACCGGGAACCAGAACATAGCTATGTTCGCCACCGCCGCCGCCGCCCTCACCGGCCTGGCCGTGAGCGTCACCCTGATCTCGCTGGCTTTCACCCCGGAGTCCAAGATACTCGGCGCCGCCGTGGGTATGGCCTCCGGTATCGTCGCCGAGAACACGGCCACCTTGCTCGCCGTCCGCCGCCGCCTGGGCTTCTGGCCGTACAACCTCGCGTGGCTGAAACCCCTGGCCGCCGGACTGATCTCCGCCGCCGTCGCCTACGTCGTCGGGATGCTCGTCCCCATGCCGGCTATCCCCTCCATACTCCTCGTCGGCACGGTCTTCGGCCTCGGCTATCTGGCGTTGCTCGCGCTCTTCGGCCTCACCGACACGGACAGGGAGTTCCTCGGCGCCTTCTGGAACGTGGCGAAGCGTGTCCTGCGGCGCGTCCGCCGGCTCGGCTCGCGGAACCGGGAGAGCGGCGGTGAATAGCGGCGGGACTAAGGTCCTCTACGTGGCCGGTCTCGGACGGAGCGGCTCCACCATCCTCGCCAACAGCCTCGGGCAGATCGAAGGCTTCTTCTCCGCCGGGGAGTTGAACTTTATCTGGAAGCACAACGTCCTGGAGAACCGGCTGTGCGGCTGCGGAGAGCCATTCCACGAGTGCCCGGTGTGGACCAGGGTCATGGATGAGGCGTTCGGCGGCATGGACGGCGTGGATGCCCGCGAGATGATGCGCTTGCAGTCCCTCGGCGCTCGCACGCGCCATATCCCAGCCATGCTGACCCGGCAGGGGGAGATCTCCATAAGAGAGCGAATAGGGCCGCTGCTCGACAACACCGCGAAGCTGTACCGGGCCATCGGAGTTGTAGCGCGGAGCCGCGTCATCGTGGACTCTTCGAAGGAGCCCGCATACGGGTACGCGGTGGGGATGGCTCCGGGCCTGGATCTCTATGTCTTGCACCTGGTCCGGGATTCCCGCGCCGCCGCCTACTCCTGGAGTAAGAAGAAGCCGCAGCCCGACACCGAGGACCGGGAGTTCATGCACCGCCACAGCCCCGCCAAGAGCGCCGCCCTCTGGGACTCCTGGAACGCCGCCGCCGAGACCCTCTGGCGCCGCACCCCCGAACGCTACCTGCGACTCCGCTACGAAGATTTCGTCGTCAACCCCCGCCAGAGCTTCGAGCGTATCCTGAAGCTAATCGGCGAAGAGGGCTCCGAACTACCATTAGCCAGCGAGCGCGAGGTGAAGCTCGGCATCAGCCACACCGTCTCCGGAAACCCAAACCGTTTCGATACCGGCTCCGTCGAACTGAGGCCCGACGAGGCGTGGAAGAAGATGATGAAACCCCGCGACCGCGCGCTCGTCACGGCGCTGACACTCCCCCTGCTCAAGCGCTACCACTACGCAGTCGCGCCGGGATCCAACCGCTAAAATCCGACCGGCTCTAAAAACTAAAGCTGTAGCGCTGCTCCCGCCAGGGGTTGCCGTAGTTATGGTAGCCGTTCTGCTCCCAGAACCCCGGTTTGTCTTCGTCCAGAAACTCCAGGCCGCGAAGCCATTTCGCGCTCTTCCAGGCGTAGAGGCGCGGGATCACGAGCCGCATCGGAGCGCCGTGGCCCGCCTCCAGCGGCTCTCCATTGTGGTGCGTCGCAAACAGCACGTCCTCCTCGTACAGTTCCTCCACCGGCAGGTTCGTGGTGTACCCGCCGTCGCAGAACGCCGAGAAGAACCTTGCCTCGGGCTTCGGCCGTACCATCTCCAGCAGGTGCTTTGCCTGCACACCCGTCCAGACGTTGTCCAGCTTGCTCCATGAGGTAACGCAGTGCATGTCCGCCTTGACCTCCACGGTCGGGAGATCGTTCCACTCCTCCCAAGTAAACCGGATCGGATTCTCGACCAGCCCCTCCATCACGAAGTCCCAGTTCTCGGGTTTGAAGGCCGGCGTCGAGCCGTAGGTGAGTATCGGCCACCGGTCTCCGACGAGGTACTGCCCCGGCGGTACGCGCTCCTTGCCGCGCGCCGTATCTATCTCGATGCGTTCCAAAGCTCCTACCCGTCCTTACTCGGCTTCTTGCCAATACTTACCATCTCCGGCTGCACGCCTTCGGGCGGACCGTCGCCCAGCTCCGCGTCGCGGTACTGGTAGACGCCGCGGCAGGTGTGGCCGCCGGTGGTTCGCTTCTCGGTGTAGGAGAGCTTGACGTTCGGGTTTATGGCGTTGACCATCGCCTTCTCGTAGGTGGAGAATGCGGCGCAGGGTTTGACGTCCCATCCGATGACCCCTTCCTGGCCCATCCCGCCGAACCAGGGGCAGCGGTCGGCGTTTATGACGTACTCGCCGTCTTTGGTCTCGGTCAGCGTGATCTCGATGTCGAAGAAGCGGTTGGCGAGCATGACCACGTCCACGGTGTCCTTCATGGTCTTTACGCCGAGCTGCTCGCGCAGGTCGCGGCCCTGCTTCTCGCCGATGCGGCTCATGGCGAGCTTGCCGACTTTCTGCCCGTCGTATCCGAGGTCGTCGGCGGCCCGGATCATCTCGTCCAGGATTACGCCCGTCCCCGCGCTCGCAGCCTTCCACTTGTACCACGTCGGCCCAGGTAGCCCGAGTTTCATGGCCCATCGCGCGAGAAAGAGGGGCAACTTCGGGAGACCATAGACCTTGAGCCACTTCATAACGTGAGAGTCCTCTCTTCGCCTGCGCCGGACCCCATTATACCTTGCCGGATATCCCGACCGGCCAATCCCTTGTGAGCGGAACTTGCTCACTAGCCAATATATAATCTGTCCATCTTGCCAGCCGCGCCGACATCCGAGGTGATCCCCCGCCTCAAACAAGAGTATCCCGGCGCCACCACGGAGCTGAACTGGTCGAATCCTCTGGAGCTGCTCGTAGCTACTATGCTCTCCGCCCAGACCACGGACGTTCGTGTAAACGCCGTAACAAAGGACCTCTTTGCGAAGTACCCAACTGCTGAACATTACGCTGTAGCGGATCTCTCCGACCTGGAGGAGGATATACGGCCGACCGGCTTCTACCGCAACAAAGCGAAGTCCTTGCAGGGTATGGCCCGCGCTCTCCTGGAAGACCACGACGGCGAAGTGCCCCGAACGATGAGAGAGTTGGTCGCCCTCCCCGGCGTCGGGCGCAAGACCGCCAACGTCGTGCTCGGCAACGCCTACGGGGTGGACGAGGGGATCGTGGTGGACACCCACGTCCGGCGCCTCTCCAATCGTCTCGGACTCACCACCGAGCAAAACCCCGAGAAGATCGAGCAGGACCTCATGCGCGTCGTACCCACCGGGGATTGGACGGTCTTCTCGCACCTGCTTATCCTCCACGGCCGGCGTGTCTGCAAGGCGCGCAAACCCGACTGTCCCGGCTGTGTTTTGAGCGACATCTGCCCATCGGCATTCGAGTACAAAACCGGCTGAGGTGAGGTTCAGCGCTTTGCTCTCCGGGGACGGCGCCGAGCGGTTAGAATTGGCGAGAGCCTAGACCGAGAGAGGGGCCGGACGGTGAAAAACGCGCCGCCGCAGTACGAGAGGATGGCCGCCGCCGTGCGAGCCGCGCGAAGTCGGTCGCACTCGGAGGAACAGGCGCTGAGACACGTAGAAGCAGCCGCGACCGTGGACCCTGTAGGCGCGGCGGAGCGTCTGGTGGGGTTTGCTGATCTGGAGCAGCGGCAATGCACGCAAGACGTCCGCCGTCATTTCGGCATCGAGGTTCGTGCTACGGTCGGGGATACCAGGGCTTTCGTAGTCGACATTTCAGGAGACAGGATACGATTCGCTGGACGAGGCGGCTACAAGCCCATTGCCGCTCTTTCGATTGTTCGGCCGGAATGCTTACCACAGACATTTATTGAGGAAACATATCTGGACCATCTTCTGGTTTCGTATGAGATAGCCGACTTGGCCCATCGTGCTATGCTCGAGATCGGGTGGGATGTCAAGGAAGCTGGCCATGGCGTCGAGGACATGTCGTGGGCGATGTGCCAGGTCTTTGTCGTGCTGTACCGGCACAGGTTCGTTTTCTCGGGGACTTTTATGACAGACTCAGGCCTACACCCCGAGCTTCGTAAGTGGCACACTGTGCAAATGGCCGGTTGGGTCGGATCGAAAATCAGCCTCGAAAAGAACAAGCGCCTTT
>DASSMB010000183.1:0-9589 GCA_035689095.1 Rubrobacteraceae bacterium | reverse complement strand
CTTCATATGGCGTTGCCCTGGCGGAGGTGTTCGATCTCTCCCTCGAACAGCTCCACTGTCCCGCGCCGCGTCTCCAGCAGCAGCGCGCCTTCCGGGCTCAGGTCCGCGGCCCGCCCTTCGAGGGTCTCGCCGAAGCGCCGGACGCGCACGCGCTCCCCCAGGGTGCAGTTGAGGGCGCGCCAGTCTTCGAGGACGGCGCCGAAGTCCTCTATCCGACCAAGCTCCGCGTCCAGGTTCGAGAGCAGGGCGCGCAGGAGATCCAGCATGTCCACGTCGCGGCCCAGTTCGGAGCGCACCGTGGTCACTTCCCGGTCCGGGACTTCGAGGTCCACCGGGTCGAGGTTCGCGTTCAGGCCGACGCCGAGGATCACGAAGTCCAGGCGGCGTCCGCTCTCCACCGTAGCGACGACGCGCTTGGCGGCGACGGGGACGTTCTCGACGCTGGACTCGGCCAGGATGCCGCAGATCTTCCTTCCGTCAACGAGCAGGTCGTTGGGCCACTTGATGCGGGCCTGGACCCCGATCTCCCAGAGCGCCTTCGTCACCCCTACGGCAGCCATCTGCGTAACGCGCGCCGCGAGCCCCGCCGCGAACTCCGGCCGCAGCACCAGCGACATCCAGAGCCCGCCCCTCGGCGACCCCCACCTCCTACCGAGCCGTCCACGGCCGCCGGTCTGCACCTCCGCAATGACGAGCGTGCCATGAGGCGTTCCGGCATGGGCCAGCTCGCGAGCGCGCTCCTGGGTTGAGGGCAGCGCCTCGTGGACCTCTACCACACGGGCGAGCGGACTGTCGAGGGACTCGATGGCCTGCCGCGAGAGACCGTTCACCCGAATCCCAGCTCCTCAAGGGTAGACATCTCGCCCAGCGTCCGCGCCGCCGCCTGCACCAGCGGCACGGCTAGCAGTCCGCCGGTCCCCTCTCCCAGGCGCATGTCGAGATCCAGCAGCGCCTCCAGTCCCAGATGCTCCAGAGCTATCCGCGCTCCGGGTTCCGCGGAGAGGTGTCCGGCTATCATGTAATCGACGCTGGCGGGGGCGAGGGAGCGGGCAACGAGGGCGGAGGAGTCCGAGATCACACCGTCCAGGACGACCGGGATTCCGTATGCGGCGCCCGTCAGGATCACACCGGCCAGCGCCGCATGCTCCAGTCCACCGACCGCCGCCAGGACGCCGAGAGGGTCGTCGGCGTCCGGCTCGTGCAACTCCAGCGCCTCCCGAACTACTGCTACTTTTAGCGCCAGCGTCTCGTCGTCTATGCCGGTGCCGCGCCCGGTAACGCTCCCGGCGGGCTGTCCGGTGAACGCGGCGATGAGGCAGGCGGCGGGCGTGGTGTTCCCGATGCCCATGTCGCCCGTGACGAGCAGGTCCACGCCGCCGCTCTCGATCAACTCCTCCGCGACCCCGGCTCCGGCCATGACCGCCCGCGCCGCCTCCTCGCGGCTCATGGCCAGTTTGCGGCTCAGGTCGTCCGTGCCGGCCCGGACCTTCGTCCCCCTCAAGAGTGGATGCTGCTCCAGGTCTAGGGCCACCCCCACGTCCAGCACGCTCACCCGCGCCCCGACGGTCTTCGCGATGGCGTTGACCGCCGCGCCGCCCTCGCAGAAGTTCTTCACCATCGCCGCCGTAACCTCTTTCGGCCACGGCGAGACGCCGCGCTCCAGCACCCCGTGGTCCCCGGCGCACACCACCACCGCGGGGTTCTCCGGCGCCGGCGGCGGGCACTCACCCGACATCCCCGCGAGCCGCGCACCGAGGTCCTCCATCCGCCCGAGGCTCCCCGGCGGCTTCGTGAGCGTGAGATGGCGCTCCCGCGCTCGTTCGGCAGCCTCCCCGTCGAGAGGCTGAACATCAGCAGCAATCTCAAGCACCCTATCCTCGAACGCCATGACTAACCGTGATGGTGATGGTCGTGAACGTGGCCGTGATGATGCCCCGGCTCGTCCGGGTGGTAGTGCGGCGTCGCGGGAGCCCCGACCTTCTCCTCGAATCCCGGCAACGCGACCCGGTGGACGCACACGTCGCAGTTCATGCGGATATCGCCCCCCACGGCCTCCTCGTACCGCTCGATCAGCAGGTCCGCCACCTTCTCGTGCGGCCCGAAGTACCCCGCGTAACGCACCTCGACATCTGGGTTCCCGGCGGCGAACGACTCGCTCTGCTCCCGGATGCGCTCCTCCAGGACGCCCGTGAAGAGGAAGTAGGAGAAGACCACGATACGTTTCGCGCCGAGCCTGCGGCAGCGTTCGAGACCGTCATGGACGTTCGGCGGCGTCATGCTGACGTAGGCGCTCTCGACTATCGGATACGGGCGGCCCTCGTAGAACAGGCGCGACAGCTTCGAGACGTCGGAGTTCGCGTCCGGGTCCGAGGAGCCGCGCCCGACGATGAGCACGGCCGTCTCAGCCTTCTCTCCCTCCGCCACGACGCCGGAGACGCGCTCGTCCATCAGCTCCAGAAGCTCGGGCCGGATACCCAGGGCGCGGCCGTACTGAAAGCTCATCTCCGGGTGGTTCATCTTCTCGCGTACCAGAGTAGCTGGGATGTCGTCCTTCGCGTGACCGGCGGCGAGGAGCATCAGCGGCACGGCGGCGACGCGGCGCGCCCCACCCTCCGCCAGCCGGTCCACACACTCCGAGATGGGCGGCCGGGATAGCTCGATAAACCCGCCCTCCACCGCAAGAGAAGAGTTACGCTCGCGCACGAGGTCGAGCAGCTCGTGGAACTCGCGCGCGCCGCGCGGGTCGCGGCTGCCGTGGCCCACGACCAGGAGCGCCGGTCTGGCCCCGCTCTCGCTCGACCCGTTTTTGGCTCTGATGCCGACCGTGTTCCGCATATCAGTCCTCCTCGTAGTAGATGAGCGCGTTCAACGCCGCCGCCGCGACCGCCGAGCCGCCTTTCCGCCCGTGGTTCGCCACAGCGGGCAGGCCGCTCTCGATCAACTTCTCCTTCGACTCGGCCGCCCCGACGAACCCGACCGGAAGCCCGATCACAAGTTCCGGACGAGTGTCCGTTTCCAGTAACTCGAAGAGCGCCGTCGGCGCGTTACCGACGACCCAGACGGCCCCCGCTCCGACCTCCTCCGCCGCGATCCGGAAGCCCGCCGCCGAGCGCGTGATGCCGAGGTCTTCCGAGAGCTCGCGGGCGCGAGGGTCCGAGACGAAGCACCGTGTCTGGCGGCCCGTGATCCCGGCCGCCACCATCCCGACGTCCGTGACGATGGGGGCGCCGTTCCGCAAGGCTTCCAGCCCGCCTTCCAGAGCTGCCTCGTCCAATACGAGACTCTCCGCGTACTCCAGGTCGGCGGAGGCGTGGATCACGCGCTCGGCCACGGCGCGGGAGAGCGGCCCGAGATGCGAGAGGTCTAACAGTTCGCGCATTATGCGGTAGCTCTCGGTCTCTATAGGATGGACTCGTCTCACGCATCCTCCAGAAGCACTTCGATGCAGGCGGAGACCGGGCAGACCTCCGCGCACTCGGCGCAGCCCGTGCAACGGTCTTCGAGGACGACGAGCGGCGAGCCGTAGTCTCTCGGAGCCGGCTGTATAGCCTTCTCCGGGCATGTCCTTATGCAAGCGCCACATCCAGCACACTGGTCCGTGACGGCGAACGTGGTCTTCAAGAGAGGTATCCCCTCGGCGTCACCATACGCCCGGCGACGACTTTAGTCTGAGAGCTACCGACCACCACGACCGTCAGCATGTCCACGCTCTCGGGGCGCAGCGAGGCGAGATCCGTCAGCGTAACTTGCTGCGTCGGGCGGTAGGCGTCCCGGACGATGCCGACCGGAGTATCGGGCGGGCGGTGCTGGAGCAGGATCTCCCGTACTTTCCCGAGCTGCCAGTCGCGGCCTTTCGAGCGCGGGTTGTAGAGCGAGACCACGAAGTCTCCCTCCGCCGCCGCCCGCACCCGCTGCTGGATCACCTCCCAGGGAGTTAGGAGGTCGGAGAGGCTTATGGAGCAGTGATCGTGCCCCAGCGGAGAGCCCAGGAGCGAGGCCGCCGCCTGCGCCGCCGTGATGCCCGGCACGACTACAACCTCCACATCTTCGCCCGCCAGCTCCAGCACCGGAGATGCCATCGCGTAGATGCCCACGTCACCGCTCGAAACCAGCGCGGCGCTGCCGCCGGAGCGGGCCTCGGCGAGCGCCAGTTCGGCGCGTTCGATCTCGTTGCCGAGCGGCGGCGTCAGCACCCGCGTGCCGGGCCGCAGCAGGTGCCGGACGCGATCCACATACTGGTCGAGGCCGACTATCAGCTCCGAGGCGGCAAGAGCGTCGCGGGCGAGAGGTGGGATCAGGGCGTCCTCCCCCGGCCCCAGGCTCACCAGCGCCAGCCTCCCCCGCACCGGCAGCCGCCCGATAGCCACCGTCGCCATCCCCGACTTGCGCTTCTCCAGCACCAACTCCGCACCCGAGACAAGCACCGACGCCTCCGCCACACTCGGCGTCCCTACCGCATCGCGCACCACAGACGATGGATTCGGAGCGTCCGCCGCGGAGAGCGCATCAGCCGAATAGAACCGCACCGGCACACCGAGCCTCTCCGCCGCTTCCAGCAGTCCGGCCTCGTCGCGTTTCACGTCGACGCTGGCGAAAGCGGCGACGCTCTTCTTTGAGAGACCGGCTTCGCGGAGAGAGGAGTCCAGCAGTTCCAGTATCTCGTTCGCCGTCGCTCCCCGGCTACATCCGACGCCCACGACGAGCGAGGGCGGACGATAGATGACAGCGGGTTTCGGTGCATCCACGATCCGGTCGGATATCAGGACCAGCGGCGGTTCCGGTTCCCGTGAAGAGACCAGGTTCTCCGGCAGCGGTCCGAGGGGCCAGCGCCGGTCGGATACCAGGTTGACCCTCTCCCCCGAAACGAGCGCCGCGCCGACGGCCGCGAGGTCCGAATGGTCTTCGAGACGGAAGCCGAGCTGCTCGCCCAGAGAGTCTAGAGCCGGAACGCCCAGAGCATCGCTCGCGGTAGTAACCACGGGCGTCGCTCCGAGAGCCTCCGCGACCCGTTCCGCCAGCGCGTTAGAGCCGCCACCGTGGCCGCCGCAGAGGGCTACGACGAAGCGAGCCGCGTCGTCCACGGTGACCACGCCGGGGTCCGTGCGCTTGTCTTCGAGCAGCGGGGCGATGAGGCGGACGGCGGCGCCGGTGGCGAGTAAGAGGACTATGCCGTCGCACTCGTCCCATGCTTTACGCAGCGCTTCTTTGGGCCGACCCTCGTAGACGCGGGCGTCGGCCCAGGCTTCAGCCAGGTGGGCGGCGTTGCGGCGGCCGTTCGCTGTCGCCGCCACGAGACCGATCACGTTCGGCTCCCGCAGACTACGAAGACGGCGCTCTCGGGAGCGATGCGGTGCCAAGATCCGACACCCTTTATCCGGGATGTTTGCAGGAATGTAGTCTCGACCTCCAGGCCGCAGTCTTCGAGGATCTTGCCCGCCGGCACGACCCGCTCCAGGCCGACGAGGGCCAGAACGACGGACCGGCGCGCCCGGACGGCGGCGAGCTTGACTATCTCCTCGAACCCGCCGCCCGTCCCTCCGACGAAGACGGCGTCGGGCTCCGGCAGGTCGCGCAATGCTTCTGGAGCTTCGCCTTCTACGATCTGTACGTTTACGCCGTGGCGTTCGACGTTGCGGCGGATGCGGGCGCAGCTTTCGGGGTCGCGTTCGACGGCGATTGCGGCGGCTCCGAGGCGGGCGCACTCGATGGCTACCGAGGCGCTGCCCGCGCCGACGTCCCAGATCAGATCTCCAGGACCGGGGCCGAGGCGGGCCAGAACGAGCGCGCGAGTCTCGCTCTTGGTGATCATGCCGGATTGGTGCTCGAACTGGTCTTCCGGGAGCGCCCATCGCTGGCGGCTCTCGACGGCCGATGAGATCCAACCCTTCCGTCCCGCCATACGCTCCTCGTCGAGCACCAGCACCACGTTCGGGTCGCGCCACTCCATCTCCGCTATCGTCGCCGCGTCCCCACGAAACACCCGCTCGTCCGGCTCGCCGAGCCTCTCCGCGACGATGAAGGCCCGGTCCAGACCCGCCAGCATCCCGGCAAGTTCAGCGGGACCGAACTCCGGGGAGGTGAGGACGGCGACCTTCGGGCGCGCGCGGCAGACGTTGACGGCGCGGCGCGGCTCGCGGCCGTGGGCGCTGACGGTAACGGCATCGTCCCAGGAGAGTCCGGCGCGGGCGAAGGCCAGAGCGACGGAGGAGAGAGCGGGGATCACGCGCAGGTCCTCTCTGCCAAACCGTTCGCCCAGCAGGCGCACGATACCGAAGTAGCCTGGGTCGCCCGACGCGAGCACCGCAACCGGACCGTTGGATGCTTCGACCCGCGCGAGCGCCGCCGAAAGGTCGCCCTTCAGAACAACCGCGCGGTCCGGCTCGATGGCGAGCATCTCCAGGTGACGTTCGCCGCCGACTACGAGTGCGGCGTCCCGGATAGCCGCTTCAGCCTCTTCATCAAGTGGGCGGCCGTCGAGCCCGATGACGGTTATGGGGTTCACCCGCTGCTCCAGGTTGTCAGTTCGAGGGCGCCGGAACTGGCGCCGGTCGGCTCCAGAGTGTCGAAGTCCACCAGGATGACGTGGACTTCCAGCCGGCCCTCCGCGTACTCGGCGAGGTTGTCGGCGGCCTGCTGACAGAGGAGGTGCGGCGCGCGGTCCAGGTCCGCGGCGCGCCAGAGCTCGTAGGCGTGGCGGGCGGTGTTGGCGCTCTTGACCTCCTCGATCAGATCGTCGGAGCCACCGGCTCTCTCCGTGATGCCGGCCAATACTTCATTGTCTACCTTCGAGCGAGTCCAGTGGGTCATCATGACGCCGGCGGCGAGCTTGGAGATTTTCCCGGCCATCCCGACGAAGAAGCATCGCTCCAACCCGTTCTTGACGGCCTGCTTTATGGCCTGCCCGGTAAAGTCCCCGACCTCTATAAAGTTCACATCTTCGAGGTCCGGCAGCAGGCGCATCGCGGCCTTCTCGGTCAATCCGCCGGTCGAGAGCACGAAGGTCTTGTGGCCCTGCGCGCCCATGACGTTGACGGCCTGCACGACGCTCGCGGCCCAGGCGGCCGTCGAGAACGGGCGCACGATGCCGGTCGTCCCGAGGATGGAGATGCCGCCGACGATTCCGAGGCGGGCGTTGGTGGTCTTCTCTGCCATCTTCTCTCCGCCGGGTACGCTGATGACGACGCGCACGCCGCGCTCGTCCGGGTCGAGCACCTCGCGGACGGAGTAGGAGATCATACGCCGCGGCGTGTCGTTTATCGCCGGTCCGCCGACAGCAAGCCCGAGCCCCGGCTTCGTCACGAGGCCCACGCCCTCGCCCCGGTCGAGGTGCAGGCCCGGCTCCTCGCTCCACGAGACGCGGACGGTGAGGTGCGCCCTGTCCGTCACGTCCGGGTCGTCGCCGGCGTCCTTGACGATTACTGCCTCGGCCCAGGTCCCATCCTCGTCCAGATCACACCGCTCGACCGCGAACTCGACGCGGCGCTCGCCGCCCGGCTTCGCCTTCTTGGGGAGCTTTATATCCACCTTCTCCTGCGGCTCGCCGGTTACGAGCGCGCGGGCAGCGGCCTTCGCGGCGGCGGCGGAGCAGGCGCCGGTGGTCCAGCCGGTCCTGAGCTTGTCGCCCTTGACCTTCGCCATGCTCGGCGGCATGGACGGCTCGCGGAGCTTACGAGGCGGCGGCATCGGCTCCCGGCTCCGCCTTTCGGAACATGTGCGAGAACGTGGGGTCGTACAGGTGAGATCTCGTCCCTCCCGCACCGAGTCCCGGTCCCACGAGGATGAGCGCCTGCCGGGTGAAACCGGCCAGCCTTACGCGGTCGGCCAACTCTTCGAGCCGGCACCGGATGATCTGCTCGTCTTCCCAGGTGGCCCGGTACACGATGGCGCACGGGGTTTCCGGCGGGTAACCGCCCTCCAGAAGGTCCTGTTGCAGGGCGCGGGGTTTCGCGGCGGAGAGAAAGATCGCCATCGTCGTCCCGTGCGCGGCGAAGCTCCTTATGTCCTCGTTGCCCGGCATCGGGGTGCGGTTCGGGCGGCGCGTCACGATGACGGACTGGGCGACTTCCGGGATGGTCAGCTCGCGGCCGATGGCCGCCGCCGCGCCTCCCAGAGATGAGACGCCGGGGACCATCTCCCATTCCAGCCCGATCTCGTCGCAGCGCTCGATCTGCTCCATCACCGCCCCGTACAGGCTCGGGTCGCCGGAATGCACCCGCGCCACCTTCAAATCTTCGAGAACGGCGCGTTCGTATAACGCGCGCACGCTTTCGAGGGGGATGTCCGTGGACTCGATTATCTCCGCGTCGTTTCTAGCGTGTTCGAGGACGCCTTCGTGAACGAGACTGCGAGCCCAGATCACCACGTCCGCCTCTCCGATGAGCCTCGCCCCCCTGATGGTCAGGAGGTCCGGCGCTCCCGGTCCCGCCCCGATAAACCACACCTTACCCAAACTCCGCTCCCCTCCCGGTGAAGACCACCGTGGATAGATAAGTCCCCTCGCGCCCGGCCAACGCCTCCGCCGGAAGCACTTCTTCGTCCTCGATCCCGAGCCGCGCCCCATACACCGCGCCCTCCAGCCGTCCGCCCTCCTCCGCCACCCGCAGCACGGCCGGCAGACGATTCCCGCCCTTGTAGCAGACCACCGTCTCGTACTCCGAGAGCGCTTCCCTCAGAGACTCCTCCCCCGCCGTGAACGGCAACAGCGCCAGCCGCTCGTCGCCTTCGAGCAGCACCGTCCCGCTGCGCGAGGCCAGGTCCTGCATCGCCGTGATGCCCGGCACCGTCTGAACCTCCACCTCCGGCATAGACTCGCGCACCGTCCGCGCCAGGTACGTGAACGTCGAGTATACGTTCGGGTCGCCGATGGTCGCGAACGCGCAGACCTTCCCCCCCCGCAGGGCTTCCGCCACCTCACGCGCGGCGTTCGTCCAGTTGCGCTCCCGCGCCTCCGCGTCGTCGGAGAGGGCGAAGAGCAGACGCCGGACGCGCCCCGGCTCCAGGTACTCGCGCACCGTCGCCTCGGCCCGTCCGACCTCGCCCGTGTCCGCCACCGGCACGAAGACCTCATCTGCCTCCCGCAACGCGCGCAGGCCCTTGATCGTCAACAGTTCCGGGTCTCCCGGCCCGACTCCAATACCCACCAGTCGCCCGCTCACGCCCGGACCTCCACCGCGCTCCGTGTCGCCGCCCTCACGAACCGGCGCGGTAGCTCCGGCGTCGCCGCCCAGTGGGTGTGCAGGTAGCTGGCGTGCATCCCGCCCGCGACGAATCCCTCCGCTCCACGTCCGGTCAACTCCCAGGCCGGGCTCTCACCGAAACCCGGCTCTACTACCGAGTAGTGAAACTCATGGCCCCGCACGGTTACACCTTCCGCGGCCAGCACCGAGTCTACGGGAGCCCGTGCCTCCCGGTACCCGAGCGTGAGCCGTTCGGTCATGCGCGCCGCCGTGTCGAGGACGCCGCACATCGGGTGGCCATCCAGCTCGCGGGCGAGGTATAGCAGGCCGCCACACTCGGCCACGATGGGACGGCCCTCGGAGGCGAACCGCCGGACGATCTCGCGCATGGGCTCGTTCGCGGAGAGGGCTTC
>DASSMB010000182.1:0-3125 GCA_035689095.1 Rubrobacteraceae bacterium | reverse complement strand
GAGCAGCGCTATCTCCTCTTCTGAGAGGTCGCGTTCCCCGGCCCCGGAGAGCGCCCGCGCGAACTCGCCCCGCACCTTCGAGGGCCGCCCGCCGCGGGCTTCGGCGACGGTCTTCTCCGGCACGGGCTCGATCGTCCCTGGTGCCCAACTTTCGACCCGCGCGAACCCCTCGGCGTCGATTCCGGCCCACACCTGAGAGCGCAGCCTCTCGTCCACCCACCGTTCGGCGCGGACGGCGAAGGCCGGGCGCACCGCGAGTCGCTCCAGCAGCAGGTAGCCTTTCTCCTGCGTGGCCTGCTCTAGTTCTTCGAGGTGCGGCCAGGGGCGCTCGGGGTTGACGTGGTCCGGCGTGACGGGTGAGACGCCGCCCCAGTCGTCTATGCCGGCGTCTATGTAGCGGGCGTAGGAGCGGTCGCCATCCTCGGTCCCTGCGAGGTTCGGTGGTGCCTGCACGCTCACGTCCGGCGGGAGGAGCAACCGGGCGAGGGCGATGCTGGCGAGCATCTCGCTCTCCGAGGGCTCCGGCGCGTGGGCCATCCTGGTGCCTGGCTTGGCCCGGAAGTTCTGGACGATGCACTCCTGGATGTGTTCATGGCGCTCGTGCTGCTCCCGGATAGCCAGCAGGGTATCCACCCGCTCCTCGACCGTCTCCCCGATCCCGATGAGCATCCCCGTCGTGAACGGCACCGCGAGCCTGCCCGCGGCGTCCAGCGTCGCGAGCCTGCGCGCCGGCACCTTGTCCGGCGAGGCCCAGTGGGCGAGGTCGCGGCCCAGTAGCCGTTCCGAGACCTGCTCCACCATGATCCCCTGCGACACGGATACCTCCCGCAGCGCCCGCACCTCGTCCTCTGAGAGGACGCCGGGGTTGGCGTGCGGCAGCAGGCCCGTCTCCTCCAGCACGAGCCGGCAGCAGTGGACCAGGTACTCGATCGTCGTCCCGAAGCCCATTTCTCGAAGCTCCCTGCGCGCTTCCGGATAGCGCTTCTCCGGCTTGTCCCCGAGCGTGAAGAGCGCCTCCTTGCATCCGGCCTCCGCGCCCGCCCGCGCTATCTCCAGCACCTCCTCGGGTGTGAGATAGGCGCGTTCGCCGGGACGCGGGGGGTGGGCGAAGGTGCAGTAGCCGCAGTTGTCGCGGCAGAGCTTCGTCAGCGGGATAAAGACCTTGCGGGAGTAGGTGACCCTGGGTCCGAACGTCCGGTCCCGTAGCCCGGCCGCGGCCCGCATTGCGGGGGCCGGATCTTCGTAAACCAAACGCGCCAGCTCAACGGCCCGCTCGCGGTCAAGATCCCCCGCGACTGCAAATTCGATCAACGCCTCGTAACCTCTCTGTCCCATCATGCCGGCCAGTATAACCGCTGCATCCGGCGTTTTTGTTAAACCCGATAATTTTGGTCGGAAATAGATGGACTTATACGCTAGAATATCGGCCTGTGCGGTTGAAAACGGAGAAGAGGAGAAACCGTGACGGAACAGCAGATAGCGGAGAAGGGTTACGCGCATCCCGAGGCGCTGGTTAGCACCGACTGGGTAGCCGAGCACCTGAACGACGACAATATCCGCATCGTGGAGAGTGACGAGGACGTCTTGCTCTACGACATCGGGCACGTCCCGAATGCGGTCAAGATCGACTGGGTCGAGGACCTGAACGATCCTCTGGTGCGCGACTACCTGGACCCCGAGCACTTCGCGCGGCTGATGGGCGAGAAGGGCATCACGCCGGACACCACGGTCGTGTTCTACGGCGACAAGAACAACTGGTGGGCGACCTACGCGCTGTGGGTCTTCCGGCTCTTCGGCCACGACAATGTAAAGGTCATGGACGGCGGGCGCATCAAGTGGGAGGCCGAGGGCCGCGAGATGACCCAGGAGGTCCCGAGCTTCCCGCAGACCGACTACCCGGTCCCGGTCAGGGACGACGCGAAGATCCGGGCCTTCAAGGAGGACGTGCTCAAGCACCTCGAGAAGGTCGGCTCCGGCGGGTCCCTGATCGACGTGCGGAGCCCCGGCGAGTACTCGGGCGAGCTGTTGCACATGCCGGACTACCCGCAGGAGGGCGCGCTTCGCGGCGGGCACATTCCGGGTGCTGCCAACGTGCCGTGGGCACGGGCCGTCAGGGAGGATGGGACCTTCAAGAGCGCGGACGAGCTGCGCGAGATCTACGAGGGCGAGGCCGGCCTGAATGAGGGCGACGACGTGATCGCCTACTGCCGCATCGGGGAGCGCTCCAGCCACACGTGGTTCGTCCTGAACTACCTCCTCGGCTACGATCAGGTGCGCAACTACGACGGCTCCTGGACCGAGTGGGGCAACTCCGTGCGCGCCCCCATCGAGAGGTAAAGAGCCCTTTGGACCGCAAGAGCCGTATAGAGCTGCTCGTGGACCACGTCAGGGACCCCCGCCACCAGGGGGTCCTTGACGACGCCGACGTCGTCATGCCCGGCGGTAGCCCCGAGTGCGGGGGATCGGTGGTCGTCTACCTCAAGGGCGACGGCAACGGCGGGATAGAAGCCCTCTCGTGGACCGGACAGGGAGATACGATCAGCATGGGCGCCACGTCAATCATAATGGAGCGTGTGCTGGCCGAAGGAATGGACCTGGATCAGGCTCTGTCCCTGGACTATGACGAGCTTGTGGAGAGGCTGGGCCGCGACGTGATCGGCAGCCGCACCCGCAACGCCACCCTCGGGCTTTCCACGCTAAAGAACGCCATTCACAAGTACCGCCGGGACCGGCGCTCCGCCAACCTGGCAACAGAGCCTGTCCGCAGCGGCGGATAGCCTGCGGCACGGATCTCTCACATAACGCGCCCTGATGTCAGGCGGTCGAGTGAGAGCGGGCGCGTCGCAAGAATCCCAGAAAGACGCCGAGGAGCATGATCCCGGCAAAGACCGCGAACATGACGTAGTAGCTGGCGGGAATGGATGAGCACTCGACCATGCGCACGCCGGGCGGGATAGTTATTTCTCCAGCGTTGGGACCCACGTTGTTACAGTAGGGGTTTGCTGCGCTTCTGGCCGTATCGACCATGTGCGACAGGAAGAACAGCGCTGGAAGTCCTCCAAAACCGATCAGGACGGCCCACACTCCGCTAATTCCCGGCTTCCAGACCCCGACAAGCGCCATAG
>DASSMB010000181.1:0-12263 GCA_035689095.1 Rubrobacteraceae bacterium | reverse complement strand
GCGCTCATGGACGGCATCCCGGAGTCGGCGGCCATCGGGATAAGTCTGCTGGGGGGCGGCAAGATCAGTGCCGCCCTCGTCGCCGCCGTCTTCCTCTCCAACGTCCCGGAAGGTCTCTCCTCGGCCTCCGGGATGAAGCGGGCGGGCCGCTCGACGGCCCACATCATGGGCCTCTGGGCTGGCGTTACGGTTGCCTCGGCGGTGGCCGCGCTTCTTGGCTACCTCTTCCTCGCTGGCGCCTCGGAGAACGTCGTCGCCGCCATCCAGTCTTTCGCCGCCGGGGCCATCCTGACCATGCTCGCCAGCACCATGATGCCGGAGGCGTACGAGGACGGGGGAGCGTTCGTCGGCCTCGTCACGACCATCGGGTTCCTCCTCGCGTTCGTCCTGAGCCATCTGGAGTAAGGCTGTGGCGCTCCGCACGGCGTTCCGAATCGCGCTTCGGGTTCGCCACCGCTGTAGAATACTCGGGAACCTGGGGAACGGTTCGTCAAGACGGGCCAGTAAGGCGAAACTGCGGCGACGAGGAGGAGAGGCATGATCAAGCTGACTGTACTGTACGGGCATCCCGGCGACCCGGACGCTTTCGATGAGTACTACGAGAAAGAGCACCTGCCGCTCGCGGCAAAGATCCCCGACGTCCAGCGCTTCGAGTCGGGTAGGGTCGGCGCGGTAGACGGCACCGAGCCGCCTTACTATCGCATCGCCGAACTCTGGTTCGAGAGCGCGGAAAGGATGGGGGAGGCCCTCTCCTCACCGGAAGGCGAGGCCGCGACCGGCGACATCCCCAACTTCGCCACCGGCGGCGCGACGGTCTTCGTCTCTGAGGTGGAAGCCTAGTCTCAGCCCTTCGGCGCGGGGCGGAGCGCGGAGAGCAGCAGTAGTGCCACGCCTATCACTATCGCGGCGTCGGCGGCGTTGAAGATGTACCAGAATGAGAAATGGACGTAGTCGGTGACCTCTCCGCTGCTCAGGCGGTCGAGGAGGTTGCCGGCGGCTCCGCCCAGGATCAGGCCGCAGCCGAGCGTGGTTAGCTTCGAGGGCTCTCCCGCGAGGAGCATCCAGAGGACTACAGCGACGGCGAAGGCGCTCCCGATCAGGAGCACGGTCTGGCTGCCGCCGAGGATTCCGAACGCTCCGCCGTCGTTCTTTATGTACGTGAGACTCAGGAAGCCGGACACGAGCGTTATGCTCTCCCCGACCCGCATCGAGCCCTCCACAACGGACTTTATCCCCTGGTCCACGAAGAAGACCGCTACGGCCAGTCCGAGGGCCAGAAAGAGACCCGCCCTGCGGCTCAACGCTCTCTCCGACGGAGGTCTGGATGTTGTTCGGACGCGAGGTTCATCGGAGCGTTGATCCTAGCATACGCGCTACGACCTTCTCAGGCGGCGAGCCGGACGGTCGCCGCGCCCTGGACGTGCGGGGTTATGCCGGAGAGCGGCACCGGCGGGTAGAAGCTCTCCAACGCTTCGATCTCGAACCCCGATCCCCGGATAGCGGCGACGGTATCGCGGTTCGGGTGGCAGCCGCCCATTAGGCGTCTCCACAGCGGTTCGATGCGGTCCTGCCACACGGCGACGGAGCCCTCGCCGCGCACGTGCTCGATAAACAGCAGCCTTCCGCCGGGACGGAGCACGCGCTGGATCTCCGCGAGCGCCGCCCTCTGGTCCGGGACGGTACACAGGACGAGCGTCGAGACCACCGTGTCGAAGCTCTCGTCCGGGAAAGGCAACGACTCCGCGCCCGCATCGGACATCTCGACGGGTACGCGAGCACGAGCGAGCTTCGGTTGCAGCTTCCTCCTCATGAACGGGTCCGGCTCGGAGACCATGACCCGCTCGACATCGCGGTAGTGGGGGACGTTCGCGCCGGTTCCGCCGCCTATCTCCAGCACCGCGCCCCGCGCCCCGGAGAGCAGCCGGGCGCGTCGCTCGCCCATCCAGCCGCGCTCCATCGCCCCATTGAACCGGTCGTAGAGGGCGGCGAACAGGCGATGGCCTTCGGTCATGGTGCGATCCTCCACGACGGGACGCGGGTGCTGGTCTCGATATCTCTTACGAACGTTCTCATGAACCTGCATTGAGTTTGCCACGGATGGCCTGAGCGCGCACGCGAAAACCTGGTCCCGAAGACCTACTTGTATTCGGTCCGTGGTCCGATGCCGGAAGGGAGGTCCGGGCGTAACTTTATAGCGTAGGTTGTTGAGCAACAGAGAGGAGCAGTCGTGGAAGCAAAGAACTACGGAATTGCGGGCGAGGCAAAAGCGGAGGAGCAGGGTCCGGTGACGCTGATGACGCAGGAGGAGAGGACCTGGTCGGTGCTCTCGCACCTGAGCATCTTCCTCAACCTGGTCACCGGGTTTCTCGGGCCGGTGGCGGCCTTGATCGTCTATATAGTCTACCGGGACCGCTCGCAGAAGGTGGCGTTCCAGGCGTTGCAGGCGATGTGGTATCAGGTCGCGTGGATCGTGATCCTGGGCGCCGGATGGGCCCTCACGGGACTGTTGACGCTGGTCTTGATCGGGTTCCTCCTGATCCCGGTGATGGCCCTTCTCACGGTGGTGCCGTTCGTGCACAGCGCGTACGCGGCTTACCGGGTGAGCAAGGACGGCGAGTACCGCTACCCGATTATCGCGGACATGATCGAAGCCCGCTAAGCGTAACCTCACGACGCTCCCGGTCGAACCGGGGGCGTCGTCTTTTGCGCGAGACAACTTTGCAGCGTCTCGCGCGTATCTAGTAGTACGGAATGTGATACAGGGAAGGAGAAGCTGGTGCTTGAGACCAGGATCGAGGAACGGCCCCCGAGTACCGCGCGCCCCGGCTTCGGGCGCAGCTTGACGCCGGGCGTCAGGGAGTTTCTGCTGGACGTGCTGGTCAGCGCCCGGTCTTACGACGCGCCTATCCAGGAGGCCGAGCAGGACGGAGACGTGGAGTTGACCAATTTTCTGCGCGAGTTGCAGCGTCAGGACCTCGCCAGGACCGGAGAGATCACGCGACTGCTGCGGCGGTAAGTAGGACGCACCCAGCCAGGAGGATGAGACATGATGAACTACCCACTGGAGTTGAGCTTCAAGATCGTGACCCTCGGCACGCGGGTGCGGGTGGTGGACGCGGCGGGCGCCCAGGTCGCCTACGTCCGCAAGAAGAAGTTCCGACTGAAGGAGGATATCGGCGTCTACCGGGACGAGGGCCAGAAGGACCTGCTCTTCCGCCTGAAGGCCGACCGGGTGATGGACTTCGGGGCGAGCTATGCGGTGAGCGGCGCGGACGGACGACCGCTCGGCGCGGTCCGGCAGCACGGGATGCGCTCCATCTGGAAGAGCCACTACGGCCTCACCGACGCGGGCGGATCGGAGGTCGGTTACATCCACGAGGAGAACCCCTGGGTCAAGGTCCTCGACGGTCTGATGGAGTCCCTCCCGTTTGGCGACGCTCTCGGCGGTCTCTTCTTCAACCCCGCCTATCTGGCGGAGCTGCGCGGCGATACGGTCTTACGGATGAAGAAGGAGCGGGCGGTGCTGGAGAGCAGGTTCACCGTAGAGAAGCTCGGCGACTTCTCCGATGAGGACGAGGCGCTGCTACTGGCCGGCCTGATCATGACGGTCATCCTCGAACGGGACCGCGGCTAGATCCAGGACCCTTACTCCGGAGCGAGGACCATCGTCCGCAGGAGGTGCTCGATTGCCTCCGCCGGGTTTTCGGCAAGGCCGGTGTGTACCGGGGAGGGCTGGACGACGGTGCTGCGCGGGGCGACCAGCCACCCGAAGCGCTGCACCGGCGGCAGGAGCCCCACGGAGCCCGCCTCGGGGCCGCCCGCGCAGACCCGTTTCGCCACCTCCAGATGGGCGAGGACTTTCTCCGGGTCCAGGCGCGGGTCGAGCGCGCGCAGGCGTTCGGGGTCGAGGTGGATGCGGGCCTCCAAAAAGCGCGCGTCCTGGCAGTAGAGCACGACGCCCGCGTTGATGAACTCCCCGCGCTCCACGCGCGGGACCACCCGCAGGAGGGCGTACTCGAACGGGCTAGCCACGTCCTACTTCCTGGATATGATCCCGTGCCTGCTCCAGCGCGTGCGCCCAGACTCGCGGCTCCCGCAGGCGCGTGGTGAGGTAGGAGAGGTAGGCGGCCCGGACCTCCTCCGCGTTTCCGAAGCCGGGCTCGTCCGAGATCCAGGCGTCCGGGATCAAGGCCAGCACGTCTCGCAGCGCCTCCGGCGTGAGCACGGTGGCGAGCGCCGCGTCCGCGCCCTGTAGGGCACCGGCGAAGGGGAGCAGTACGTGGTCTCTGGCCGCCGCGTAGGGACGCTGGGCCACGGCTTCGAGGGAGGCTCCGTTCCCGGCAGACTCCCGGCCGGGCCAGTTGTGGTGGAAGTACAGCGCCGCGCCGTGGTCTATAAGCCAGAGCCTGCCGTGCCAGACGAGAAGGTTAGTGTTGCGCGGGGTCCGGTCCACATTCTGCACCAGGGCGTCGAACCACAGGATGCGTGAGGCCAACTCCGGCCCCGGCGGCTCCACGAGCGGGTCGAAGCCCAGAGAGCCGGGCAGGTAATCCAGGGCCAGGTTCAGGCCGGAGCTGGCTTTCAGCAGGTCCTGTATCTCGGGGTCCGGCTCCGCGCGGCCGAGATCCGGGTCGAGATGTGCGAGCACGATCTCCGGTACCGGCAACCCCAGACAGCGGCCTATCTCACCGGCCACAAGCTCCGCTATGAGCGCCTTGCGTCCCTGTCCAGCGCCCCGGAACTTCAGGACGTAGGTCCCCAGGTCGTCGGCCTCCACGATGGCCGGCAGAGAGCCTCCCTCGCGCAGGGGCGTAACGTAGCGTGTGGCGGTCACGGTGCGGAGCAACTCATGGTCCTTCGTGGTCGGGAACCCGCGATATTCTCGCACCCGCCCGCCGCCTCTACAACAGGCTGTGTGGTGGCGACAATATGGTCCTGACGTACGGGTAACATTCATCCTCCGGACCGATGCTCCCGGACCCGCGCGACTGTAGATTGTTCTCGTACGGCGGGCGTCGAGAGAAGGGATGGAAGCCACGGCGATGGTGCGAGAAGGCGGTGTTTGGGATGAGCAGCACTCCGTCGGTAAGACGATCGCGCTGCACCTCGTGCCGGGAGCCCTGATCACGGCGTTCTACGCCGTTGCGGCTCCGGTGGTGAGAGGGTTCGGGTTCCCGTCGCTCATGGCGATCTTCCTCGCCATAATCTTCGTCCTCATCCCGTTCGAGCTGGGTTACCTGTTCTACGCGGCGAGGAGGAACGGGACTTCTCTCGGAGGGGCCGTGCGCTACCGGGAGCCGGTCTCGCGGTGGCAGTTCGTTGCGCTGGTCGTCTCGCTCTTCGTGTGGGCCGGGATCGGGACGGGCCTCGCGGTTCCGCTGGAGGATGCCATCAGGGAGGACGTGTTCTCCTTCCTGCCGGGTTGGTTCCTTTTGCAGGAGGACTTCTCCGGGTACTCGACGGCGGCGCTGGCGATCACGCTGGTACTCGGTGTAATAGTGAATGGTATCGCCGCTCCCATCACGGAGGAGCTTTACTTCCGCGGGTATCTGCTGCCCAGGATCTCGCGTTTCGGAGCGTGGGCACCTCTAATGAACATGGTCCTATTCTCGCTCTACCACTTCTTCACGCCCTGGCAGAACGTCGGGCGCATCATCGGCCTGCTACCGATGGTCTACGCAGTGTGGTGGAAGAGGAGTATCTACATCAGCATGGCCGTGCACGTGCTGGGGAACCTGCTCTCAATGGCGATCCTGGCGGTGGTGTTCTTCGGGTAACGTTACGCTCGCGGGAGAGAAAGATCCGGCTTACTGGTCCTCTGGACCGAGGCGCTTCACGACCGGAGGCCGATGCGCTCCGGGGCGCACGGGACTAGACTGAGCCTGCCATGAGAGAGGGCTACGACCGATGAAGAGCGAGATCTTCGCGCTGCGGCGGCTGCGGTGGAAGCTGACATTCAGCTACACGCTGGTTACCGTGGTGGCGTTGCTCGCTCTGGAGTTGATCCTGGTCAGCGTGCTCGTCGCTTTTATCTACTCGCCCCTCCTGCCGAGGCTGGTCGTGCAGCAGATCAAAGACGACCTCGCGCCGCGCCTGGAGAAGCCGCTCAACGAGAGCCCGCCCGACATCGAAGGTCTCCGCAAGGAGTTGACGTTCTTCGCCGAGACTTCCGAAGTCAGGGGAGCCGGTGATAATGTCGGGACAGGTCCCGTGAGCGTCCGCAACCTGAGCCCGGATGAAGGTTCTCTGTTCGTGGTGGACGATAAGCGCCGCCTGCTGGTCTCCGTGCCCGAGATAAGAGGGTTCCCCGAGGGAGAGCGCTTCGACGCCGGAAGCATCCCCGGACTGGAGCCACTCGTGGACCGGGCCTTCGACGGCGAAGAGAACTCCAGCCGCCTCTCGTCGAACGTGAACGGCAGGGTGGTGACGGTTACGCCCATCGAGGGGAAGAATGGGAAGGTTGCCGGGGTGCTCGTGGGGACTCTGCGGCTACCGAACCTCACCGGACCGCTCCTGATCGCGGTCGGCGTCAGCGCTGTGTTGCTGATGATACCGGCCGCCTTCCTCGGCGCGCTCTTCGGCTTCGTCACCGCGTATGGCCTGACGAGGCGTCTGCAACGGCTCGCTCGTGCTGCCCAGGCGTGGAGCCGGGGCGACTTCTCCGTTACCGCAAGGGACCGCTCGAAGGACGAGCTGGGCCAGCTCTCGCGGGAGTTGAACAGCATGGCCGCGCAACTGGAGACGCTCATTCAGGCCAGGGGAGAGCTTGCCACGCTGGAGACCCGCAACCGCTTCGCCCGCGACCTGCACGACTCCGTAAAACAGCAGGTCTTCGCCACCTCCTTGCAGATCGCCGCCGCTCGAGCCCTGATCTCCCGCGACACCAACGCTGCCGAATCTCACCTTTCACAGGCCGACGAACTGGTCCGGCAGGCGCAGAAGGAACTGAACGTCCTGATAGCCGAGATGCGTCCCGCCGCTCTTGAAGGTAAGGGGCTGGCGGGCGCCCTGCGCGAGTACGTCGACCGATGGTCCCAGGGGGCGGAGATACCGGCCGAGTTCCACGTCCAGGGCGAGCGCGCGTCGCCGCTGGAGGTCGAGCAGGCACTCTTCCGGGTGGCGCAGGAAGCCCTGGCGAACGTGGCGAAGCACAGCGGCGCGACGCGCGCTGAAGTAGACCTGATCTATACCCCTGAAACTCTCACCCTCCGCATCGCCGACGACGGAGCCGGCTTCGATACCTCCCAGAGCCCCGGCGGGGGCTTCGGACTCCAGAGCATGCGCGAGCGGCTGGCGAGGCTCGGTGGCAGCGTCAGTGTCGAGAGCGCGCCGGGGAAAGGCACGCGGGTAACCGGCGTCTGTCCGCTAACGGACACTGCGAAGAAAGGCGGCAAGCCATGACCGAACCTATAACGGTCCTGCTGGTGGACGACCACGCGCTGGTGCGTCAGGGGGTGCGGGCGTTCCTTGAGACGCAGGACGACATCACTGTGGTGGCGGAGGCTAGTGGTGGGGAAGAGGCAGTGAAGCTCGCCGCCGAGCACGCCCCCGACGTGGCGCTGATGGACCTGATCATGCCGGGCATGGACGGCGTGGAGGCTACCCGACGCCTCGTGGCCCGGTCTCCGCGCACAAACGTCGTGATGCTCACCTCCTACCACGACGATGAGCACGTCTTCCCGGCGATCCGGGCCGGCGCTCTCTCCTACGTCCTGAAAGAGATCGGACCGGACGAGCTGGCCGACGCCGTCCGTAAGGCCGCATCCGGGGAAGCGGTGCTCCATCCTCGCGTCGCCGCCCGCGTCGTACGCGAGCTGCACGGCGCCCGCCGCACCGAACCTAACGTCTTCCACGACCTCTCCGACCGGGAGCTTGAGGTCTTGAAACTAATAGCGGAAGGGATGAGCAACGCGGAGATCGCGGGCCGCCTCTTCGTGAGCGAGAAGACGGTGAAGAGCCACGTCTCGAATATCCTCGGCAAGCTGCACCTGGCGGACAGGACGCAGGCCGCCGTCTACGCCTGGCGCGAGGGCGTCGTCCGGCGCGACTGAACGGCGCGCGAACGTAGCCCGTTTGGGCTATTCAAATGTAGTACATCCGCAGGATACCCGCCGCGGCTGGTTAGGCTATCATCGTCCGTATCTGGGTTTTGGGAGATCCCGCGCGACGGAGGTGCGAGAGCGGATGCTGCTTCGGAGATTGAATCTGCCGGTGATGGGGGAGCGTCTTCGCGCGGTGTCCGTTGCCGGGGAGGAGGAAGAAACCGCGTACCTGGGGAGACTCCGGTGGATGGCGGTTCTGTTGCCCACGCTGTGCATCGGCCTCTTTGAGTTTCTGCGCCACCAGTGGTTGGTTGGCGTGCTGCCAATGTGGCTGGGGCATGGCTGGGTGGGGAACGTCCTGGGCGCCCTGGTGGTCGCGGCTGTGGTGTACTTTTTCGTCCGGGTCTTCGCCGGTATGGTCGGAGCGGCAGCCCTGGAAGCGGCTCGGGCCCGCGAGGAGGCCGCCGTGCTCACGGAACGACAGCGCATCGGACGCGAGATGCACGACGGCGTCGCACAGGCCCTGTTCTACCTGCGGGCCAAGCTGAACGAGGTGGGCGACCTTCTGGCCGCCGGCGAGAACGAGCGGACCCTCGCAGAGCTGAGGGCGGCGGAGGAGGAGCTGCAGGAGACCCACCGGCTGGTGCGCGCGGCGATCTCGGACCTCAAACGGCAGCCGGAGATAGAGCGTTTCGATGAGGCGCTCCGGCGCACGGTGTCCGAGCTGGCCGGACGCATGGCCCTGCGGCTGACCTGCGAGGCAGAGGCACCTTGCTGCGCGCTCTCCGCTCCGTATCAGAGGCATCTGCTGGCTATCGTTCAGGAGGCCCTCACCAACGCGCACCGGCATGGTAACGCCCGGTCGGCCAGCGTGAAGGTCGGGACCTCTGAGGAGACCCTGATAGTCGAGGTCTCGGATGACGGGAGCGGGTTCGACCCAGATGCGGTCCCGCAGGACGGACGCTATGGGCTTTTCATAATGGAGGAACGGGCGCGGATGATCGGCGGCAGCATGCTGCTCGACTCGGTGCCAGGGCTCGGGACCCGCATCCTGCTGCGCGTTCCGGTTCGACAGCCGGTTGCGCCGTGAGGGAGGCTACCAGAGCGCGGCGGGTGGTCCTGGCCGACGACAGCGCGCTCTCCCGCCGGGCGGTACGCTCCCTGTTAAAGAATGAGGCAGGGTTCGAGATCGTCGGGGAGGCCGGAGACGGGTTCGAGGCGCTCCAGCTCGCGCGCGAGCTGGGGCCGGACCTGATCTTGATGGACCTAGACATGCCGCATTGCGACGGCCTTCTGGCGACGAGGCTCATCAAGCGCGAACTCCCCTCCTCAAAGGTGGTCATCCTGACGGTCTCCGACGACGCGGCGGATCTCTTCGAGGCGATCCAGAACGGCGCGCAGGGCTACCTGCTCAAGAGCCTCGCGCCGGCGGACTGGTTGAAGTGTCTGCGAAACCTGGCAAACGATGAGGCTCCGCCACGGGAACTGGCCCGCCGCATACTTGCCGGGTTCGCCGCGCCGGTACCGGTGCTGGAGCCGAGCCTGACGGAGCGCGAACGGGAGGTGCTCCGGCTCGTAGCCGCCGCCATGACCAACCGGCAGGTTGCCGAGGCGCTCTACGTCTCGGAGCAGACGGTAAAGAACCACCTCAAGAGCATAATGAGGAAGCTGCGCCTGAAGAACCGCGTGGAGCTCGCTCTCTACGCCAGGCGCTCCGCTTGAAGCGTTCCACCACGGGCGAGTTACCCTTTTTACCTTTCTATATAGCCCCAAAGGGCTATATAACCGTCCCGTGAAGTCAGTCTAGACTACGGTCGAGAATGCAAGTGTGGGTGTTTTGGAAAGGATACCGTATGCTCAAGACAGTGCTCCGAGTAACGGCTCTAAGCGCCTTGATAACACTTACTGTGACCGGGGTTGCCTGGGCGCACACCGAAGTCTCGCCGAGCGAGGCATCTCCAGGCAGCACCGAGACGTTCACCGTTTCCGCACCCGGAGAAAAAAGCGTCCCCATCGTGAAGGAACGAGTCGAGGTGCCGAAGGGCTTCGAGGTGACGGATGTAAGCTCGCCTTCCGGCTGGAAGGGTGGGATCCAGGGTGAATCCCTCGTCTGGACTGGCGGAGAGATCGCTGAAGATAGGGTGCAGGAGTTCACTTTTACGGCGCGCACTCCTGATGAGCCGGGGGAATATGCCTGGAGGACGTTCGACACCTACAAGGACGGCAGCGTGTCGAAGTGGATCGGCCCGCCCGATTCCGAACACCCTGCGTCCGTGACACGGATCGGCTCGGGCGGATCGAGCGGTTCCGGGGAGATGGAAGGCCATGAGCCCAGCGAAGGCCACCACGGCGCCGGGATGGAGAGCGGCGAGAATATACCCGACACGGGTGGAATGGACCCGGCGCTTCTCGTCAGCCTCACGGGATTCTTCACTCTGGCGCTCGGATTGACCGGACTGGCGGTACTGCGGAGATCCTGATATGACGGCAAGAAATATCGTCCGGTGGCCGGCAGCTCTTCTGGGGCTGTCGGTCCTCTGGCTGCTCCTCTTGTGCGGCCCGGCCCTTGCCCACGCGGGCATACTGAAGGCGTCTCCCGAGTACGATGAAGACGTCTCAAAGCCTCCTGAGCAGGTGAGGATTCGGTTCAACGAATCCGTGGAGGCGGCCTTCAGTCCCATGGAGGTTTTTAACCAACAGGGCAAGCGTGTGGACCTGGACGATGCGAACACAGACCCCGATAATTCGGCCGTTCTGGTAGCCAGTCTCAACCCGAACCTCCCTAGTGGCACCTATACGGTGAAGTGGCGCGTGACGTCGGCCGACGGGCATCCCATCAATGGGAAATACAAGTTCACCGTGAAAAGCGCGGGAGAGGCCGGAGAATCGCAGCCGGCCGGAACCCGCGAGCAGGAGCAAGCCGCTTCTCAAGAGAAACCCAAGCCCGCCGCGCGTGGAGGTTCAGGCAGTGGATCCAGCACCGCCAACAGCGTCTGGCTCTACAGCGGTATCGGCCTCGGCGCTCTGGCCGTCGTGGCGCTGGTAGGGGTTGCGCTGCAACGCCGGGGTAAACCTTGATGGGGCGGATCTTAGTGTCGGAGCTGTCGCGCCGGCCCGAAACGCTAAGATATGAATAGCAGCATGGTGAGACAACCGGCTATGCGGCGACTCTCTATCCTCCTGGAGCTGACCGTGATGTGCGGGCTGGTGTTCGTGTGGTTCCCGGACATTGCCTACGCGCAAGGACACGGGCACGGTGGAGGAGTATCCCTCAGCAGGTACGAGTTGTTGGTTGGCTTTGCGCATGCCGTGACGCTCGGGGCAACCGTGTTCCTGGCCGGGCTCGTGGCTTTCGCGGCACTGGTGTGGGTCCCGGCCAGTCGGGAGTCCGGTGTAGATCAGACCGCCGCCTCATTGCTCAACCGGGGGGCGTGGGCCATGTTCGCCCTGCTAATAGTGGCGGGTCTGATCGAGGTTTCTCTGTATGCGGTGCGCGCCTCCGGTGAGTCCTTCAGCCTCGGGCTGCTCCTGGAGGCCTGGTTCGGGACGCGGGTGGGGCACATCTGGCTGGCGCGGCTGGGGTTCGCTCTCATCACGGTTCTCGTATCGGCCTGGGCTGTTCGTGAGAGAAAAACATCCTACTGGTGGGTAGCGGCTTGTCTTGGGGCTGTGCTGCTCATGACCCTGACTCAATTGAGTCATGCCGCCGCCGAGGGACGCTTACTGCCTTTCGCCGCCGACTGGCTTCACGTCATTGCCGCATCCGTCTGGATGGGAGGACTGCTAGGGTTCCCGTTACTGCTACTCGGGCCGCTGCGCGCGGCGTCGCCCGAAATCAGGGCCGGGACACTGGGCCGGACCGTGCGGCGCTTCTCGAAGGTTGCCACCGTCGCTGTCTCGACAATCGTCCTCACGGGAGTGTACGCGAGTCTGCTACACGTACCGAGCCTGGCTGCCCTGGTCAGCAGCTCATATGGCCGCGCTCTCGTCATGAAGCTTGGTCTGGCGATGATGCTGCTCGCGACCGGCGGCATAAACCTCATCGACAAGGGCCAGGGACCGTTCGACCGCATGATCGCCGCCGAGCTGCTGATGGCACTGGGCGTGTTCGCGGCTACGGGTTTCCTTAGCAGCCTGCCTCCGCCATAGCCCGGATCAGAAGTAGCGCCGCACGAGCATGAACGCCGCGATCACCAGCAGCACCCAGATAGCAACCACTAT
>DASSMB010000180.1:0-18472 GCA_035689095.1 Rubrobacteraceae bacterium | reverse complement strand
GCAGCGGCCTCTTCTATCGCGGCCTGTTCGGCGGCGTCACGGGCCTGCTGGGCGGCGGCCTGTCTCTCCTCCGCCCGCTGCTCGGCAGCGGCGCGTTGATCGGCTTTCTTCTGAGTAGCCTCCTGCTGGGCGAGTTTTGCCTGACGCTCGGCTTCCGCAGCGGCTTTCTCGGCGGCGGCGCGGGCGGCGGCGCGCTCGGCAGCACGCTGGGCCGCGGCCTGCTGCTGGCTCTTGAGGTCTGCACGCGATGCCTGCGGAGCCGCCTGCTGGGCGGCAGGCTGCACGTCTGCGATCTGCACCAACTCCGGCTGCGCCTTCGGGGCGGACTCGGACTTGGCGGCCTTCGGGGCGGACTCGGACTTGGCGGCCTTCTCGGCGGCGGCTCGGGCTGCTTCGGCCTGCTTCTGAGCATCGGCTTCGATGGCGGCCTGGAGATCCGCGTTGAGGGAATCCAGATACGCCTGCGCTTCGGTTTGGGCGTTCTCCGCCTGCTTCTTCCGCTCCGCGGCATCCTTGAGAGCCGAGGCGCGCTGCGACCGCTGATCTTCGAGGCTTGCTTGCTTGGCTGCGATGTCGTTCTTCGCCTCTAGCACGGTTTCGAACTCCGCGCGCTCCTGGCCGAGAAGCTTCATCCACAGATCCAACCGGGTAGCGAAGTCGGAGAAGTTATCTACCCCGACCAGCACGTCCACGAACCCAACATTCCCACTACGATAGACCTGGGAAGCCCGCTCTTCGAGGTTGCTCTGGGCCTCGGTCAGCCGGCTCTGGGCCTTCTCTAGGTCCTGATTGGTCGCGTCTAGCTCCTTGTCGAGCTCGTTTAACTGGAAGAGCGCGTTGTTGTACTCCTCGTAAGAAGAACTGGCCTCCTGACGGATACTGGTCAGCCGGTCCTGGGCGCTACTAACCTCCGCCTGTTTACTCTGGGTGTCGCCCTGGGGCGCAGCTCCGGCCGAGATCCCGGTCGCAAATACGATAACAGTAACGAATCCGAGAAACATAATGAAACTGGCCCTTTTAGGCATACGTCCGGGCTCCTCCCCGTAGCTGTCATATCTCAAGTTGTGAAGGGGATTTTCGAAATCCCCCCTCCTAAGCCGGGCACTCTACGGAAGCCTAAACATCCTCGCAACACCCATTTTGCCGCCGAAAACCTTACTCATTCACAAAGATGGCTTAAATAAAGGGATTGCGTGTTTCCTCTACGAAACTAATTTTTAATAAAACTTAACACTCGTTACGTCAGTGTAAGGATAGAAGGGGACTGAGCAGGCTTATTTTCGCATTCTGGCGAGGATTTGCCAGATATTTGCGAGCACGAACCCGAGGCAGATGAATGGGAGAGCGGGCAGGGGTTGTTCGAGTGAGAGGGCTGTAACCGCGGCGAGCATAGCCGCGGCGGAGCAGAACAGGAGTGTGGTTTGGTAACGCAGGCCGAGGAGGAGGCTGATATAGGCGAAGAGGGCGAGAAATACGAAGTCGCTGAGTCCGAACCCGAAACCCAGAGGCGCGCCGAAGGAGGGGAAGACCAGGATCAGAAAATCCAGTGCTGGAGAGCCCTTGCTAAGGAGCACCTTCGTGGGTCCCGCCAGGACGCTGAAGAGGTCCGAGACGGCAGCCAGTACGGCGATGAGAAGCGCCACGCCGGGAGAAATCACGTAGCGGGCGAGAGCTAGACCCAGGGAAGCGGCGGCGCACAGGCGCAAGACATTAGCCAGGTAGAGTAAAGCCAGCGGAAGCAAGCGTGGTCCGGCGTCGAATGCATCGGGGCGGCACGCGAGGGCGGCCAGAAAGCCCAGGGTAGCCGAGACCGCGCCGAGAGTCAGAAGCCGGGGTGTGGCGAGATCTCGCACGAGATCCGGGAACCCGTAGATAAGAGCCGCCACAGGAACGAGAGCGAGCGCGTACGAAACCACATGAGCAGTGAAAGATGGTTGGAGATCCGCGAACGGCAGGGATACAGTCAAGGCGGCGAGAGCGGCGAGTCCCAGTATGCAGAAGAGACGCGCGGCCGGGAGGCGCGGCAAGGCTAGAGGGCGCGCGGAGCCAGTTGGCGGAGAGCCAGGAACGACGTCCAGAACCGCCTCTTGGCTTCCTCGTCGTCCAGGGCGGGAGCGAGTGGAGGCAGCAGGAGCCCGGCCGTGCCCTTCGTCCAGTCGAACCACTGGCCCTGCGTGGCGTCCGAGTAGGAGCGGAGGGCGAGCGGGTGGTCGAGAGCGTCTATCCCCTGGGCCGCGCCCGGCCCGACCGCGACCAGCGCCGAAGGCTCCGTGGACAAGGCCTCTTCGTACAGGCGTCCCGTGCCGGCGGCCGTCACGTAAGCGTCAGAGAGACCTATCGCAGAGAGGCTGCGCGAGAGAGCGTCCAGGACACGCGGCCCGACGGGCTGTTCTATGACGACCATGAGACCGCAGCCGGGATCTCCCAGCGGAGGCTGATGCCCGGCCTCCCGCATCTTGCGGGCGAGGCGCGCAGCCTCGTGGGAGAGCTTCGCCCGGTAATCGCTCGCGGCGTCGCGGGGCGCGCGGGCGCTCACGCGGGCGCTCAACTTCTCGTGTCCGGGTACGACCGGGTCTCGCGCCGGACGTGCAGGATGCGCTGGGCGGTTGTAATCAGGGCGCCGGCCGCGACGAGAGCGACCCCCACGGTCAGGAGGCCGAAGATCGAGAGTACGGAGAGCAACAACACCCGTCCGGCGCGTTCCAGCAGGCCGACCTCGCACCTCACGCCCAGACCCTCCGCGCGTGCGCGCGTGTAAGAAGTTAGCAGCGAGAACGACATCGCCGCTCCGGCGAGCATCGTCTCGTAGGGACGGCCCGAGGCCGCGTAGTAGAAGATGATCCCGACGAAGATCACAGCCTCGGAGATGCGGTCCAGGGTGGAGTCGAGGAAGGCCCCGAAGTCGCTCATCCGGTCCGAGGCGCGCGCGACGGCCCCGTCGAGGGCATCGAAGAGCCCCCCGAAGAGCATCACGGCACCCGCTATCTGGATGTAGCCCAGCCCGAAGAGGACGGCCGAGACCAGGGAGAGAGCCCATCCGAAGATAGTGAGGGTATCCGGACGCACCCGCATCCTGGAGAGGAGCCGCACCAACGGGTTCAGGACCTGCCGCAGGCTCTCCTTGTATGAGAAAGGGCGGCGCGGCTCGCGGTGCGGAACGCTCACGCTTTAGTCCTTCTCTCTCCCTCTCGCGATCGAGGAGCCGTCTGGCCTGCGGGAGCGTCCGAGACCCGCGGCGGCTGACGGAGACTCCGATTCGGGAGCACCGACCGGGAGCTTCTCATCCCCGCCTTCCGCCAACGGGCGGATCGGCGCATTGCCCCACTCCTCAAAGACCAGCGTGCCGCGCAGATAACGGAAGGTGGCCGCGATTATGGCGACGATGGGTACGGCAAAGATCGCCCCGACCACCCCGTACAGGGCGGTAGCGGCCAGGGTGGCGAAGAGGACCCAGAGAGGATGCACCCCCACCGACCCCCCCATCACCCGAGGCACCAGGATATTGCCCTCCAATTGCTGGGCCAGCAGAAACAGGCCGGCGACGATCAGCGCTGTCGTGATACCTCCGTCTGGCACGATAAGCGCTATCAGTATAGCCACGGCGGCTCCGAGGAAGGCGCCGAGGACCGGGATTATCTCCGTGAGCCCGACCCACAGACCGATGAGAAGCGCGTATTTGCCGATGGCGAACTGGCCTATAGCCCAGCCGATGACGCCCATGATCGCGCACAACGTAAGCTGCGCTCTTATGTACTTGATCAGGGCGTCCTCGACGGCGTGGAAAAGCTCCACGGCCTGATCGCGGATGGTATCTGGAATAGCGCCGATCACGGCGCGCGTGATCCTCTCCCGGTCCAGAAGCAAGTAGATGGAGACTATAAGCATCAAGATCAGGTTCAAGATCGTGCCGAAGACACCGAAGACTCCGCCGATAAAACCAAGCGCGACGTTGAGCGTCTGTCCGGCCGAGGGCGCGTTCTTCTGGAGGAACTGCGTAACCGCCTTCTGATCGAGCGAGGCGATGCGCTCACCCACGTAGGGCAAATCCTGCGCGCGCTCCACGAGAGCGTTCACCGCATCCACTGCGGCGGCCGGATTCTGGACGAGCCTCTGCACCTGCCCAACGGCTGGGATAATTAGTACGAGCAGGGCCGTCACCACGGCCACGGCCAGGATCAGGAAGATCCCCACTACCGCCACCACCCGAGGGATTCGCCGTTCCAGACGACGCACCAGGGGGTTCAGCACGTAGGCCAGGATACCCGCCATCAAGAAGGTGACGAGCACGCCCCCGATCTGGCGCACGAAGCTGAACAGAAGCACCACGCCCAGAGCGAGCAGTATGTATTGCAGATAGGTCGAGACAAGCAGTTTTCTTGCAGGCACCGGCTCTCCGTTCGGGTGAGTCTACGCTACAAATATACCAGTCTTGGGCGGCTCGCTGATCAATCGTCAAAAAGACCTCGCGGAAGTTTACAGTCCCCACCCTCGTCTGTATAATCGGCCCCCAGTATGAGAGGGGGCAACACGCAGAGAACGCAACATGTTGGGCAACAGCGGTTTGCAGTGGCGGAACCGGCGCGCTCTGGAGAGGGCCGCCGTCCCGGCAACGCCAGCGATAGGATCGCCGAGCGGAGAGAGGCCCGCAAAGTGGCTCAGGAGAGCGTCTATCGGCGGCGGCGCGTGCTGGCCGTATGTCTGCTCGTGCTGGGTGTGCTGGCGCTGGTGGTCGCGGTCTTCGCCGGGACTTCCGGCGCCACGGAGCGCGCCGTTCCCATAGACCCGAACAACGCCGGCCCGGACACCGTGCTCGCCGAGGCCGCCGGCATCGATATCTCCAGCCCCATCCGTCCGGCCAATATAACCGGCATTGGCTACCATCCCGAAGGCGAGAGCCTCATTGAGATGGCGCCGCGGGGCAGGAACCTCTCTTCCAACGCGCTGTTCAACCTCTTCTCCGGCGGTTCGACTCCCGAGAACATCCAGTACCACATGATGGATCCGGCGGGACGTCCCGGCTTCCGCACCGGCGCGATGGACGTGGGCGCAGAGGCGGGCAGTACCGTCTACGCTCCGATCACAGGGACCGTGACAGCCATCCGCCCGGACCCCATGATGCAGGGAGCGAACATCGTAGAGATCAAGTCTTCAGAAGACTCGGACGTGCGCGTCTCGGTCTCTCTGGTGCGGGATATTAGCGAGGGGATTGGCCCGGACAAGCCGGTTAAGGCCGGAATGACCGAGCTTGGAGCGGTCGCTGACTCCTCGAAGGTCCTCACGCCCCAACTCTCCCAGATCACGAACGACGCCGGTAACCACGTAACCGTTTCTGCAACGAGAGTCGGCTAGTCTTCTTCCCGCCTCTATCCGCCCGTCCGGGCGTGTATGATTACGTGAGATTATGTTCCTGACGCTCTTCGAACAGAACCCGGCCGCCGCTGTAGCCGTTGCGCTGGGGTTCGTGGTGGGCATCGTGCTGCACGAGGCGGCGCACGCTTACTCGGCCTACAAGCTTGGTGACGACACGGCCTATAGGGCCGGACGGGTCACGCTCAATCCGGCCTCGCATCTCGACGTTCTCGGCACCCTGATGCTGCTCATGGCGGGATTCGGGTGGGGCAAGCCCACGCCAGTGGTACCCTCGAAGCTGAGGGGCGGGGTCTTCGGGCCGGTGGCGGTCGCGTTCGCGGGACCTCTGTCCAACCTGATCATCGTCGCCGTCTGCGCCGCGTTGTTCCTACTGCCACCCTTCCAGAGCGGATACCTGGCGATAATCATCGCGGCGGTGGCGTTCGTGAACGCGCTGCTCTTCGTCTTCAACCTCATCCCCATCCCTCCGCTCGACGGGTCGAAGGTCATCTTCCCGTTCCTGCCCCGCGCGCTGGACGGCTTCGTTGACTTCATGAACCAGTACGGACCCATGATCCTGTTCGGGCTCATACTGCTCAGCTTCGTCATACCGGGCTTCTCGCCGTTCAGCTTCATACTGACCCTGATCCTGCCGATACTGACGCTCTTCGGGCTACCCCCCGGAATCCCCGCCGCATAACCCTTGCGGGGAAGAAAAAGGGATAGATCCGGCCCGCAGGGAGGGGGGAGAATCTGCGGACCGAAAGCTATCCCTTCCATATTCTACCTCAAAGTGCCTGAAGCGTAACCTCAACTTCAGATAAAAGCTAAGAATGGGTCAGGGTGCGGGAGAGCGGCGCTTTTTCGGAGAGGGGCAGTACGACAGAGAAAGTGCTTCCGGCGTTCGGCTTGCTCTGGACTCGGATCTCGCCTCCGAGGTGGTGCATGATCTCCTGCGCCAACGCGAGGCCGAGGCCGGTACCATCTGCGCGGGAGGACCCTTCGGCGCGGTAGAACCTCTCGAAGATGTGCGGCTGCTCCGGCTCCGGTATGCCGCATCCGCGGTCCGTGACGCTGATGACGGCATTGCCGTTCTCACGGTGAAGGCTGAGGTCCACGGGCGTGCCGTCCTCCGAGTACTTGAGGGCATTATCCAGGAGTATAGTGAGGGTGCGATGGAGCTGATTCGGGTCTGTCTCTACCGCCGGCACATCGCTCTCGACATGGAGTCGTAACGGGCGTCCCGTATACTCGAAGTCCCGCCGCAACTCATGCAGCAGGTCTTCCAGGTACAGTTCCTCAATGCGGAAGGTCACGGCATTCGCGTCCAGACGCGAGAGGTCCAGGAGAGTCTTAGCGAGGTTCTGGAGACGTTCCGTGGCAGTCCGCATACCCTCCAGGAAGTCCGCCCGGACCTTTTCGTCTTCCTCGTCCTCGATCATCTCCAGGTAGCCGGAGAGCGCGAAGAGCGGGGTCTTCAACTCGTGGGAGGCATTGGCGATAAACGCGGCCTTGGCGCGCTGGATGCGGCGTTCCTCGGTCACGTCCCGCAGGATGGCGAGAGCGCCGTCTTCGAGAGGAGCCGCCCGGATCTCGATGATACGGTCGCCCGCGTCGGCCTCGGGCTCGGTGACGGGGCCGGAGTAGCGGGACTTGGCGAGGATCTCCTGCAAGCGGGTGTGGAAGGCGAGGTCCGAGGACTCCAGGATCTCTCTCGCGCGCGGGTTCAGGAAGATAGCGTCCAGGTCCTTATTCACGCCGATCACGCCGTCGGTCATGCCGTCCAGGATCGCGCCGCCCCGCTTCTTCTCCTGCTCGACCTGTCCGAAGGCGCTCTTGAGCGACACGGCCATCGAGTTGAAAGCCGTCCCGAGAGTCCCAACCTCGTCCTCTATACGGGTCTTTATCCGCTCGTCGAAGTTACCGGCGGCGAGACGCTCGGCGGCCAGTCCCAGCCGGCTCACCCTCCGGGAGATAAGCGTGGCCGCCACATATCCCGCCACGCCCGCGATGATCAGGGCCAGAACACCCGCCAGGAATGCTATGCTCTCGATCTTATCCAGTGCTTTTGCGGCATTCCTTACGTCGCTCTCGGTATAGAACGCGTTGAAGACGACAGCCGTGCCCTTCTCGTTGTCTACGGTAATCGGTGCGGCGTAAGTCGCCTGGATCTGCCCGGACCGATCCCCGCTCTTGACGGGCACGATATTGCTCACGCCTCTTCTCTCTTCCACGGCTTTCTTTACTACGCCGGGGATCCACTCCAGGTTCGGGTCGCCCTTGAGCTTCTTGCCTCCATCGGCCTGCACGATGCCCCACTGCAACCCTCGGCTCGTAGCAAACGCCCTGATCCGCGGCGTCGAGAAGTCCGGGTCGCGGGCGATCTCGCTCTCGAACTGCTGCCCGACCTGAGCGAACGCGGCCTCGCTCGCACGGGTCAGCGAGTCCTCCATGATGGGGCGCACTATCTCGTAGGCAGTCACCGCGGCAAACCCCGTGACGAGCATGAAGAGGGCCGTCAGCCAGATCCGCATGCTGATGCGCGGACGGAACCCCCTTCTCGCAGAGGCGCGCTTCCTTAGCCTGCGCCAGGAGCCTTTAACGTGGGATCTGCCGAAAGAGTTCTTCTTAGCGGAAAACATATCCGACACCCCGCGCGGTGTGGATGAACTCGGGGTTGCGGGCGTCGCGCTCGATCTTCTCGCGGAGGTGACGGATGTGGACGTCTACTGTGCGCTCGTCGCGGAACTCGTCGCCCCAGACCCGGGTCAACAGCGTGCTGCGCGAGAATACCCTGCCAGGATTCGAGGCCAGGGTGACGAGAAGCTCGAACTCCGTATAGGTGAGGTCCACTTCCTTGCCCTCCACGGCGACCCGGCGACTCGGGATGTTGATCCTCAGGCCGTCGTAAGAGAGCTCGTCCTGCCGCTGCCCCGCCGGTACGGTCGCCCGGCGCATGATAGCGCGGACCCGCGCCACCAGCTCGCGCACGGCGAACGGCTTGGTCACGTAATCGTCGGCGCCGAGCTCCAGCCCCACGACCCGGTCTATCTCGTCGTCTTTGGCCGTGAGCATAATGATCGGAACGTCGCTCTGCGACCGGATGCGCCGGCACACCTCCGTGCCGTCTATCTTGGGCAGCATGATGTCCAGGATAATGAGGTGCGGTTCGTAAGACCCGAACGCCTCCAGCGCCTCCTCGCCATCTCCCACGGGATGCACCTGGAACCCCTCCCGCTCAAGGGCATGCACCAGCATCTTCTGGATGGACGGCTCATCGTCCACCAGAAGTATCCTGCGCGTCATGCCCTGCAGGTTCTGCACCATCTCGCTACCGTCTCTTCCTGCCTACGCCCGGCAACCTGCCGGATAACATCGACTTACTTGATCCGTATTTTACCATGCAAGCTATCATGCTAGCGAGGCTACATTACTCTCTGCCTCGGCCTCCGCAACTCGCTTCACGGCTTTCAGTAAGTCCTCGACGCATCGCAGCCGTACCGCCTCGATGGGCGTCTGACGCCGCCTCAGATACGCCGCGACGACCCGTGCCTCATCCGAGCCCTCCGGACGGGCGCTGGAACGCCCGGTGTTCGTCTCTCCACTCGCGAGCGCCTCTGTCGCGAAACGGGAGATCCCGGCCAGGTCCGCCGCCTCGAACCCTCCGTGCGCGACGAGCCTCCCACCCGCCAGCGCGAAGACCTCGACGACGCCGGGCTCTGTCGAAGGGGCCACGACTACTTGAACGCCCTCGGCGCTCACGACCGCCCGCGTCAGCCGGATACGCTCTATACCGGCGATCAGGTCCCGCAGCCGCGCCGCAGCCTCGAACTCCAACTCCTTCGCCAGCCGCGCCCGCTCCTCGATAAGCGCCGCCAGGTGCGCCTCGCCACCCTCGCCCCGCATCAGGGCGACCATCTCGTTCAGCACCTCACTCCGGTACTCCTCGGCGCTCATCCCGAGGCACGGCGCGCAGCGGCCCATCTGTCCGTAGAAACAGACCTCATCGGCGGCTCCGTTCTCGCAGCGGCGCAGCGGGAAGACCCGGCCCAGGGCTTCGATACACGTATCCAGGACCCCGGCGCTGCGGTAGGGGCCGAGGTAGGTGACGCCGTCTACAGGGTCGTTCGTGGAGACGCGCACGGGGACCGGGTACGGCTCGTTCAGGTCGAGCTTTATGAACCAGCTCGCCTGCTCGCCGCGTCCGGCGGAGTTGTAGCGGGGGAGGAGGCGACGGATCTCTCGGGACTCCAGGATCAGGGCTCGCAACTCGCTACCCGTCTCGGTGAACCTCACCTCGGCGACCTCCTCGACCAGCCGGCCGACCTTGCGCCGTCCGTCCCCGCCGTTGAAGTACGTCCTGACTCGCGCCTTCAGGTCCTTCGCCTTTCCGACGTAGAGAACCGTGCCGTGCTTGTCCACGAAGTAGTAGACGCCGGGTGTATGAGGGATGTTCTCCGCAAGGTGCTGTTTCTGCGGCTTGATCCTCCCCCGCCCCGCCCCCCGTATGGTCGCCGCCTCACCAATACTCCGGACTCCAGCGGATTTGAGAAGCTTCAAGAGCTTCAGCAGCACCTCCGCGGTCGCCGAAGCATCGGCCAGGGCGCGGTGGTTCGGTAGCTGGCGCACACCAAAGTGGGTGACGAGCGCGCTGAGACGGTAACGCCTGAGGCCCGGCACGAGGGCGCGGGCGAGCTTCAGGGTGTCGAGGATCGGGTTCGTAAGGGGAGTAAGCCCGTTCGCCGCGCGCGCCGCCTCGACGAAGGCGCAGTCGAAGTGGACGTTGTGCCCGACGAGCACCGCGCCCTCCGCGAACTCCTCGAAGCGCGGCATAACCTCGGAGGCAAGTGGCGCGTCCGCGACCATCCTGTTGGTGATGCCGGTGAGCCGCATGACGAACGGCTCGATGGGCCGCTCGGGGTTCATGAGCGTGGAGAACTCGTCCAGGATCACACCGCCCGCGACCTTGACGGCCCCGATCTCCGTGATGCCGCCCTCTTTGGCCGACGAGCCCGTCGTCTCCACGTCGAAGACTACATAGAGCGCTTCTTCGAGCGCGAGCGAGGCGGGGTCCACCGCCAGAAGGTTCTCTCCTTCCCAGAGAAAGCGTGGGTCATCGCCGACGATCTTCTCTATGTACGGCCGGGCGTCGCCGTTGAGGTCGAGGGCGAGCAGTTCAGATGCGACTAACTCCGGGCTTACAGGCCCGTTCTCCCGGACGAAGCCGTAGAGGCTAGGAGGCACGGACCTCCGCTCTCGTGTGGCTGGCTACAACTTTGGCAGTCCGGGCGATGGTGCGCGCCTGCGCCTCGGTCACGCCGGGTATGGAGACGAGGCTCTCGAAGGAGTACTCGTCGTCGAGCAGGCCACTCGCGAGCACCCGGGCGCGGGTCTTCATCCCGATACCGGGCATCTTCTCGGTGTGGAAGATCTTGCCGCGTTGTATCCGCAAGTCATCTACCCCGGCCAGCTTCTCCCCCTCCACCAGCACGCGCCGGAGGGCGTCGGCGAACAGCTCGACCTGCTCGGGCTGGTACACGCCGCGTCCCATGAGGGAGGGCGTCATCGGCAGCGGGTGCAGGAGGTTCGCGCCGCGGACGGTGGTGTGTCCGGGCGGCTCGTTCCCGCTCAGTGGGTCCGGGTCTCCGAGACGCCGCGCGTGCCCGGCGTGCTCCCAGACCTGCTCCTCTATGTCGTCCGAGAGGTCCAGCTCCGTAACCACCGGTTGGCCCCGGAAGCGGTCGTTGCGGTTCGCGGCGTACAGGAAGCGCCGACCCGAGCGCTCGTTGCGGTAGAACTCGACCACGGCCTTCGCCCGCTTCTCCCCGAGACCGGGGAACCTCGCGAGCGCCTTCACGTCCTCCGTGTCGATCATGTCGCGCAGTTCCTCGTAGTCCAGGGCTTCGGCGGCCTTCGCGGCGGCCCGGCGGTCCACGCCGCGAACGCGCTCCAGGGCACCCTCGACGCTGCCGGGGCACACGCTGCGCCGGAGGTGGTTGATCTTGCGTATGGCCGTGAAGGCGTTGTATTCCTCCCAGTGCCACACGTACTCGCGCACCCGCTCGACCGCCGCCGTATCCTCCGGGACGAACTCTATCGTCACCCCGTTGCCGACGTAGCGGCCGTTGGCGCCGGGCATGTGCTCGGCGGGATACATGACCTGAACCTTAACTGAAGGTGAATAGAAGGAGAAATGAACCGGCAGTCCCGGCGCGACCTCCTTCATCAACCTCCGTCGGAAGACGTTGTCCTCGTGATCAGACTCGAACATCGGACCCAAATTCTACCACTACCGTACCTCTCCCCTGTGAAAGACATCAGCCTGCACAACCTTACCGGTAAGATTACGTTTAGCCAACAGCTTTGTTTCCGGCAAGAGGTTTTCGCGAGGCCCGGATCAGTCCCTTACTACCCATTCGCGCAGCACTATAGCCTCGACCGGCTCTCCGGCGCGGACGCCCTCGGACTCGGGGCCGATGAGCGCCAGCGCGTCGGCCTTCGTCAGCGAGCTGACGAGCCCGGACCCCTGTGCGCCGACGGACTCGGCCCGCCAGCCCTTCTCTGTCCGTTCCAGGCTCACCCGCATCGCGTGCATCCGGCCGAAGGTGTTTTTCACATCCTCTTCGAAGTAGGCCCGGATGCGCGGACGCTCCCCGTCCTCGCGGTTCATCATCCTCATAAGCGCGGGCCGCACGAAGAGGTCGAAGCAGACCATCGCGGAGACGGGGTTTCCGGGGAGGCCGAAGAAGCGCGTCTCGCCCCGTGCTCCGTAGAAGAGGGGCTTGCCGGGCTTGAACTTCACGCCCCAGAAGACCTGCTCCACCCCGAGCTCCAGGAGCGTGCTTTTGACCAGGTCCTTCTCCCCCACCGAGACGCCGCCGCTCGTCACCACGACGTCAGCGCTCTCCAGCGCCTCCTCTAACGCGGCGCGCAGGACATCGGCGTCGTCGGAGGCGGCGTGGACGCGACGCGCCTCCGCGCCGGCCTCGCCGGCCTGGGCGACGATGGCGAAGGAGTTGGAGTCGTATATCTCGCCGGGCGACAGCTCCCGCGTCCCCGGCTCGACCAGCTCGGTGCCGGTGGAGAGCACGACGACCTTCGGACGCCGGTAGACCGGCAGCGCGCCGTAGCCCTGGGTGGCGGCGAAGGCTATCTCGGGAGCCCCGATCCCAATCCCCGCCCGCAGGATGATGTCGCCCTTCCGGGCGTCTTCGCCGGCGGCGCGGATGTTGTTGCCCGGATCGGGGACTTTCTTCAGCTCGAACTCCTCGCCCCAGCCGGAGGTGTTCTCGACCATCACCACGGCGTCGGCGCCCTCGGGGATGACGCCGCCGGTGAAGATCTTGATGGCCTCGCCCTCGCCGACGCTTCTCTCCGCCGGACGGCCGGCCGGGGCTTCGTCCACGACCCGGAACACGCGACCCTCTGCTGCGTCGGCGCTGCGGACAGCGTACCCGTCCACCGCCGAGTTGTCGAACGGCGGCGAGTCGACCGTCGCCGGTAGGTCCTCCGCCAGCACCAGTCCCAGCGCGTCGCCGAGCGGCGTCTCCTCGGCCGGCAAGAGCGGCGTGTTCTCCAGGACCAGCCGCTCGGCCTCCGGGTACTCTATGAGCTTCTCGAAAAGTTGCATCCTTCGCTCCCCTAACCAAAACACGTCTCCCCGGTACGCTACCATACGCCGCGCGTCGGGGAGACGGGATAGGTTCTTTGCGTTTTAGCCGGGCAGGAGGGCCATCGCCCGTCCGGGACCGCCGCTGGAGCGACCGATCTTGATGGGCAGGAAGACGAAGTAGGCTCCGCGCACGGGGAGTTGGTCGAGGTTGGTGAGGATCTCTATGTAGCGCATCTCCCGGCTGAGCCCTTCCTGGTGGACGGGTACGCCGTCGTGGGCGCTGCCGATGCTGGGGGCGTCTATGCCGATGGTCTTGACGCCCTTTTCGTGCAGGTAGATCGCGGTCTCAGGTGAAGGCGCGGGCCAGCCGGGGAACTCGCCGGTGACGAGCGAGCCGTGCATGTACTTCTCCCCCTCCTCGCCCTCGACGTAGTAGCGGTCCCAGTTGGTCTTGAACAGCACGATCTCGCCCCGCCGGAGTTCTCCGTGCTCCTGCTCGAACGCCTGGACGTGCTCCGGCTGAATGAACGGGCTCACGCCCGGCTCTCCCTCGCCGGAGAGGTAGCTCACGTCCACGACCGCCGCGGGGCCCATCAAATCTTCGAGCGGCACCTTATCGCCGGTCTGGTTGCCGAGGTCGCTCGCGTAGGGCAACCCGGAGTCCGGGGGCGGGATGAAGTGGGTCGGGGCGTCGAAGTGGGTGCCGCAGTGCTCGTCTATGACGACGAAGTTCGTCTGGTACGGCGCGTTGCTGATGGTCTTCTCGACCGGGCCGTCCACCTCGTCGAACCAGTTCCAGTTCTTGTGGGCGAAGATCATGTGCCCCGGCCACGTTCCCGGAAGCCGCTCCGAGAGGGTCAGGGAGAGGTCCACCACCCTCATGCCGCCTAGCTGTTCAAGATCCACCTTATCTCCTCCTGTCCGGGCGAAGGGTATCCCTCCGCGCAATCTTGCACATAAAATCCTTCTGCACAGGTAAACTACGCTTTGCCTAAATATTCGGGCATCTTGGTCAGAGCATGTGAGTGGTCAGTCTCTTCGAAATCCGATCAAATTGGAGCCGCACGAGGGACACTCAGTGCCTCTAGTCCCGTCCGTATCTTGGTTCCATCCTATTGTCCCGCGCTCAGATTCAATTGACACAAACCACGCCCGGTCCACGAACTCGTGTCCACAGTTATTACACTTTAGGCTCGCTGGCCTTATCTCTCTTCTCGGTGGTCTAGCCATGCCGCCCCTTAACGTAGGTTCATGAAAATTGCACGCTTGAAGGCATCGTCTGTGCAGCGCTCCTCCACGCCACTACAGATCCCCCGGGTAGTAACCGTCCTCCGCGGCGGATGACGCCGCGACGGCGTGCCCCTCGCCCTCCACCGCGTCGAAGGGCGTCAGGTTGTCATTATCGTCGAACGCGAGATCCGCCGCCTCGCCAACCACCTCAAGATCGTCGTGGCCGAGCGCCTCTTCGAGCAGGTTCTCGGAGACGTACATGTACTCCAGGTGCAGCGTGTTCGGGATGCGGACGAAGCGCGTCTCTTCCGGCGGGACGCCCCAGTTGCAGCGGATGGCGGCTTCGAGCGCCTTCCGGTCGTTCGCCATCACCATCGGTATCTTCGCCCGCTCTATGAAGGTGCTCGTCAGGACGTTCTCGTTCATCGCCTTCTGGTCAATCCGCTCCGCCAGGCGCGTCGTCGTCAGGTCCGCCAGCCCGATGCCGAGGGCGTTGCCGTGCGACTCCTCGCTGATGTCGCCCACGATCAGGTACTTCACGTTCGGCCGCTCGGGCTCCTCGACGCCCAGGATGCGGAACCGGCCGATGACGTTCGTGTCCATTCCCGTGCCGGAGTAGTTCTTCCCCAGCGCGTCCACGTGCAGCACGTCTATGTCCGCTACCGGGAGGTCCGGCATCATCTCCATGTACTCGGCGAGCAGCTCCCTCTCGCGCTGGGGGATGTCCGCGGGCAGGATCGCCTCGATGATCGCCGGCTCGTCGTAGGCGTTCTCGACGGTTGCGAGCCCGAAGAGGACGTGCCAGCTCTCCAGCACCTTCTCCCCGACCTCGACCATGAAGTCCCGGATGCCCTCCACGCCGTAGCCGTGCAGCGCGAGCGCCTGATGGTGCTTGCCGAGGCCGATGGAGGCCATCTTCAACAACCCGCTCTCGATGTCCGAGCGGAAGTCGGTGTGCGCCTTGATCCTGTTGACCACGACCACGCCGTCCGCCTCCGAGGCGATGCGGTCCATGTACACCGGAACCCCGCGATCCGTCTCCCCAAGCTCCACGACCTCCATGGAGGACCGTATGGGCGCGCCGCAGGACTCCTCCGTCACCCCGAGGCTCTCCAGAATCTCGACCTGCCCCTCGGCCGTCGCCCCGCCGTGGCTCCCCATCGCCGGGACGATGAACGGCTCCGCCCCCAACTCCTTCAGACCCTCGACGAGCGAGCGCAGGATCCCGTCTATCTCCGCGATGCCGCGGCTTCCAGCCGTGAGTGCTACGCTCATGCCGGGCCGGATGGTGCCCGCTATCTCCTCGCGCGCAAGTTGCTCCCTGACCGTCTCCTCGACGTCCTCGACGCGCGGACGGGGGAACTTCCGCCGCACCTTCACTACCTTCGGGAACTCCACCTCTAGCTCCTCTCTTCCGCGCGCTCCTCGGCGCCCGCCAGTTTGCGGGCGAGATCCAGAGCGGCGCGGAGACTTGTTGGGTCCGCCTTTCCCGTACCGGCGATGTCGAAGGCCGTGCCGTGGTCCACGCTGGTGCGGAAGAACGGCAGGCCGACCGTAACATTGACTCCGGTGTCGAAACCCATCAGCTTGATGGGGATGTGCCCCTGGTCGTGGTACTGCACCACCACGATGTCGAACACGCCCGTCCGCGCCCGCATCATCACGGTGTCCGGCGGATGCGGGCCGCTGGCGTCTATCCCCTCCTCGACGGCAGCGGCCACGGCGGGGGCTATCCGCTCCGCGTCCTCGGTCCCGAAGAGACCGTTCTCTCCCGCGTGAGGGTTGAGGCCGGCGACGGCCACTTTCGGGTTCTCGACGCCGAGTTTCTTCAGCGACTCGTGGGCGAGACGGATCACGGCCAGCTCCCGCTCCGTGGTCGCCCGCTCGATTGCCTCCCGGAGCGCGACGTGGGTAGAGACGTGAATGACCTTCAATTCGTCGGTGACGAGCATCATCGCGTAGTCTTTAGTGCCGGTCAGCTCCGCCAGGATCTCGGTGTGCCCCGGATATTTGTGACCGGCCAGGTGCATGGCCTCCTTGTTCAAGGGAGCCGTCGCCACCGCCGCCACGCGGCCCGCGCTCGCGAGATGTATCGCCCGCTCCAGGTAGCGGAAGGCGGCGTCCCCGGCCCGAGCGTCCAGCTCTCCGAAAGGCAGGTCCTCCGGGACATCTCCGACCTGGATCAGGTCAGCCGCGCCCGGCTCGAACAGGGCCTCCTCCGGCTCCACGATAGCGTTGATCCGGAGCGGTAGATTCAGCAGCCGCGCCGCGCGCTCCAGGATCTTCGCGTCGCCCACTACGACGGCCCGATTCTCCGTATGGAAGTCCGGGTCGGCGAGCATCCTGGCGATGATCTCCGGCCCGATACCGGCGGGGTCTCCCATCGTCAGCGCCACGAGGGGTTGGGTCATTTGCTCTCTAATCCTTCCCGTTATCCAGGAGCATCTCGACGGCCCTTACAAGTGTATCCGATCTTCCGAAGCCGCCCGCCTTCGTCACCACCCGGTACGGACTGTTCCCGATCAAAGTCCCAACAGGAACGCCCGCCTCCACTTCGCCTTCGAGCCGTATCCCGGACGCTCCCAACCGCCGCGCCACCCCGACGGCCGTCGACCCTCCCGTTAGCACGAGCGCGTCGAACAGCCCCCGCTTCGAGAGGCGCGCCGCCACCTTCGCGAGCGTCGTCACCACCGGCCCCGCGCCCCCCGACGGGTCTCTCTTCTCGGGCGAGTGCAGGATGACGCAAGCCTTCTCCGACAGGACCCTCCGCGCAGCCTCTGCGGTCTTCTCCACCACCCCGTCCCTGCGGGCCTCGACGGGCACCGCTACCTCTCCGTACTCCTCCACGAGCCCACGGAGCTGATCCCTGGCTACCCCGCTCAGGCTGCCGATCACGACCACTACAGCGCGGGCCGGAGTTGATGCCGGAGTCGCGCCTACATGAGATCCCGGATACACCGCGCCGAGGGCGCCTGCAAGCCCTGCGGAGCCCGTCCAGAGCACATCGGAAGGGTCCGGCACGACCCGGACCAGAGCCTCCAGGTCCCCGTCCCGCACCGCGTCGGCCACTACGCATCCGGCATCCTCGATGGTCCGGCGCGCGCTCGCGGGATCTGCAAGGTCTTCGACACTCAAGGTCTCGACCGAAGGGAACGACTCTGCGAGCAGGGTTGGGATGTGTCCCTCGCGCACGGGGGTGCGCGGGTCGTTCCTCATCTCGGTCTCGTGGACGGGCACGCCGTGTACGAGTTGCACGCCGCCGACCGTGGTTCGCCCGGAGGCCGGGAAGGCCGGCGCGACGACCGCGCGCTCCCGGCCGGTCGCCTCAAGCGCGGCGGAGATCTCCGCCGCGACGTGACCGCGTAGTGTAGAGTCGATCTTCTTGTAGACGATGCGGGCGTCCCGCACCGCGCCCCCCGCCTCTGAGACGCGCTCCCTGGCCGTGCGCAGCGGCATCGTGCGGGAGTCGGTGTCGAGCGCCACGGCGTCGAGGGCGCCGGCAGGCGGCATCTCCGCTTCCCGGAAGGCGACCGCCGTCCGGTATCCGGCGCGGGTGAGTTGCACTCCGGTGTCGGCGGCTCCGGTCAGGTCGTCGGCGATGACGGCTATCTCCACTACCGTCCCTTATTGCGCCAGATATCCTCCGTCAACCGGCAGGATCGCGCCGGTCACGAACGACGCCTCGTCGGAGGCAAGGAACAGGATTGCGTTGGCAACCTCGTACGGCTCGCCGAGCCGGCCGATGGGGTGCGCCTCCTTCATCGGGGCCTTGTACTCCTCCGGCAGCTCCGCGACGGCCTCGGTCTGGATGGTGCCGGGCGCCACGGCGTTGACCCGGATGCCCCGGTCCGCCCACTCGACCGCGAGGTGCTTGGTGATCCCGGACGCCACGAACTTGGCCGGACCATATGTGGACTGCTCTTTCTGGCCCGCCAGCCCGGAGATGGACGAGAGGCAGACTATCGAGCCTCCCCCGTTCTCCAGCATCGCCTCGACGGCGAACTTGCAGGTCAGGAACATCCCCCGCCCGTCCACCGCCATGACGTGATCCCAGTCCTCCGGCGTCGCGTCCACGACGTTGTTGAGCGGGATGACTCCGGCATTCGCCACCAGTACGTCCAGCCGCCCGAACCGCTCCGTGGCCGCAGAGATCATCCTCCTCGCGTCCTCGACCACCGAGACGTCCCCGACGACCGCCTCCACCTCAGCCCCCGAACCCTCCAACTTCTCTTTAAGCCCCTGGAGCCCGGCCTCGTCAACGTCCGTCACGACGAGCCGCGC